>NZ_JBHXUW010000016.1:0-131848 GCF_042672475.1 Streptomyces sp. NPDC127177
TCGCCGTGTCGACGGCCCCGTGGTGGTCGAGCCCGACGTGGCAGTGGGCGTCCACCAGTCCCGGCAGCGCCCACCCGGTGACGACCGTCGCCGCGTCCGCGCCGGCGGGCCGCGCGTACGTGACGCGGCCGTCGACCGCCCAGAGCTCATCTCTGACGTCCTCGGGGCCGACGAGCACCCGCCCCTTCACATGCAGCACCCGCGGCGCCTCGTGATCACTCATGGGCAGCACTGTACGAGGCACCCCGAGGACCGTCCGCGAGGTGCTGGGTACCCTCGGTGCGGGCCGGGTCCGCAGGCCCGGCCGCACACCGATCCGATCCCGAAGAGAGCACCACCGTGACGCACCCCTTCCTCGACCTCGCTCCGCTCACACCCGCGCAGTTCGCGGCGATCGAGCGGCGGGTGGCCGGTCTCCTCGCCACCGAGCAGGACGTCGTCATCATGCAGGGCGAGGCGCTGCTCCCCCTCGAAGGCTGCATCCGGGGCGGCGCCCGCCCCGGGTCCACCGCGCTGAACGTGGTCACGGGTCCTTATGGCCAGACCTTCGGCAACTGGCTGCGCGACTGCGGCGCCGAGGTCGTCGACCTCGATGTGCCCTTCCACACGGCGGTCACCGCCGCCCAGGTCGCCGACGCGCTGGCCGCCCACCCGGAGATCGACTTCGTCTCGCTGGTCCACGCCGAGGCGGCGACCGGCAACACCAACCCGGTCGCGGAGATCGGCGAGGTCGTACGCGCGCACGGGGCGCTGTTCATGCTGGACGCCGTCGCATCGGTGGGCGCCGAGCCGCTGCTGCCCGACGCGTGGGGCGTCGACCTGTGCGTGATCGGCGCGCAGAAGGCGATGGGCGGCCCGGCCGGGGTGTCCGCCGTCTCGGTGAGCGCCCGCGCCTGGGAGCGGCTCGCCGCCAACCCGCAGGCCCCGCGCCGCTCCTACCTGTCGCTGCTGGACTGGAAGGAGCGCTGGATCGACGGTGGCCGCAAGGCGCTGCCGCACGCGCCGGCCCAGCTGGAGATGCTGGCGCTGGAGGCGTGTACGGAGCGGATCGAGGCGGAGGGGCTGGACGCCCTCACGGGGCGGCACACCGCGGCTGCCGCGGCCACCCGGGCGGGCGCGCTCGCGCTGGGCGGCGGACTGACCCCGTACGTGCACGAGGCGAGGGACGCGGCGCCGGTGGCGACCACACTGCGCGCTCCGGAGGGCGTGGACGCCGCGGGGCTGGTCGCGCGGGCGCTCGCCGCGGACCCGTCGCTGCCGCTGATCGCGGGCGGGGGCGCGCTGGCCGGGGAGATGATCCGGGTCAATCACTACGGGGTGGATGCGACGCGGGGCGCGGTGCTCTCCTCGCTCGCGGCTCTGGGGTCGGCGCTGGCCGATGACGGCCGGCAGGTCGATTTCGAAGCTGCCCGCAAGGCGGTCTCGGAAACCTGGCCCAGCGAATAAATTCAGGCACCATCCAAGAATGCGGGGAGCTCTCTTATCGAGAACAGCTCCCCGCATTCTTCTGCCCGCTTTCCCCAGGGCTAAACACCCCAGTTTTCAGCGGGCGCTTCGCACGAATTCGATCACGTCTCAGGAGAGTTACGACGTTGTGACCGACTCCACACCGAGGTCGTTTTGCCCGATAAATGTGGGTCAAATAGGAAGAAAGTGGAGCCGATTCACGCTGGGGCGCGCACCCGCGTGATAGCACAGAAGGGCGCTTCACCCAACCCCTCTCCTCGATGCAATTTCGAAATTTGCTAGGTAAATTGAATTCCCATGACCGCCGCACCAGCAGATTTTGCAAGTGCCCGAAGCGAATTCATCACCATCGACGCCCCACGAGTGGAGGACGGAGCCGCGATCTGGCGCATAGCCCGCGACTCCAAGGTCCTGGACCTCAACTCCTCGTACAGCTACCTGCTGTGGTGCCGTGACTTCGCGGCGACCTCCGTGGTCGCCCGCGACGAGACCGGCAGCCCGGTCGCCTTCGTGACGGGGTACATCAGGCCCGACCGCCCCGAGACGCTCGTCGTCTGGCAGGTGGCCGTCGACCACGGCCACCGCGGCACCGGCCTGGCAGCGAAGCTGCTGGACGCGCTGACCTCACGGGTCGCCGCGAACCAGGGCCTCGCCTCGGTCGAGACGACGATCACGCCGGACAACACCGCATCGGACCGCCTGTTCACCTCCTACGCCCAGCGCCACGACGTGGCACTGGAACACGAGGTGCTCTTCGACGGCGGCCTGTTCCCGGAGGGCACTCATCTGCCGGAAGTGCTCTACCGCATAGGCCCCTTCCACGCCTGAGCGCGCACTTGCGCCGACGCGGCCCCGCGGCCCGTCGCAGTCCCCTTCTACCGCCGCACGTCACACCCCCTCACGCAGGAGACCCGCTGTGACCATCACCCCGCCCGCCCTGAGTGTCTTCGAGACCCTTGAGTCCGAGGTACGTAGCTACTGCCGCGGCTGGCCCGCCGTGTTCGACCGCGCGCAGGGCGCCCGTCTGACGGACGAGGACGGCCACTCCTACCTCGACTTCTTCGCCGGAGCCGGTTCACTCAACTACGGCCACAACAACCCGGTGCTGAAACGCGCGCTGATCGACTACATCGAGCGCGACGGCATCACCCACGGCCTCGACATGGCGACCACCGCCAAGCGGGCCTTCCTGGAGACCTTCCAGAACGTCATCCTGCGCCCGCGCGACCTGCCGTACAAGGTGATGTTCCCCGGCCCGACGGGCACCAACGCCGTCGAGTCGGCCCTGAAGCTGGCCCGCAAGGTCAAGGGCCGCGAGTCCGTGGTCTCGTTCACCAACGCCTTCCACGGCATGTCGCTCGGCTCGCTGGCCGTCACCGGCAACGCCTTCAAGCGCGCCGGCGCCGGTATCCCGCTGGTGCACGGCACGCCGATGCCGTTCGACAACTACTTCGACGGCCAGGTCCCCGACTTCATCTGGTTCGAGCGGCTCCTTGAGGACCAGGGCTCCGGGCTCAACAAGCCCGCCGCCGTGATCGTGGAGACGGTCCAGGGCGAGGGCGGCATCAACGTCGCCCGTGCCGAGTGGCTGCGCGCGCTCCAGGAACTGTGCCACCGCCAGGACATGCTCCTGATCGTCGACGACATCCAGATGGGCTGCGGCCGCACCGGCGGCTTCTTCTCCTTCGAGGAGGCCGGCATCGTCCCGGACATCGTCACGCTGTCGAAGTCCATCAGCGGCTACGGCCTGCCGATGTCGCTCTGCCTCTTCAAGGGCGAGCTGGACATCTGGGAGCCCGGCGAGCACAACGGCACCTTCCGCGGCAACAACCCGGCGTTCGTCACCGCAGCCGCCGCGCTCGACGCCTACTGGGCGGACGGCCAGATGGAGAAGCAGACGCTGGCCCGCGGCGAGCAGATCGAGCAGACGATGCTGGCGATCTGCGGCGAGGAGCCGACCGCGCAGTTCCGCGGCCGCGGACTGGTGTGGGGCCTGGAGTTCAACGACCCGGCGCGTGCGTCGGCCGTCTGCGCCCGCGCGTTCGAGCTGGGGCTGCTCCTGGAGACGTCCGGCCCGCAGAGCGAGGTCGTCAAGCTGCTGCCGCCACTGACCATCACCCCCGAGGAACTGGACGAGGGCCTGCGCACGCTGGCCCGATGCGTCCGCGAGACCGCCTGACCCGGGGCCGCCCCGGGCGGGCCCGATGAGATACACCGCTGCAGAGAGAAAGGCACCGACCCACCGTGATCGTCCGATCGTTCAGTGACATCGAGAACACCGACCGGCATGTGAAGTCCGCCTCAGGAACCTGGGAGAGCAAGCGCATCGTGCTCGCCAAGGAGAAGGTCGGCTTCTCACTCCACGAGACCGTGCTGTACGCCGGCACCGAGACGTCGATGTGGTACGCCAACCACATCGAGGCCGTGCTCTGCACGGAGGGTGAGGCAGAGCTCACCAACGACGAGACCGGTGAGAAGCACTGGATCGCCCCCGGCACGATGTACCTGTTGAACGGGCACGAGCACCACACGCTGCGTCCCAAGACGGACTTCCGCTGCGTGTGCGTCTTCAACCCCCCCGTCACCGGACGGGAGGACCACGACGAGAACGGCGTCTACCCGCTGCTGACCGAGGAGGGCTGAGCACCATGACCACTGATGTACGCGCCGACCTGTACCCATCGCGCGGCGCCGCCGAGATGACCACTCCCCGCCAGGACCCGGTCATCTGGTCCGCGCCCGGCGCACCGGGTCCGGTCGCCGCGAAGGACCTCCAGGGTTTCGAGCGCGACGGTTTCCTCACCGTCGACCAGCTGATCACCCCGGACGAAGTGGCCGGCTACCACGCCGAGCTGGAGCGGCTGATCGCCGATCCGGCGGTACGGGCCGACGAGCGCTCGATCATCGAACCGAAGTCCCAGGACGTACGGTCGGTCTTCGAGGTCCACCGGCTCAGCGAGGTGTTCGCCCGGCTGGTCAGCGACGAGCGTGTGGTGGGCCGGGCCCGGCAGATCCTCGGTTCGGACGTCTACGTCCACCAGTCCCGGATCAACGTCAAGCCGGGCTTCGGTGCCTCCGGGTTCTACTGGCACTCGGACTTCGAGACCTGGCACGCCGAGGACGGTCTCCCGAACATGCGGGCGGTGTCCGTCTCGATCGCACTGACCGAGAACTACGACACCAACGGCGGGCTGATGATCATGCCCGGCTCGCACAAGTCGTTCCTCGGGTGCGCCGGTGAGACGCCGAAGGACAACTACAAGAAGTCGCTCCAGATGCAGGACGCGGGCACCCCGTCCGACGAGGCGCTGACGAAGATGGCCGACCGGCACGGCATCAAGCTCTTCACGGGCCGGGCGGGTTCGGCGACCTGGTTCGACTGCAACTGCATGCACGGCTCGGGGGACAACATCACCCCGTACGCGCGCAGCAACGTCTTCATCGTGTTCAACAGCGTGGAGAACTCGGCCCAGGAGCCCTTCGCGGCTCCGATCCGCCGCCCGGAGTTCATCGGGGCGCGGGACTTCACACCGGTGAAGTAGACGCTCGGGACGCGGCGGGGGTGGAACGGTACGCCGTTTCGCCCCCGCCGCCGTCATAACCCGCTGGACCCCGTGCGGGCCGCGGGTGAGAGTGAGGTCCATGACTTCACACGTACACCACGTCACCGTCGACTGCGCCGACGCCTACGCGCTGGGCTCGTTCTGGGCCGCCGCGCTGGGCGCTTCCCTGGCCGACGACGACTTCCCGGGCGACCCCGAGGCACTGGTCAGGACCCCCGGTACCGCCCTGCTGTTCGTCACCGTGCCGGAGCCCAAGGGCGCCAAGAACCGCGTCCACTTCGACATCCAGCCGGACGACCGCACCCGGGACGAGGAGGTCGAACGGCTGCTCGCGCTCGGTGCCACCCTCGTCGGCGATCACCGCCGGGCGGACGGGCGCGGCTGGGTGACGCTGGCCGACCCCGAGGGCAACGAGTTCTGCGTGGAGTGCGGTGCGCGCGAGCGGGCCGCGCTGACGGGTACGCGGTCCCCGGTCACCGCGGACGACGTCACGTCGGCGGTGCGGCTCGCGGTCGCCGCGCTCGGGGCGTCCCCGGAGCAGGACTGGCACATTCCGGCCGGGACGCTCGACTGGGACTGCTGGGAGACCGTGGAGCACCTGAGCGACGACCTCTTCGCCTACGCGGCTCAACTCGGCCCGCAGTCACCGCCGTTGGCGAACGAGGTGCCGTACGACTGGAAGCCGCGGCGCGCGGGCGGCCCGCACAACGCGATCTTCGCGGACCCGGCGGCCGGTACGGCCGGACTGCTCCAGACCCTGGAGGCCAGCGGCGCGCTGCTGGCGGCGATGGTGCGCACGACGGCTCCGGACGTCCGCTCGTACCACGGGTTCGGGGTGTCGGACGCGGAGGGCTTCGCGGCCATGGGCATCGTGGAGACCCTGGTGCACACCCATGACCTCGCCGAGGGCCTGGGCATCGCCTGGACGCCGTCCGGGGACCTGTGCGACCGGGTGCTCGCGCGGCTCTTCCCGGACGCCCCGGAGGACGGCGACCGGTGGACCGTGCTGCTGTGGTCCACCGGCCGTGCGGATCTGCCGGGCCGTGAGCGCGTGACCTCGTGGAGGTGGCACGGGGCCCCGCTGGAAGAGGCCTGAGGGCTGTCCCGTAACCCCTGGCAAGCACGCGGGACTACGGAACAGTCCTCGGCGTCCACCGGTGGGAGAACCAGCTCGCCGCCGGGAGCAGCTTCGTGTCGTATCCGAACAGCGCCTGGTTCTCCCACGCGTTGCCGGACGCCGGTTCGGCCGGGTCCCAGCCGCCGCCGCTGACGGCGGTCCGGGCGGGCTCCCAGTACACGGAGCATCCCGGCGTTGATCTCATTGCCGATCTGGACCATGTCGGCCGCGGCGCCCTGTGCCTCGAGGGCGTCGAGCACGTCGTGGGTGTGGTCGTACACGTCCGCGCCTAACCCCCCACCCGGACCACGCGCACCGCCCCCGCCGGCACCACGACGTGCCGCTCGGCCGTCTCGCCGGTGAGGAGCTCCGTACCGGCCGCCTCCAACGGCACCTTCGCCTCCGTCTCCGTGTGGTTGATCGCGAAGACGTACGTACCGCCCTCCCCCGCCCGGCGCACGACCTCGACATCGCGCGCAAGCTCCGTGCGGGGCGCGATGCCCGCGTCGTCGCAGGCCCGGTCGAGCACCGTGTCCAGGCCGCCTCCGGTCAGCCGGGTGGAGACGTACCAGGCCGTGCCGTCGCCCAGGCGGTGGCGGGTGACGGCGGGCCGCCCGGCGGCGAGCCCGTCGGCGTAGGACCAGACCGTCTCCGCGCCGCGCGGGATCACCACGTCCGACCAGAGGTCACCGGTCAGCTCGGGCCCATCGGGTGCGCCCTCCGGGGTGATGAGGCGGACGGTGCCGCCCTCGGCGAGCGGGGAGAACTCCTCGACCGTGAGGCCGAGTACGTCCCGCAGGGCGCCCGGGTACGGCCCCGGGTGCACGGCGTCGTCCGCGTCCACGATGCCGGAGAAGTACGAGACCACGAGCGTGCCCCCGCCCTCCACGTAACGGCGCAGATTGCGGCCGGACTCCTCGGTGGCGAGGTAGAGGGCCGGGACGACGACGAGGGGGTAGCCGGACAGATCGGCGTCGGGGTGGGCGAAGTCCACGGTGAGGTGGCGGTCGAAGAGCGAGGCGTAGAACGCGTCGGCGCGCTCGCGGGCGTCGTGGTCCTGGCTCGGGCGCCACTCCAGGGACTGCGCCCACCAGGACTGCCAGTCCCAGACCAGGGCGGCGTCGGCGACGGTCCGGGTGGAGCGGATCCCGTTCAGCAGGCCGAGATCGGCCCCGAGCCGGGAGACCTCGCGCCAGATGCGGGAGTCCGTCCCGGCGTGCGGGAGCATCGCCGAGTGGAACTTCTCGGCGCCGCGCCGCGACTGCCGCCACTGGAAGAACATCGCGCCGTCGGAGCCGCGGGCGACGTGGGCCAGACTGTTGCGGGCCAACTCGCCGGGGCGCTTGGCGGGGTTGCGGGGCTGCCAGTTGACGCCACCGGCGGAGTGTTCGAGCAGCAGCCAGGGCGCGCCACCCGCCACCGAGCGCGTCAGGTCGGCGGCCATGGCGAGGTTGACGTGGGTGCGGCGGCCGTCGGTGATCAGGTAGTGGTCGTTGGTGACGAGGTCGACCTCCCGGCCCCAGGCCCAGTAGTCCACCGAGTCGCACTGGCTGAGCGCGGTCATGAAGTTGGTGGTGACGGGGGCGCCGGGGGCGAGCCGGTGCAGGATGTCGCGTTCGGCGCGGAAGTTCTCGCGCATGGTGGCGTCCGCGAAGCGGGCGTAGTCGAGCTGCTGGGCCGGGTTGCCGACGGTCGGGGTGGTGCGCGGCGGGTCGATCTCGTCGAGGCTTCGGTAGCGCTGGCCCCAGAAGGCGGTGCCCCAGGCCTCGTTGACGGCGTCGACGCCACCGTGCCGGCCGGTGAGCCAGCGGCGGAAGTGGCCGGCACAGCTGTCGCAGTAGCAGGCGCTCACGGGGACGCCGTACTCGTTGTGGACGTGCCACATGGCGAGCGCGGGGTGCTTCCCGTAGCGGCGGGCGAGCTGTTCGGTGATGTTTGCCGCGGCGGCGCGGTAGTCGGGGTTGCTGTGGCAGATCGCACCACGTGATCCGAAGGCGTACCGGACGCCGTCCCGGCTGACCGGCAGGGCCTCGGGGTGGGCGCGGTAGAACCAGGCGGGCGGTGCGACCGTGGGGGTGCCCAGGTCGGCGCGGACGCCGTTGACGTGCAGCAGGTCCAGGAGCCGGTCGAGCCAGCCGAAGTCGTATGTGCCCGGCTCGGGTTCGAGCAGCGCCCAGGAGAAGATCCCGACGCTGACCATGGTCACCCCGGCCTCCCGCATGAGGCGTACGTCCTCGTGCCAGACCTCCTCGGGCCACTGCTCGGGGTTGTAGTCGCCGCCGAAGGCCAGCTGGTGCAGACCCTGCGGGGCAGTAGCGCGAGGGGTGTGCGGCATGGGCGTCTCCTGGGCTCTTCGGTACAACTTCTGGGAACGTGCACACACACTCTCGGTGGCGCTGAGCCAACATAAGCGCACAGCATCAACCATTGACAAGTGTCGGATTCGTTTCTCTACTGTGAACGCTCACAGCGCATGCCGGCGCTGCACCCTCGCTTCTCGTCAGGGGAGAAATCCATGAAGTACCGCATCGTCGCGGTGTCCGCGGCCGCGTCGCTCGCCGCCACCGCCCTGCTCACGGGCTGCGGCTCGTCGGACGACGACAGCAGCGGGGACGGTCCGGCCGCCTCCGGGCCCGTGTCGCTCACCTACTGGGCCTGGGCCCCCGGTCTCGACAAGGTCGCGGACATCTGGAACAAGGGCGAGGGCAAGAAGGCCGGCATCACGGTCACCGTGAAGAAGCAGGCCTCCGGCGACGACCTGGTCACCAAGATCATCACCGCGGCGAAGGCGCACAAGGCCCCCGACCTGGTGCAGGCCGAGTACCAGGCGCTCCCCACCCTGGTCTCCAACGACGTGCTCGCCGACATCTCCGAGGAGGCGGGCGACGCCGAGGACGAGTTCGCCGACGGCATCTGGCAGCAGACGACGCTGGGCTCGGACGCCCTGTACGCGCTGCCGCAGGACTCCGGTCCGCTGATGTTCTACTACCGCCAGGACCTGTTCAAGAAGTACGGCCTGTCGGTGCCCACCACCTGGGACGAGTTCGCCGCGACCGCCCGTGCGCTGAAGAAGAAGGCCCCGGACAAGGACCTCACCACCTTCTCGTCCAACGACTCCGGTCTCTTCGCGGGCCTCGCCCAGCAGGCCGGTGCGCAGTGGTGGACCACCGCGGGCGACAAGTGGAAGGTCGCCATCGACGAGCCGGGCACGCGGAAGGTCGCGGACTTCTGGGGCGGTCTGGTCAAGGAGGGCGCCATCGACAACCAGCCGATGTACACCCCGGCCTGGAACAAGGCGCTCAACACCGGCAAGCAGATCGCCTGGGTCAGCGCCGTCTGGGCGCCGGGCACCCTGACGACCGCGGCCCCCGACACCGCGGGCAAGTGGGCCATGGCCCCGCTCCCCCAGTGGAAGTCCGGCGAGAGCGTCACCGGCAGCTGGGGCGGTTCCTCCACCGCGGTCACCAACGACTCGAAGCACAAGGAGGCGGCGGCCACGTTCGCGAAGTGGCTGAACACCGACACCGCCGCGCTCGGCGCCCTGGTGAAGGAGAGCGGCATCTACCCCGCCGCGACCGCCGCCCAGACCGGTGGCGCGCTGGCGAAGCCCCCGGCGTACTTCGCCAACCAGCCCGACTTCTACACCGAGGCCGCCAAGATAGCCAAGGGCACCGCGCCCGCCGCCTGGGGCCCGAACGTGAACGTCGCGTACACCGCCTTCAAGGACAACTTCGCCGGGGCTGCCAAGAGCAGGTCCGGCTTCGGCCCGGCCCTGACCGCCATGCAGGACGCCACGGTCGCCGACCTGAAGAAGCAGGGCTTCGGAGTCTCCGAGTGACACGCGCCCGCCGCCGGAGGCCGTACGGGGTCAAGAGCGCCCCGTACGCCTTCCTGCTCCCCGCCACCGCGCTCTTCCTGCTCTTCTTCGCCCTGCCCATCGGGTACGCGCTCTATCTGAGCTTCCGCCGGACCGAGGTCAGCGGACTCGGTCTGGGCAAGGGCGCCCGCAAGGAGATCTGGGCCGGCCTCGCCAACTACACCGGCGCGCTCTCCGACTCCGAGCTGCTGCACGGCGCGCTGCGCATCCTCGGCTACGGGGCGATCGTCGTCCCGGTGATGCTGGGCCTGGCCCTGCTGTTCGCGCTGCTCCTGGACACCGAACGGATCCGGCTGCGCGGCTTCACCCGGCTGGCGATCTTCCTCCCGTACGCGATCCCGGGTGTGGTCGCCGCCCTGATGTGGGGCTTCCTCTACCTGCCGGACGTCAGTCCGTTCTACTTCCTGCTGGACAGGGCCGGTCTGCCGCAGCCCGATCTGCTCGACGGCGGACCGCTCTATCTCGCCCTGGCCAACATCGCGGTCTGGGGCGGCACGGGCTTCAACATGATCGTGATCTACACCTCGCTGCGGGCGATCCCCGCCGAGATCTTCGAGGCGGCCCGCCTGGACGGCTGCTCGCAGTGGCAGATCGCGTTCCGGATCAAGATCCCGATGGTGGCGCCCTCGCTGGTGCTGACGTTCTTCTTCTCGATCATCGCCACGCTCCAGGTGTTCAACGAACCGACCACGCTGAAGCCGCTCACCAACTCCCTCTCCACCACCTGGAGTCCGCTGATGAAGGTCTATCAGGACGCCTTCGTCAACAACGACATCTACGCGGCGGCCGCGCAGGCGGTCATCATCGCCGTCGCCACCCTGGCCCTGTCCTTCGGCTTCCTCCGGGCGGCCAACTCCCGTACGAAGCAGGGGGACCCCCAGTGAGCACGCAGATCGTCCGGCCGCTGCCGGCCGGCCCCCGCCGGTTCTCCGTGGTGCCGACGGCGGCCCTGCTGCTCGGCGCCCTCTACTGCCTGCTGCCCGTCGCCTGGGTCCTGGTCGCCTCGACCAAGTCCGGCAGCGAGCTGTTCTCCACCTTCACCTTCCTGCCCGGCTCCGGCTTCGCGGACAACGTCTCCGAGCTCTCCGCGTACCGGGACGGCGTGTACTGGAAGTGGATGGCCAACTCGGCCTTCTACGCCGGTGTGGGCGCGCTGCTGTCGACAGCGGTCTCCGCGGTGTCGGGGTACGCGCTCGCCGTGTACCGCTTCCGCGGCAAGGAGAGCGTCTTCAACATCCTGCTGGCCGGTGTGCTGATGCCGCCGGTGATCCTCGCCGTACCGCAGTACCTGCTGCTGGCCGAGGCCGACCTGACCGACTCCTACCTCTCGGTCCTGCTGCCGGTGATCCTCTCCCCGTACGGGGTCTACCTCGCCCGGATCTACGCGGCGGCCGCCGTGCCGGGCGACGTGATCGAGGCCGGGCGGATGGACGGCGGCAGCGAGTGGCGCATCTTCCGGACGATCGCGCTGCCGATGATGCTGCCCGGCCTGGTGACCGTCTTCCTCTTCCAGTTCGTCGCGGTCTGGAACAACTTCCTGCTGCCGTACATCATGCTCGGCGACGACGAGAAGTTCCCGGTCACGCTCGGGCTCTACACCCTCCTCCAGCAGGGCTCCACCACTCCGGCCCTCTATACCCTGGTGATCACGGGGGCGCTGCTGGCGATCGTCCCGCTGATCGCTCTGTTCCTGGTCATTCAGCGTTTCTGGAGCCTCGACCTGCTCTCCGGCGCCGTAAAGTCCTGACGGGCCCCGCCAGGACGTCACTTGACGAAAGATCACGCACCATGAGCCGCACAGAACAGACCGGTACGGGACGCCGCCGGCCGCCGACGATCCACGACGTGGCGCGGGAGGCCGGGGTCTCGCGCGGCACGGTCTCCCGGGTGCTCAACGGCGGTCACAACGTCAGCCCGGCCGCGCTCGATGCGGTGAACTCCGCCATCCGCAAGACCGGTTACACGGTGAACCGGCACGCCAGGTCGCTGATCACGGGCCGCTCCGACTCGGTGGCGTTCCTGCTCACCGAGCCCCAGGAACGGTTCTTCGAGGACCCGAACTTCAATGTGCTGCTGCGGGGCTGCACCAGCGCGCTCGCCGCGCACGACATCCCGCTGTTGCTGATGATCGCCGGTACGGAGGCGGAGCGCCGCCGCAACATGCGGTACATCGCAAGCCATGTGGACGGGGTCCTGCTGGTCTCCAGTCACTCCGGCGATCCGGTCGCCGCCCAGCTGCACGAGGCCGGGGTGCCCCTGGTCGCCTGCGGGAAACCGCTCGGCCAGGGCTCGAAGGTCAGCTACGTGGCGGCCGACGACCGGGACGGCGCCCGGGACATGGTGCGTTTCCTGTACGAGTCGGGGCGCCGGCGGATCGGTACGGTCAGCGGCCCGCTGGACACCCCGGGCGGTGTGGAGCGGCTGGCCGGCTACCGCGAGATGCTGGCCGACTGCGGACTGCCCGTCGACGACGCGCTGATCGTGCCGGGCGACTACAGCCGGTCGGGCGGCGAGACGGCCGCCGCGCTGCTGCTGGAGCGGGCCCCGGACCTGGACGCGGTGTTCGTCGCCTCGGACCTGATGGCGCAGGGGGTGCTGGCCGCGCTGGAGAAGGCGGGGCGCGACGTGCCGCACGATGTCGCGGTGGGCGGGTTCGACGACTCCCCCGCCGCGCTCGCCTCCCGGCCCGCGCTGACGACGATCCGTCAGCCGTGGGACCGGATCAGCGCCGAGATGGTCCGGGTGCTGCTGGCCCAGATCGGCGGGGACGACCCGGCCGCCGTGATACTGCCCACCGAGCTGGTCCGCCGCGAATCGGCGTGAGGGCCGGTGGTCCGGCCCCCGGCGCCGGGAGGCGGGGGGCCGGGGACCGGGGCCGGACGGCCGGTTCTCACACCTCCAGCGCGGGGTAGTCGGTGTAGCCGCGGTGGTCGCCCCCGTAGAAGGTCGCCCGGTCCGCGGTGTTGTACGGGCCGCCCGCCCGCAGCCGGTCCGGCAGGTCCGGGTTGGCCAGGAACAGCGCGCCGTAGGAGACGATGTCGGCCACGCCCTCCTCGACCAGGGCGAGCGACTCGGGTCCGGTGGAGCCGTCGGTCGCCGGGTTGAGCACGATCGTGCCGTTGAACTCCTTGCTCAGGGTGGCGGTCAGCGCCCGGTCCGCGGCCTTGGCCTCGACGATGTGCAGATAGGCGAGTCCGACCGGTTCGATGGCCCGCACCAGTGCGCTGTAGGTGGCATCGGGTGCGGGCTCGTCGATGTCGTTGAACGCGTTTCCGGGCGAGATCCGGATTCCGGTGCGCGCGGCGCCGATCTCGGCGGCGACGGCGCGCACGGTCTCGACGGCGAACCGGATGCGGCCCTCCACTGAGCCGCCCCATTCGTCGGTGCGCAGGTTGGAGTTGGGCGCCAGGAACTGGTGGATCAGATAGCCGTTGGCGCCGTGCAGCTCCACCCCGTCGAACCCGGCGTCCACCGCGTTGCGCGCGGCGGTGGCGAAATCGGCGATCGTCGCGCGGACCTCGGCGCCGGTCAGCTCGCGCGGGGTGACGAAGTCCTTCGCGCCCTCCTGGGTGAAGACCTGCCCCGCCGCCGCGACCGGGGAGGCGCCGACCGGGGTGAGACCGTCGGGCAGCAGGACCGGGTGGCCGATACGGCCGGCGTGCATGAGCTGGGCGAAGATCGTGCCGCCCTTGGCGTGCACGGCGTCGGTGACCCTGCGCCAGCCGGCCACCTGCGCCTCGCTGTGCAGACCGGGGGTGCTGGGGTAGCCCTGGCCGACGGCCGAGGGCTGGACGCCCTCGGTGATGACCAGCCCGGCCGAGGCGCGCTGCGCGTAGTACTCCGCGGTCAGCTCCGTCGGTATGCCGGCATCGCCCGCCCGGCTACGGGTCATCGGCGCCAGGGCGATGCGGTTGGCGAGCTGTGTACCGGCCAGATCGAACGGGTCGAATGCGGTGGTCATGAGAAGCTCCCGGAAACTTATGTGGTCGGCCAAGTATCTGCGACGTGTGCCACTGTAACTCATTACTTGGCCGGCCAAGGTAAAGTCGTGGGTCAGCCCTCCGGGCCGGCGGTGGAGCCGGCCGGGGCCCACCGCGCACCGCCCCGAGGAGTCCCGATGAAGTCCGAACCCGCCTGTACCGAGCTGCCGAGCGCCGCCCGGGGCGGCCCCGTCAGCCATGCCGTCTCACGGGTCGCACGGCTCCACCGGATCACGGCGGGCAAGCTGCTCAAGAGCGCGGGCCTCTACCCGGGCCAGGAGTTCCTGATGATGTACCTCTGGGACGCGGGCGCGGTCCGCCAGTCGGAGGTGATCAAGGCGGTCGACCTCGATCCGTCCACGGTCACCAAGATGCTCCAGCGCCTGGAGCAGTCCGGACACGTCCGCCGCAGCCCCGACCCGGCCGACCGCCGGGCCGTCCTGGTCGAGGCCACCGACAACAGCTGCGCCCTGCTCTCCGAGGTGGAGCGGGCCTGGACGGATCTGGAGGAGCACACCCTCGCGGGGCTGGACGGCGGCGAGCGCGAGGAGCTGGCCCGGCTGCTGGCCAAGGTCGAGGAGAACCTCTGCCGGGAGACGGCGGACTGCCCGGAGAGCCGCTGACCGCGCGGGCCCCCGCACCCGCCCGCGAGCCGGCTCAGCCCGCCAGCACGTCCAGCGCGCGGTCCACATCGGCCTCGGTGTTGTAGAGGTGGAAGGCCGCCCGGAGATTGCCCGCCCGGTCGGAGACCACCACTCCGGCGCGCGCCAGCTCCGCAGCCCGGCCCCCGAGTCCGGGCACCGCGACCACGGCAGTCTCCCCCGGCACCGCCTCGCGCCCCAGCCCGGCCAGACCGGACCGGAAGCGGGCCGCGAGCCCGGTGGCGTGCTCGTGGACGGCACCGATACCGATCTCGTTCAGCAGCGCGAGGGAGTGCTCGGCGCCGTGATAGGCGAGGAACACGGGCGACTCGTCGTAGCGGCGGGCGTCGGACGCGAGCTTCCCGACCGGCCCGTAGGTGCCGCCCCACCGGTCCTCCCCCGCGAGCCAGCCGGCGTGTGCGGCGGGCAGGGACTGCTGCGCCTCCTCCGTCACGGTGAGGAAGGAGGCGCCACGCGGGCAGAGCAGGAACTTGAAGCCGGCGGTGACCGTGTAGTCGTACGCCCCGGCGTCCAGCGGGAGCCAGCCCGCCGACTGGGTGGCGTCCAGCAGCGTACGGGCGCCGTGGGCGGCCGCCGCGGCCCGTACCGCGTCCAGAGCGACGAGCCGGCCGTCGGCCGACTGGACGGAGGAGAAGGCGACGAGCGCGGTGGAAGGGCGTACCGCGTCGGCCAGCTCCGTCAGCGGGACGTACCGCATCCGGAGATCGCCACGGACCGCGAACGGGCTGACGACCGAGCTGAACTCACCTTCGGGCACCAGCACTTCGGACCCGGCCGGTAGCGAGCAGGCGATCAGGCCGACGTGCACGGCGACCGAGCTGCCGAGTGCGACCCGCCCGGGACCGACACCGGCGATCCGCGCGAAACCGTCCCGGGCGCTGTCCGCCGCCCCGAAATCGCCCGCGCCCTCCCGGCGGCCCGTGGCGTTCTCCTCGGCGAGGGCCTTCACCGCGTCGACGGTCCGGCGGGGCAGCAGCCCGCAGCTGGAGGTGTTGAGGTAGGCGGTCTCCGGCGCGAACTCGGCGTCGACCGCACGGCTGAGCGAAGAGATCATCATGCGTCCAGCCTGAGGGCCCCTCAACCCATAGTCAATTACCAATAGTTAAGGGGCATCCCCAAGAAATGCTTATGTGTGCGGACGGTCGCCGATCAACCCTTGCGTCGGGCCGGGCCGCGTATCAGCCCTTGCCGTCGGCCGGGGGGACCTCGCACGCGCCGTCGGCGTCGCACGCCGCGGCGTCGTCCTGGCCGACCGTGGTCAGCGGGCGCTCCTGCCACGCCTGCTCAAGCGCCTGTGCGAAGACCTCGGCGGGCTGGCCGCCGGAGATCCCGTACCGCCGGTCGAGCACGAAGAACGGCACCGCGTTGGCGCCCAGCTCGGAGGCCTCCCGCTCATCGGCACGCACCTCGTCCGCGTACGCCTCCGGGTCGGCGAGCACCGCCCGCGCCTCGTCGGCGTCCAGCCCCGCCTCGGCGGCCAGCTCGATCAGCACGTCCCCGTCGTAGACGGACCGCTCCTCGGCGAAGTTGGCCCGGTAGGCGAGGCCCAACAGCTCGTCCTGACGGCCGCGGGCCTTGGCAAGGTGCAGCAGCCGGTGGATGTCGAAGGTGCTGCCGTAGTCGCGCCCCTCCGTGAGGTAGCCGAGCCCCTCGGCCTGCGCGTTGGCCGCGACGTTCGCCTCCATGGCCCGCGCTTCCTCACGGGTGCGCCCGTACTTCTGCGCCAGCATGTCGATGACCTGCCCGTTGTCGCCCTTGGCGCGCCCCGGGTCGAGCTCGAAGGAACGGTGCACCACCTCGACCTCGTCGCGGTGGGCGAACCCTGCCAGGCCCTTCTCGAAACGGGCCTTGCCGATGTAGCACCACGGGCAGGCGATGTCGCTCCAGATCTCGACGCGCATGACTCTTCTTCTCTCCAGCTCTCGGGCGGCCGCTCGCACGGCACGGAGGCACCCTCCGCTCCCTGGGAACGCGTGTCCGGGGCAGGTCATTCCCCGGAGCCGGCGAACGAGCGGCGCCCCTACACGTCGCGGCGGGGACCGGCCGGCACCTCCAGCCGCAGCACCAGATGGGTGCCCGCGCGGGGGTGGTCCGGATCCTGGGTCCAGCCGCGGGCCGCGTAGAACGACTGGGCGCGGGTGTTGTGGACGAACACCTCCAGGCGGGCCTCCACCACCCCGTCCCGCTGCCAGGCCGCCACACACGCGTCGTGCAGCTCCGTGCCGACACCCTCACGCCAGTGGGCCGGTGCCACATGGAGCTGGCTGAGGTGTGTGATGCCATCGCGGGCCGAGTGGGCCGCGATCCCGGTGAGGACACCGTCCCGCTCGGCGCAGAGCACGGTGGCGTCGTCCCGGTCGATGGCGCGGGCCCAGCCGCCCCGGCTGCGACCGACCTCCTCCTCGCCCGCGTACTCCTCCTGGGGCAGATGGCCCCGGTAGTAGGTGGCGCGTGCCTCGGTGTGCAGGCGGACTATCGCGTCGAGATCGGCGGGCGTCGCAGTTCGGATCATGGTGATGGGGACGCGTCCGGTCAGCCGGGGGTTGCGGCTCCCGCCACCCGGCTGGGCGAGCCGTGCCCCTGCCCTGCGGGGGCGGGGACACGGCCCACGGGTGCGGACCCGCTAGATCTTGCCGGCGCCCGCCCCGCCGGTCACCGAGGAGACGACGGACGAGGCCGGTTCGGCGGTGTACGAGTACGGCGCCTGAGTGAACGAACCGACCTGCGAGATCTCGGTGGCCGCGCCGCCGAGGTCGTTGCCGCGCTCCACGACGTAACCGTCGTCGTCGCTGTCCCGGATGGTGGTGATGGCGACCCCGGTGCTGCGGAAGACGTTGTTCTCCACCAGCATCTGCGCCCCCATCCGCGAGTGCACGGCCGTCGAGGCGCCCACGACGTAGTTGTCGTAGAAGTGCCCGGTGCCGAAACGGAGGCTGGGGATACGGGAGTTGACGTTGTTGAAGTAGTTGTGGTGATAGGTCACGTGGAGGTGCCCGGTGTCCTCGCTCGCATTGCTGTCACTGTGGCCGACCAGGCTGCCCTTGTAGTGGTCCTTGAAGGTGTTCCAGGAGACGGTGACCTGGTCGGAGGCGTGGGTGATGTCGAGCAGACCGTCGTAGTAGTCCTTGTCGTGGTCGCGGTCCGCGGAGAAGGTGTTGTGGTCGATCCACACCCTGGTCGACTTCTGCACGGTGATCCCGTCGGCGGGGGCGACCGGCTTGCTGATGTTGAGGTTGCGGATCACGATGTTCGTCGAGTTCTT
This sequence comes from Streptomyces sp. NPDC127177, assembly GCF_042672475.1. NCBI lineage: Bacteria > Bacillati > Actinomycetota > Actinomycetes > Kitasatosporales > Streptomycetaceae > Streptomyces > Streptomyces sp. NPDC127177. The sequence continues at coordinate 17,929 of NZ_JBHXUW010000016.1, forward strand.
CAGCCGCAGCCCTCCCCCGGTGAACCCGGAGGACGAACCGACGCCGAGCACGGTGGTGTTGGAGCCGATGTCGACCTGGCCGCTCAGCGAGATGATCCCGCTGACCTTCACCGTCTTGGCGGCGGTGCCCGTCACGGCCGTCTTGAAGGCGGAGAGGCTGGTGACCGTCACGGCGGAGGAGCTGCCGCCACCGGTCGTACCGGCCCCGTATCCCACGGGAGATGTTTCGGCGGCCCCGGCGGAGCCCGGAAGCACGGCGACGGCGACGACGGCGGCTGTTCCGGCGGCGAGGGCGGCGAGACCGCGACTGCGACTGCGGAGGTGGGTGCGCATGATGTCCCTTCGGTACGACGAGGTGCGGGGAGGGTGCGGTACTGAGCGGCTGTGTGCGCGGCGCGAGGCGTCCGCGTGCGAGCCGCTGTCCCTCGGTTGTCGCCGCCGGGAGCCCGGGGGTTGCCGGGTCGGGGCCGTAATCTCCGAAGCTCCGCGCTGCCGCACCACCGGGCGAGGGGATCCGGGCGCCACCACCGTCAAGGCCGTGCTGCGCAGGGAAGTCGACACATACGCGTGCCCGGTGCGGCCAATGCGGTCGACAACCGGCTCGCGCCTCGTGAAGAATCGGCCGCCATGCTGAAGAACAGAGCCGCAGTGCTCACCCTGGTGGGCATTCTGCTGGTCTCGAATATCGTCCTGCTGGCGTTCCTGCTCAGTACGAACGCGCTCTTCGAGGACGATGTCGCGATAGGCAAGGCCGCCCCCCGGGATACGACCGTCACCTTTCCCGCGCTCAAGGACGGGGCGGTCCTGGCCCCGAACCGGTGGCCGGACGCATGCTCGTTCGTGGGCCGGGAGGAGGTCGAGGCCATCCTGCCCGGCGCCAAGGACATCGCGCAGGAGAGCAGCCCGGTCAACGCCTTGTCGGTCAAGGAGTTCGCCGCGGACCCTTCGTGGAAAGAGAGCGACAGGTCCGAGGCCGGCCAATGCCTCTACAGCATGCGCCTTCCGGGTGAGACCTACAGCGCCACCCAGTTCTGGTTCCGCATCGAGGCCGTGGCCGACCCCGAGTTGATCGTCCGCTACGCCGGTCGCGTCGCGCGGGGGACCAAGATCACCGAAGGTGCGGGGGGCGCGGATCGCTGTCTCGTCACCGGCCTCGCCGAGGGCAACTGGAACTGCCGCAAGGGCCCGCTGCTGTTCACCGTGGGCGGGCAGACCACCGTGACCTTCAAGGGCACACCGGCCCCAGCACCTTTCGTCTGGCGGGACGATGTGCTCCCCGAGTTCGTCCGGACCATCACCGCGAAGATCCAGTAGCCGACGTCCTCGCCCTCCCGGGTCCGCCGGTCGCCGGGCGCAGGTCCTGCGCCTCAGGCGCTCCGCGGCTCGTCGTCCCGGAGTACGAGGCCACTGCCCAGCGCGTCAGGCCGGTCCCGGCAGCCTCGGTGTCAGCAGCTCCAGCGCTTCCTCCCAGCGGAAGCCGTCGGCCGCGCCCGCGGCCTTCGGCTCGTGGGGTTCGTGCGATCCGATCATGACGCCCATGCCGCGCAGCCGGTCCAGGCTCTGCCGGTAGGCGGGGTGGGCGGCCTGGGCCGCGTTCAGGTACGGGAGGGCGGCGGTGGGGATGCCGGAGCCGTAGGCCTCGCACAGGATGCCCACGGCCAGGGTGTCGGAGATGCCTGCCGCCCACTTGTTGATCGTGTTGAACGTGGCCGGGGCCACCGCGATCGCGTCGGCGGGCGGGAGCGGCCGTGGGTCGCCGGGCCGGCGCCAGGCGGAACGGATCGGATAACCGGTCATGGTCTCCACCGCCGTGGCGTCGATGAAGCCGAGGCCCTGTGGGGTGGCGACGACGCCCACGTCCCAGTTCGCCCGCTGGGCCGCGGTGATGAGCTTGCCGACGTCGGCGGCGATTCCGGCCGCGCACACGACGACGTACAGGAAGGGCCTCATGCTCTGCCCACTCTCCTTGCTCTGCCGGCTCTTCTCGCTCTGCCCGCTCTTCTTGCCCTGCCGGCCAGGCTGATCGTTCACGCGGGGCTCCCGGTCGACGGCTGGAGGGACGCGGTCCCGGCAGGGTACGGCAGGGCGGGCGCGTGCCCCCGCTCTCCGTGACCGGAGGTCGGGGGCACGGGGCCGCGTAAGGGGGTCAGCTGCCGTCGCGGAGGTCGGCGAGGCCGGTCGGGCGGTAGGTGATGTGGTCGAAGGAGGCCTCGCAGCCCTCCCCCGTCGGCGACTGGACCAGGAAGCCGACGGACGCGGCGGCCGACTGCTCCGGGGTGCCCAGGGCGAAGACGCGGACGAAGGTCCACTTCTCGCCGTCGGGCGAGGCGTGGCAGGCGAAGGAGCGGCCCGTGCGGGTCAGCCGCAGCCAGTAGGTGTCGCCGTCCACGGTGAAGGAGTTGACGTCGTCGGAGTGGCCGCGGGTGACGACCGTGCAGAGGGTGGGGCGGTCCGGGGAGAGCTCCAGGCAGATCTTGGCCCACTCCCGGTCGCCGACGTGGAGGTAGAGGACCCCCGCGTCGAAGGCGGCGGCGAAACCGACCTTCACCCGGGCGATCAGCTGGAAGTCGCCCTCGGGGGCGGTACCCAGCAGCCGGGGCGCGTCGCTCACGGATTCCAGGCTCTCGCCGCCCGGCGGGACGAAGCGGTCCTGCCGGGCGCCCGCGCGGCCGGTCAGTACGCCGCCCTCGTGGGCCCATTCCGTCGCGGGGCCGAACGGCTCCAGGGCGAAGGGGAGTTCGGGCAGTCGCAGGGTCATGCGGGGCGTCCGTCCACGCGGCGGGGCAGGCTCTGCGGGTTGTCCTCGCGGAGTTCCGGCGGGAGCAGGGCCTCGGGGGTGGTCTGGTAGCTGACCGGGCGCAGCCAGCGCTCGATCGCGGTGGCGCCGACCGAGGTGGAGGTCGATGTGGTGGCCGGGTAGGGGCCACCGTGGTGCTGGGCGGGGGCGACGGCGACGCCGGTGGGCCAGCCGTTGACCAGCACGCGCCCGGCCAGCGCGGTGAGCTCGGCGAGGAGTCCGGCGGCGCTGCCGTCGGCCTCGTCGGTGGCGATCTGGAGGGTGGCCGTGAGGTTGCCGGGCAGCCGGGACAGGACGGCGGTGATCTCGTCCTCGGAGGCGTAGCGGGCGACGACGGTGACCGGGCCGAAGCACTCCTCCAGGAGCGCGTCGTGCGGGCCCTCGGTGGTGAGCAGTCGCGCCGGTACGGTCAGGAAGCCCGCGGCGACGGTGTGTTCGCCGCCCGCGCCGGGGGTGACCGGGGCGTCCACGTCCGGGAGTGCGGCGCGCTCGCGCACTCCGTCGAGGAAGGCCTCGCGCATCCGGTGGTCGAGCAGCACTCCGGCCTCGGTGTCGCTGACCGCCTCGGTGAGGGACTTCAGCAGGCGGTCGCCGCTCTCGCCGGCCGGGGCGAGGACGAATCCGGGCTTGGTGCAGAACTGGCCCGCGCCCATGGTCATCGAGCCCGCGAGCCCGGCGCCGATCTGCTCGCCGCGCTCGGCGGCGGCGGCTTCGGTGACGACGACGGGGTTGAGGGAGCCGAGCTCGCCGTGGAAGGGGATGGGAGCGGGCCGGGCCGCCGCCGCGTCGAAGAGGGCGCGTCCGCCGCGCACCGAGCCGGTGAAGCCGGCGGCGCCGACGAGCGGGTGCCTGACCAGCTCGACGCCCGCCTCGAAGCCGTGCACCAGGACGACGACGTCCTCGGGCAGTCCGGACCGGGCGGCGGCGCGTCGCAGCACGGAGGCGCAGAGCTCGGAGGTCGCGGGGTGGTCGGGGTGCGCCTTGACGACGACCGGGCAGCCGGCCGCGAGGGCGCTGGCGGTGTCGCCGCCCGGCACGGAGAAGGCGAGCGGGAAGTTACTGGCCGCGTAGACGGCGACGACGCCGAGCGGGATCTTGTAGCGGCGCAGATCGGGCCACGGCGGGGTGCGGGTGGCGTCCTCGTGGTCGATGTGGATGTCGAGGAAGGCGCCCTCGTCGACGACTTCGGCGAAGGCCCGCAACTGAGCTGCGGTGCGCGCGAGTTCACCGGTGAGCCGGGCCGGGCCGAGGGCCGTCTCGGCGTCGGCGGCCTCGATGACGTGCTCGCCGGCCTCGGTGAGCAGATCGGCCGCGGTCCGCAGGAACGCGGCGCGCACGGTGCGGTCGGCGAGCGAGGCACGTGCGGCATGGGCGGCCCGGACCGCCCGGTCGACCTCCTCCGCTGTAGCCTCCACCGCAACCTGCTCACGCGGGTTCCCGGTGCGGGGGTCGACGCTCCAGACTGGTGCTGCTGCCACCGTGTTTCCTTCCGCTCCACTGCCACACATCAGAAGTTGTTCGGTATTCTGAACAGAGTTCCTGATCGTGAATATGAAGCGACTCTATTTCCGGGCGTTCGGTGTTGGCAAGAAGTCGCAGGTTTCGTAAGTGGGCTGGAAGGGGCGTAGGGCGATGTCGGTTGCCGAGTCTGGTGGGGCACAGGTCAAGTCCGCGGTACGGACGGTGGAACTGCTGGAGTACTTCGCGGGGCGGCCCGGCATGCACTCGCTCGCGGCGGTGCAGGAGGCGGTCGGATACCCCAAGTCCAGCCTCTACATGCTGTTGCGCACCCTGGTCGAGCTCGGCTGGGTGGAGACGGACGCGACCGGGACGCGGTACGGGATCGGTGTACGGGCGCTGCTGGTCGGCACCTCGTACATCGACGGCGACGAGGTGGTCGCGTCCGCCCGCCCCACCCTGGACCGGCTCTCCGACGACACGACGGAGACCATCCACCTGGCCCGGCTCGACGGGACGAACGTGGTGTACCTCGCCACCCGCCAGTCCCAGCACTACCTGCGCCCGTTCACCCGCGTCGGTCGCAGGCTGCCCGCGCACTCCACCTCGCTCGGCAAGGCGCTGCTGGCCACCCACAGCGACGAGCAGGTGCGCAAGATGCTGCCCGAGACGCTGCCCGCGCTGACCGAGCACACCCTCACCGACCGGGAGAGGCTCATCGAGGAGCTGCACCTGATCCGCGAGCAGGGGTACGCGGTCGACCGCGAGGAGAACACCCTGGGGCTGCGCTGCTTCGGCGTCGCGATCCCGTACCGCACCCCGGCCAGGGACGCCATCAGCTGCTCGGTGCCGGTCGCCCGGCTGACGCCCGCCCACGAGCAGATGGTCAAGGACGCGCTGTTCGACGCCCGTGACCGGCTGACGCTCGCCACCAGGAGGCTCTGACCATGGACGTTTCCCTGCGCCCGGTGCGCGACGGTGATCTGCCGCTGTTCTTCGCCTGGATGGCCGACCCCGTGGCGGTCCACACGGCCGCCTTCACCAGCGAGGACCCCACGGACCGGCACGCGTTCGACGCCCACTGGAAGCGCATCCTGGCCGACGGTTCGGTGGTGATGCGTACGGTGCTCGCCGACGGTGTGGTGGTCGGCAGCGCCGGGGTCTACGGGCCGCCGGACGACCGTGAGGTCACCTACTGGATGGACAGGGCGCGGTGGGGCCGCGGTCTGGCCACCGCCGCACTGCGGGCGCTGCTCGACACGGTGCCGGAGCGCCCGTTGTACGCGCGCGCGGCGGCCGACAACACGGGGTCGCGGCGGGTACTGGAGAAGTGCGGGTTCACCGTGACGGGCCAGGACCACGGCTACGCGCACGCCCGCGGCGAGGAGACCGACGAACTGCTGTTCACCCTCACTGGATGACATGTCCGCGATCCGTCTCCGCCGTGCGGCGGAGACGGATCGTCGCCGGGCAGGACGTGCGCGCGCCGCCCGCACGGAAACGTTGACCGCATGACACAGACACCGCTCGCACCGGCCCCCGCACCGGTCACCACCCGGTTGCGCACCGCACTGCGGACCCTCTCCATCATCGCCTGCCTGCCGTACATCGTGCTCAAGGCCGCCTGGGTCGCGGGCAGTCACCTCGGGATCCCGGCCGGGAGCCCGCTCCTGGAGCACCGCGCCGCGATGATCGTCGCCAACGGCGGCTCGGTCCTGATGGACAGCGCGGTCGTGGTCATCGCCCTGCTGCTCACCCAGGCCTGGGGCCGGCGCGTGCCCGCCTGGCTGCTCGTCCTGCCGGTGTGGGCGGCGACGGGTCTGCTGCTGCCGATCATGGCCGGCTATCCACTGCAACTACTGGTCAAGGCCCTGGGCGGAGGGATCGCCGGCGGCGGCGACTCCGCACGGCCCTTCCTGGACGAATGGGTCTTCGGCGTCGTCTACACCGGTTTCATCATCCAGGGCCTGGCGCTGGGCACCCTCTTCGTGCTGTACGCCAGGGACCGCTGGGGCCACCTCTGGCAAGGCACGCTGCGCGATCTGCCCCTCAGCCCCACGGCCCCCGCCCTGCGGGTCACGGCCGTAGCCGTCACGCTGACCGCCCTGATACCCGGCGCCATGCATCTGCTCTGGGCCGCCGGGTCGACCGCTGGGCTCAACGCGGCCCAGATCGCGGAGAGCGACAGCGACTCGCACGTCGTCGACGCCGTCCACGGCCTCTTCGCCGTCGTCGCCGTCGCCGGGGTCCTGCTCCTCGCCTTCCGCCGGAGCTCCGCCCTGCCGCTGCGGGTACCGCTCGCCCTGGCGTGGGGCGGATCCGGGGCGACGGCCTGCTGGGGCGCCTGGATGGGCCTCGCCCAGCTGAGCGGTGTCAACGACGTGGCCCACCGGCCCACCGCCGCGGTGGTGCTCGTCTACGCTGTGCAGATGCTGGTCGGGATGCTGGTGATGACCCTGGGTACGTACTTCCTGGTGGAGCGCGCGGCAGCGGCCCGGCCGCCGTCCGGCCGCCCGGCGTGACGCCGCTGGTCGGGCAGCGGGCCCGGTTGCGCTGGCTGCATCTGGTAGTCGGCGGCGCCCTGTTGATGCCGTACTTCCTGGTCGGCACGGTGATCGTCGGCTCGTACCGGCCGGACGCGAACGTGTTCACCTCGCCGGTCGACCAGCTGGCCGCGTTCGGCTTCGCGCTGCCGATGGCCGCGGTGACCGCGCTCTTCCCGCTCGCCCGGCCGCTGTCGGTGGCCGCCGCCCGTGCACTGTGCGGTCTGCCGCCGGACCGGCCGCTCGCCGACGGACCGGCCAGGACCCGGCAGGCGCGGGTCCGCGCGGCGCTCTGGTACACCCTGCACGTGGGACTCGGCGGCATCGTCAGCGGCATGACGCTGGCACTGATCCCGTTCGCGGTCGGTGTGACGGTGCTTCCGTTCGTCCAGGCCGTGCGGGACTCCCGGGTGATGCGTCTGCCGGCGGCCCTGGACGGGCCCTGGCCGCTGGTCCTGATGCCCCTCGCCGGGATCGCGATGCTGGCGGCGCTGGCCGGCTGCGCCGCGGCGGCCGGGGCGCTGCTGGCGGACCGGGCACCGGTGCTGCTGGGGCCCACCCCCGACGACCGGCTGGCCGCCGCCGAGCGCCGGGCGGCCGACCTCGCGGTACGCAACCGGCTGGCCCGGGAGCTGCACGATTCGGTCGGCCACGCGCTCAGCGCCGTCACCCTCCAGGCGGGCGCGGCACGCCGGGTCCTGGACAGCGACCCGGAGTTCGTCCGCGAGGCGCTGACCGCGATCGAGGAGACGACACGGCGCACGGTCGGTGAACTCGACACCGTGCTGGGGCTGCTGCGCAAGGACGGCGACGGGGAACAGGACGCGGCGCCCGGCCCGGGGCTCGACGCGCTGGACGGACTGCTGGCGCACTGCGGGGTCCCCGTCTCGTACACCGCCGACGGCGACCAGGGCGCGGTGCCCGACGCCGTGGCACGCCAGGCGTACCGGATCGTGCAGGAAGGGCTGAGCAACGCGCTGCGGCACGGCGGGCGGGGCGGGCCGGTCCGGCTGCGGATCGCGGTGCGCCCGGAGGAGCTGGAGATCGTCATGGCCAGTCCGCTGCCCGAACGGCCGCCCCCGGTACGGCCCGACGGTGGCCGCGGGCTGCGCGGCATCGCCGAGCGGGCGGTCCTGCTCGGCGGCCGTACCGAGGCCGGACCGCACGACGACGAGTGGCGGCTGACCGCCTGCCTCCCCCTGCACACCCCCGGAAGGGAACGGTCATGAGTACGACGGTCCGGATCGTCGTCGCCGACGACGAACGCATGGTCCGCACCGCTCTGCGGGTCATCCTGGACGCCGAGAGCGGGCTGGAGGTCGTCGGCGAGGCCTCCACCGGCGCCGAGGCCGTCTCCGTGGTCCGTGAACTGCGCCCCGACGTGGTGCTGATGGACGTGCGGATGCCGGAGACCGACGGCATCCGGGCCACCGAGCAGATCCTGGCCACGCTCGACCCGGCCCCCCGCATCGTCGTCGTCACCACCTTCGAACACGACTCCTACGTGTACGACGCGCTGTGCGCCGGAGCCGCGGGCTTCCTGCTCAAACGGGCGGCGGCCGAGGACCTGGTGCAGGCGGTGCGGCTGGTGGCCCGCAGCGATTCGCTGCTCTTCCCCGCGGCGGTGCGGGGACTGGCGGCCGAGTACGGGCGGCGCAGGCCGTCCGCCGCACCCGCCTGGGCCGCCCGGCTCACCGGCCGGGAGGCGGACGTCCTGCGGCTGATGGCGGCCGGACTCACCAACGCGGAGATCGCGGCGCGGCTGCGGGTCGGTCCGGCGACGGCGAAGACCCATGTGGCGGCCGTCCTCGCGAAGACCGGCGCCCGGGACCGTACGCAGGCGGTCATCGCGGCGTACGAGTCGGGGTTCATCACCCCGGGCTGAGCCCGCGGGCACCGCGGCGACGGCCGGGTGACGATGAGGAATGGGTGAGAAGCCGCACAACGGGGAACGGTGCGCCCCGTCCCGTACGTCCCCTGTACGGAATGAACAAGACGATAAGGCGCGCCTCGGTCTTCTCGCTGCTGCTGGTGCTCGCCCTGCTGGGGCGGGCGACCTGGGTGCAGGCGTACCAGGCCCGGGCGCTCGCAGACGACGACCACAACCGGCGGAACATCATCGCGCAGTACGCGCAGCCGCTCGGCGACATCATCGTGGCCGGCTCCCCGGTCACCGGATCGAAGAGGACGGAGGGCAGCGACCTCGCGTACAAGCGCACCTACAAACAGGGCGACCTCTACGCCGCCGTCACCGGATACGGCTCGCAGGCCTACGGCTCCACCCAGCTCGAAGGCATCTACAGCCATGTGCTGGACGGCACCGACGACCGGCTGAAGAACCCGCTGGACGCGCTGACCGGCAAGCAGACCGAGCCAGGCAGCGTGCTGACGACGATCGATCCGGACGTGCAGAAGGCGGCGTACGACGCGCTCGGCGACGACAAGGGCGCGGCCGTGGCGATCGACCCGAAGAGCGGACAGATCCTGGGGATGGTCTCCTCGCCGTCCTACGACCCCTCCGACATCAGCGGGACGACCGACGGCGACACCTGGAAGAAGCTGCTCGCCGACCCGGACAAGCCGCTGGTCAACCGTGCGATGCGGCAGCCGCTGGCACCCGGTTCGACGTTCAAGCTGGTAGTGGCGTCCGCCGCGCTGGAGGACGGTCTCTACAGCTCGGTCGACGAGCCCACCAAGAGCCCCAGCCCGTACACCCTGCCCGGCAGCAGCACCCCCCTGAGGAACGAGAGCGCCTCCGCCCCCTGCGAGAACGCGACGCTGCGCGTGGCGCTCCAGTACTCGTGCAACAACGTCTTCGGCAAGGTCGCCGCCGACCTCGGCCAGGACAAGGTGCGGGCGATGGCGGAGAAGTTCGGCTTCAACACGGAGAAGCTCGACGTACCGGTCCGGGCCGCTGAGAGCCTCTACCCCTCCGACATGGACGACGCGCAGACGGCGCTGACGGGCATCGGCCAGTTCGAGGTCACCGCGACACCGCTCCAGATGGCGATGGTCTCGGCGGCGCTCGCCAACGGCGGTGAGCTGGCCGCCCCGCACATGGTGTCCAAGGTGACGGACTCCAAGGGCGGCACCCTGGAGGACTACGCGGACGGTGACATGAAGCGCGTCGTCTCCGCGGCCACCGCCAAGGAGCTGCGCAGCGCGATGGTGACCGTCGTGGAGAAGGGGACCGGCACCAACGCCCGGATCGGCGGGGCGGAGGTGGGCGGCAAGACGGGGACCGCGGAGAACGGCGTGGGCAACAGCAACACCCCGTACGCCTGGTTCACCTCGTACGCGAAGGACGGCTCCAGCGGCCAGGAGGTCGCGGTCGCGGTGATCGTGGAGGACTCGGGTTCGGCCGCCTCCGAGGTCAGCGGCAACGGTCTCGCGGCCCCGATCGCCCAGAAGATGATGAAGGCCGCGCTCCAGCGGTGACGCACCGCGGGTAACCGGCGGATGGACGGACCCGGCGCCCCGGGGCCCCTTTTCGGGGCGCCGGGGCGTTCGCTGTGTCCCGGGCCCTTCAGGTTTTCGCCGTGTTACGCCTTACTTGGATACGCACCCGTGTCGAAGCGCTTGCGGGGTGCGCGGTACGCTCTCGCCCCGCCCGCACACCGCGGGCGGCTCCGGGAACGTACACGGCCGGGACCGGCAGGTGCGGGATTCGATCGCGGGGATGGGGTAGCTGTGGGCACATCCGTCGAGGACACCGATGCCGCTGCCGCCGAGTTCCATGCCTTCTTCGAGGCCCATTACGCCGAACTCGCCCGGCTCGCACACCTGTTGACCGGTGAGGCCGATGCCGCGGACGATCTGGCCGCCGATGCCCTGCTGGCCCTGTGGCACCGCTGGGACCGGGTCAGGAGCGCCGATCACCCGGTGGCGTACGCGCGCGGGGTGGTCGCCAACCTGGCCAGGACCCGGATCAGGAGCGCGGTGCGCGAGCGCCGCCGCATCGCGCTGTTCTGGGCGCCGCGCGGCGGCGGGGACGGGTACGCCGTCGAGGATCCGGACGTGTCGGCGGTGGTGGACGTCCAGGGGGCGCTGCGCCGGCTGCCGTTCCGCAAGCGCGCCTGTGTGGTGCTGCGGCACGCCTTCGACCTCTCGGAGCGGGACACCTCGCTGGTGCTCGGGATCTCGGTGGGTACGGTGAAGAGCCAGACCTCGCGCGCCGTCGCGGAACTGCAGCGGCTGCTCGGTCCCGACACGCCCGCCGCGCACGTACAGGTGGCCGTCGCGGCGCAGCGCACCGGAGGAAGTCAGTGAGGAACGAGGAGTTGCCCCGGCGGCTGCGGGTCGCCGCCGAGGCGCACCGGCCGGACCGGGAGCGGATACTGGCCCGGGTCGAGCGCGGGATGGCCGAGGACCGCCCCCGGGCCCGGCCGGCGGGCCCGCCGCGCGCCGCGATGCCGTGGCTGCGGGTCGCGGGAGCGACGGCGGCGGTCTGCGGGGTGCTGGCCGTCGGCGCGTTCGCCGTCACCTCCGCCGGCGGGGACGGGCAGCGCGGTGAGCCGGTGGCGGGTCCGCCGTCGGCGACCGGTACGCCGGGCCCGGTCACCGCTCCGGCCGCACCCGGCGGCACGCTGCGGACCGAGGACGGCCCGCTGTGGACGGACGGCGTCGTCGACCCGCACAGCAACGCGTACTGGGCGCAGAGCAATGTGACGCTGCGGACTACGGAGCCGCTCTCCTCCTTGACCGTGGAGCTGCGGATCGTGCTCACCGGCGGCGTGACCAGCACCGGTTCCTGGCGTTCGCTGCCGGAGCGGGACTTCACCGTGTCGGCGACCGAGGACGGCGGTTTCCTCGTGTACCGGTGGGTGCTGAAGCCCGGACGGAGTGTCCCGGCCGGTACGCACACCTTCGCCGGGCAGTACGACCACGCCGAGGGCGAACGGAACCCGGCGGGCGACTACGTGACGGCGCACGCGGTGCGGGTCACGGGTCAACGGGCTTCGGTGGGCGACTCCTTCGGCCGCGCTCACTGACCGGTCCCTGACTTGGTCTTCACCCTGTGTGGCGCGGGGGAGAAAAAGAGCGGCGGTACCCGGCAACCCCCGACCCGGTGGTGGCGACCAAGGAGAGCAACGCTCCCCCCACCATCGAGGAACGGGACACCGACATGAAGAAGCAAGCCGCACTCCGCGGCAGCCACGCACGGCGCTCCGGCCGGCGTCGCACGATCGCCACGTCGACGACCGCACTGGCCCTCACCGGCGCCGCGCTCGCCACTGGTCTGCTGGTCCAGTCGGCCGACGCCTCCCCCACGCCCGCCGCCGCGGCGGCCTGGCCCACCCCCGTGGGTTCGCAGGCCGTACCGGCGACCATCGAGGTATCCGGTACGTACGACGGCGCGTTGAAGCGCTTCTACGGCAGCGGGGACCTGGGCGACGGCGGGCAGGACGAGGACCAGGACCCGGTCTTCGAGCTGGCCGACGGTGCGGTCCTGAAGAACGTCGTCGTGGGCTCCCCGGCCGCCGACGGCATTCACTGCCTGGGCAGTTGCACGCTGCAGAACGTGTGGTGGGAGGATGTCGGCGAGGACGCTGCCTCCTTCAAGGGCGGTTCGTCCGGGGCCGTGTACAAGGTGACCGGCGGCGGTGCCAGGGGCGCCGACGACAAGGTCTTCCAGTTCAACGGCGCGGGCAGCCTGACCGTGAGCGGCTTCCAGGTCTCGGACTTCGGCAAGCTGGTGCGCTCCTGCGGAAACTGCTCCAAGCAGTACAAGCGCACGATCACGGTCAGCGACGTGGATGTGACGGCTCCGGGCAAGGCCCTGGTGGGGATCAACACGAACTACGGGGACACCGCGACCCTGAGGTCCGTCCGCATCCACGGCGACAGCAGCAAGAAGATCAAGCCGTGCGTCCGCTACACCGGCAACGACACCGGCGCCGAGCCGCCGGAGACGGGCAGCGGGCCGGACGGCACGTACTGCAAGTACAGCAGCTCCGACCTCAGCTACGACTGAGCTACGGTGCCGGGCGCCCCGCCGGAGCCGTCCGGCGGGGCGCCCGTCGCGCGGTGGCGGCTCCTCACCGGTGCGGACGCCAGTCGCCGAACCAGCCGGCCGGGGTGTGCAGGCGCGCCTCGGGAGCGGTGAGAAGGGGGCGGTTGGCGGGTACGGTGACGCGCGCGCCCGGCCCCGTGTTGCGGTACTCGGCGAAGCGCTGCTCCTGCCAGGGGAAGCCCGCGGACATGGTTCCGTACGGTTCGTCGGTGTCGATTCCCGCGCCGAGCCGGCACTCGCGCACGGTCAGCATCGGGTGTGCGGTGAGGTCGGAGGAGGGCACCCAGGGGCGCGCCAGCTTGAAGTAACCGTCCGGCGCCGTGCCGGTGACCCGGGAGCGCAGCACGAGAAAGCCGTGCGCGTTGGCGCCTGCGGTGCTGGGCGCGAAGACGAAGCCGTACGGCGGGGCAGCCAGGTCGGTGCGGTTCAGGGTGCGGAAGTGACAGCGGTCCAGGACGGCGGTGGCGCGGCCGAAGACGAAGTCGACGTCTCCTTCGACGTAGCAGTCGCGGTAGTACTGGCGGGCGAAGTCGGTGAGGGCGGCGGAGTCGGCGTAGAGGGTGTCCTGGTGTCCCAGGAAGCGGCAGTCGTAGAACGCCGAACGGTCGCCCTGCACCTTGATGGCGACGGCCTGGGTCCCGGCGTACGCGGGGTGGTCGGCGCGCAGCCAGTCGTTGGCGAAGGTCAGCGCGTGTGCGGTGAGACCGGCGGGCCGGGCGGTGACGGTGGCTGATCCGCTGGTGCCGTGCGTGCCCGAACCGTCGGGCAGGGGCGTTTCGTTGGCGTTGGCGTACACGATGACGGTGTCGTGCGGGTCGCCGCTCGCGCCGATGAGGGTGAGGCCGGTCCGGTCGGCCGGGATGTCGACCGTCTCGCGGTAGGTGCCCGGGGCGATCACCAGGGTCCTGCCGCTGCCGGTCGCCGCGTCCACGGCGGCCTGGACGGTGGTGTGGTCGCCCCTGCCGTGGGCGTCGACGTAGAGCGTCGCGGTGTCGGGGCGGTGGGACGGTGAGCCGTGGCGTCCGAAGGGGCGGTGGCCGACGGGCCGGTCGTGGGCGTGTGCGGCCGGGGCCGCTCCGAGCGCGAGGGCGGCGCTGCCGCCCGCGAGCAGGGTCAGGGCACTGCGTCTGCTGGGCATGGGTGTGACTTCCTTACGCGCGGGGCGCGACGGGGGCCGGGCGGGTCCGCCGGCGCCACTGGGGCGCCGGCGGGGCTCGGGGCGGTCGGTGGTCAGGCGCCTGGAATCCGGCCCACGCCCGCCCCCAGGTCCACGAGCAGCGGGACGAGCAGCGGGTGGACGACTCCGGTGCGCAGGGCGGGTGTCCAGCCGGCGCCCGCGGTGAGCTGCTCCTCGGGGACGCCCGCGTTGTGGACGGCGATCAGATCGGTCCGGCGGCCGTTGACGTAGTTGTCCGCGGCGGTGAGCGAGGACTCGGACCACTTCTTGAGGATCTTCGCCCGGTCGAACCCGCCGGACAGGGTGAACGCGTTGTGCTCGGCGACGAGATGGGACTCGGCGCCGATGCCGTACGAGTAGCCGTAGACGCTGCCCCTGGTGGCGACGAAGTGGTTGTTGTACGAGTCGACCTGGCCGAAGCGGACCCGGGGGGCGCGCTCGTTCAGGTCCTTGAAGAGGTTGTGGTGCAGCGTGACCCGGAGCTTTCCGCGGTCGGTGTCCCCGGCGCCGTCGCTGTTGCCGATGAGCATCGTCTTGTCGTGGTCCTCCAGGACGTTCCAGGAGGCGGTGACCAGGTCGGCGCCCTTGACGATGTCGAAGAGCCCGTCGTGCTGCTGGTACAGCTCGTCGAAGTAGCGGGGCTGGCCGGCGTCCGGGTGGTCCCCGTCGCTGAAGGTGTTGTGGTCGACCCAGACGTGGTCGGAACCGTGGACGACGAGGTTGTCGTACTCGGAGTTCCAGTGCCCGGTGTCCCCGTCGGTGGGGTCCCACTGGGGGAAGCAGTCGTAGGTGTCCTCGAAGCCGATGTTGCGGACGATGACGTTGGATACGTTCTGGATCTGGAGGCCGGCGCCGATGACCGTGGCGTTCCCGCCGACGCCGATCAGTGTGGTGTTGGACGGGACGTAGACGTTCACGGCCGCCTTCTGCAGCTTGGCCGAGGCGAGCCGGGCGTCCTCCAGGGGGCCGGACGGGACCTCGCTGCGGCCCCAGGTGTCCGGGTCGTAGGCGGCGAGGTACTTGTCCAGGGTGTAGCCGTCGGTCTCGTACTCCTCGCAGCCGACCGGGGTGCCCTCGGCGTCGGAGTTCCCGTGGATGGTGCCGTCGATCCTGACGATCTTCGGTGCGTCGCCCGCGTCAGCGAAGGCGGCGACGAGTTCGGCCCGGTTGCTCACGGTGTAGACGTGATCGGGGGTGGCTGCGGCGCCGCCGGTGGTGGAGCCCTCGGCGGCGGCCCAGCCGTCGCCCTCGGGGAGGACGGCGCGCTCGATGCCGCTGCTGTGGCGGGGGGCGGGCCGGTGTCCGGTGGCCTGGGCGGGCACGGAGACGGCGAGGGCCAGTGAGGCGCAGCCCATCACCAGGGCTATGGCGCGTGCATGACACATGCGTGCGGGCATGGCGGTTCCTTCGGGGTGGGTCGGTGGGTGTCGGAGTCGTGCTGTGGGGCTGTGGGGAGCGGTCAGGCCTGTGGCCAGGTGATCCACTCGGTGGGGACCGGGGAGCCGGCGGGGCGCACGTCGCGCGGGGCGAGGACGCGCTCGTCCAGCAGTGAGCGGGTGACCAGCCGGGCGGCCTCGATGGCGCCGCGGGGCCGGAAGTGCGTGTTGTCCTGCTGCCCGTCGGGATAGTTGGGCGACTGCCCCGGCTCCAGCCAGTTGAAGTACTCCCGCGTGCCGTCCGGACCCAGTTCCTGCCAGCGGGCGAGCGTGCGGGCCTGGAGGTCGAGCAGGGGGACGCGCTCCTCGGCGGCCAGCGCGCGCATCGCGTCCGGGTAGTCGCCGTGGCTGGGCGTCGCGGTGCCGTCGGCGGCGAAGCGGCGGCGCTCCACCGGGGTGAGCAGGACCGGCCGCGCCCGGCGCACCCGGGCGCCGCGCACGTACTGGCGCAGATGGTCCTGGTAGGTGGTGTACGGGTCGGTGCCGCGGGCCGGGTCCTCGGTCTTCTCGTCGTTGTGCCCGAACTGGATCAGCAGGAGGTCGCCCGCACGCACCTCCCCCAGCAGGGCCGCGAGCAGCCCCTCGTCGATGAAGCTCTTCGAACTACGGCCGTTCATCGCGTGGTTGGAGACCGCGAGGGAAGGGGCCAGGAAGAACGGCAGGGCCATCCCCCAGCCGGTCTCGGGCGCCACGTCCGCGTACTTCTGGGCGGCCGTCGAATCGCCCGCGATGTGCACGGTGCGGCGGCGCCCGCCCGGCCCGTGCGCGACGGCGGGGGTGGCGGCCAGGCCGAGGGGCAGCGCGAGCAGCGCGGCCGCGGTGCGTCTACGGGTGAGTGACACGGTGGAACTGCCTCTCTCGTGGGACGTACGGATACGTGCGGGACGTAACTGCGGTACGGAGTACGGGAGGAGGGGGGCCGACGGCGGGTGCGACCCGCGCCGCCGCCGGCCCCCGGTCACCGGGGTGTCGGGGCCGGCTCAGCCGTTGCCGATCTCCTTCCACTCCGCCTGGGCCTTGTTCAGCTCTTCGGCGATCTTGTCCAGGAAGGCCTTGGACGTGACCTTGCCGAGCAGCAGCTTCTGGAACTCCGGCTCGTTGTCCGCCTTGCTGATGTTGTTCCAGTCGGGCAGGTAGTACGGCAGTTGCACGATCTTGGTGGAGCCGTCGGTGAGGGCCTTCGCGGCCAGCTCGGTCGGCTCCGTCCCGCTGATCCACGGGTCCTTGGCGGCCTCGGTGTTGGCCGGGATGGCGCCCGCGGACTCGTTCCACTTGCTGTTCGACTCGTGCGAGGCGGCGAACTCGATGAACTTCCAGGCGGCCGTCTTGTTCTTGCTCGACCGGAACAGGCCGAGGCCGTCGACCGGGTTGGAGACCTGGACCCGGGTGCCGCCGTCCCCGATCGGGTTGGGTATCCCGGCGAACTTCTCCTTGCCCAGTGCCTTCAGGTGGTCCTGGTAGGAACCCAGGTTGTGGCTGAGCATCCCGATGGTGCCGGTGTCCCACTGGGCGACCATCTTGGTGAAGTCGTTGTTGACGTCGGCGGCGGGTGTCGACTTCTTGTAGAGCGCGACGTACTTCTCCAGCGCGGCGACGTTCTTCGGGTCGTTGAGGGTCGTTCTGTCGCCGTTCCAGAACTCCGTGATGCCGGACTGGCCGTACGCCGCGTCCATGGCCTGCGCGATGGAGCCCGCGCCGCCGCGGATGGTGTAGCCGAACTTGTTGTGCTTGCCGTCGGTGAGCTTGTCGGCCGCCTTGTAGAAGTCGGCCCAGGTGGTGGGCGCTTCGAGACCCGCCGCCTTGAACAGGTCCGTGCGGTACCAGATCGCGCCGTTGTTGGCGGAGGTCGGCACCGAGTACAGGTCGTCGCCCCGGCCGCCCGCGTCCTTGACGCTCTCGACCATGCCCTCGACGAGCTTGCCCTTCAGCGAGGAGCCCTTGATCCGGTCGGTGAGCGGGTCGAGGGCCTCCTGCGAGACCATGTTGGCCAGATAGGCCGTGCCCACACCGCCCACGTCGGGCAGCCCGCCGCCCGCGATGGCCGTGTCGTACTTGGACTGCACGTCGGCGATCGGGATCGGCACGTACTTGACCTTGATGTCCGGGTTCTCCTTCTCGAAATCCTTGATGATCTCGGTCCAGATGGCGGTGCGCGGACCGCCGTTGTTGTCCCAGAAGGTGATTTCGCCCTTGCCACTGCCCTCGGTGCCGCTGTCGCTGCCGTCGTCACCGCAGGCGGTGGCGGTCAGTGCGAGCACCGCCGCGACGGACACCGCTGCCGCGGCACGCCCCCGCTGCGTCTTCGAGATCTTCATGGTCGGCTCTTCTCTGTCGGTTGTCCGTGTGACGGGTCGCTCTGCATGGGGGGTGTCCGAACGGTCACTTCGTGCGGTCGGTGCGTGCGGTCAGGCGCTGGTGCGGAATCCGGTGAAACAGGCCGTCCCGGCCGGCCCCGTTCCGGCGGGTGCGGTGGCGAACAGTCCGAGCAGGGCGCCGACCCAGCGCCACGGTGTCGCGGCGAAGACCTGGCCCGACGGCCTGAAGCCGGTCCCGTCCCCGGTGTCGGCGAAGAAGCGGCAGCGCGCTCCCGGCCCGGTCTCGATGCGCAGCCGGGCCCGCCCGTCGGGGGCCGCCCTGCTGTGCTCGGCGTCCCGTTCGTGTTCGGCGACCGGCTCCGCGTACCGGTGCACGAGCCGTACGCCGCCGTCCCGGGCCCGCTCCAGCCCGATCCAGCTGAACGCGTCCCCGAGCACGGCGAGACCCGCCTTGGCGCCCGGCACGTCGCTGCCGAGGGCTGCCTCGACCTCGGTGGTGAACGTCTCCGCGGGCAGCCGCTGGACCAGCACGTTGGGCAGGGCCCGCAGATCGTGTGCGTAGGCCGTCCGTACGCAGCTGAGCCGCAGCCCGTCACCGCCGTGCTCGACGGTCCAGCCGGGACGGGGGTCGGCGGTCCACTGCCACTGCCTGCCGAACCGGCCGCCGGGAAAGCCGTCGCTGCTCGCCGGTGCCTCCACGGGCTGAGGGGGCGCGGCCGGCTTACGGTGCACGGAGACGGGTTCGCCCGCGTCGCCGATGACCGGCCAGCCGCCGTCCTCGGCGGCCCAGCGCATCGGCTGGAGGTGGACGACCCGCCCGTACGCCCCGCGCTCCTGGAAGTGCAGGAACCAGTCCTCGCCCGCCGCGGTGCGGACCCAGCCGCCCTGATGCGGCCCGTTGATCCCGGTACGGCCCTGGGCGAGGACCACGCGCTCCTCGTACGGTCCGAAGAAGTCGCGGGAGCGGAAGGCGCCCTGCCAGCCCGTCGCCACCCCGCCGGCCGGGGCGAGGATCCAGAACTCGCCCTCGTGCCGGTGGAGCTTGGGGCCCTCCAGGGTGAACCAGCCGGGGATCGTGTCGGCGTCGATCAGGGTCCTGCCCTCGTCGAGCAGCTCCCGGCCGTCCGGGCTCATCCGGTGTCCGGTGAGCCGGTTCTTGATGCCGGAACGGGATTTGGCCCAGGCGTGCACGAGATACGCCTCGCCGGTCTCCTCGTCCCACAGCGGGCAGGCGTCGATCAGCCCCTTGCCCGCCTTCAGCAGATGGGGCGCGCTCCACGGGCCCCGGACGTCCTCGGCGCTGATCTGCTGGATGCCGTGGTCGGGGTCGCCCCAGAAGATCCAGAACCGTCCCGCGTGGTGACGCAGCGAAGGTGCCCACACCCCGCGGTCGTGGCGCGGCCCGGCGAAGTCCGCGGCCGGTTCGATGCGGTCGAGGGCATGGCCGATGAGGGACCAGTTCACCAGGTCGCGCGAGTGCAGCAGCGGCAGTCCGGGGACCCGGCCGAAGCTGGAGGCGGTGAGGTAGAAGTCGTCGCCGACCCGCACCACGTCGGGATCGGACCAGTCGGCGTTCAGCACCGGGTTGCGGTAGGTGCCGTCGCCGAGGTCGGCGGTCCAGGGCCGGCTGTCCCGGGCGGTGCTCACGCCGTCACCGCCCGGCGGACGTAGGCGGCGGCCGCCGCCCGGTCGAGCCGGCCGTCGGCGATGACCGTGACGATCCGGCGTACGACCGTGCCGCCCGCGGGGACGGGGAGCCGGTGGGCGGCCGCGAGGGAGGAACCGATGCCCGGGTACTCGGTGCTCCGCACGAACCACGGGTCCCGCCGGGTCGCCCCGGTGGCCCCCGCGAACACCAGGGTCCAGCCGTCGCCGCTCATCGCGACCCAGTGGGCGGCGTGTCCGTGCACGGCGTCCTCGCCGTCACCGGAGTCGCTGAACACGGCGGGCGCCGAGGCCTCCTTGGGGGCGCGCCAGAAGAAACCGCCGTATCCGGCGCCCGGTCTGCCGTTCGTGGCGGGGCTGCCGATCGACAGGTCCGAGGTGCCGCGGTTGGTGAGCGAGAAGGAGAAGTCCAGCGCCCAGGCGGTGTCGGAGAGTTCGCAGGCGGCGACGGTGCGGTGCTCCCGCAGCAGTTCGGTGTCGTCCGCCTCCCAGCTGAGCTCCTCGACGAATCCGTCCGGGTCGCGGAGCTTCCAGCCGAGGTGGCGCTGCACCCCGTGGTTGTCGAGCGCGGTGGGGCCCCGGCCCCGGACGAAGGTGCGGCCGCCCCAGAAGTTGTGCCCCGCCACGTCGGGAACGGCGACGGAGGTACCCAGGTGGTGGACGTGGTCGGCCGGGTGCTCCTCGGTGACCGGGGTGCCGCCGAGGGTGGTGACCGGGTGCAGGTAGGGGCGGCCCCCGGGGGCCGGCAGGTAGGTGTAGCGGCCGACCGGGCGGCCGGCACAGCTCAGGAGTGCGGTGGTCGTCACGGTGAACTCACCTCTGTGGGGAGCGCCCAGGGGACGCCGAGTTCGGAGAAGAGCGTGAGGGTGTCGGCGCCCGCCGCGACGGCCGCGTCGACGCCGCGCACCACCCGGCGGGTTCCGTTGCCGACGGTCGCGGGGGCGGTGTGCCAGGCGTCGGCGGGCAGGGCGAGCGGTTCGGGGGCGGTCCGTACGGCCTCGACGACCCGCATGAAGGCGCCGGTGCGGTGTGGCGGCACCAGTAGTTCGGTGCCGTCCTGCCGCAGGTGGTCGAGGAGGTTCTCCAGGAGGTCCGTGCGGCCGTGCACCGCCTCTTGTGGGCCGTGGCCGGCGCGTTGCACGAGGACCCGGTCCTGCTTGTACCAGAAGGTGATCCGGCCGCGGTCGCCGTGGACGATCACATAGGGTTCGCCGGCCTGTTCGGCGCAGAGGGTGACGGCGACGGTGACCGGCAGTCCGGACGTGGTGGTGATCCGTACGCAGGAGGTGTCGTCGGCCTCGATGTCGTGGGCGCGGAAGAGTTCGGTCTCGACGGAGGCGACGTCCTGGGCCGTTCCGCTGCCGGCGAGTTCGAGGGCGGTGGCGACGGCGTGGGCGAGCGGGTTGGTCAGGACCCCGTCGACCACGTCGGTGTCGCCGATCCTCCGCCGTCCGGCCCAGGGAGCGCGCCGGTAGTAGGCGTCGTCGCGGACCCAGGCACCCGCGGCCCCGTAGCCCCGCACGGCGCCGATCGCGCCGCTGCGGACGAGGTCCCGGATGGCGGGTACGGCGTGCGAGCCGAGGGACTGAAAGCCCACCTGGCAGGCGATGCCGGCGTCCCGTACCGCGGTCAGGATCCGCTCGAAGTCGGCCCGGGTCGCCGCGGGCGGCTTCTCCAGGAGGAGGTGGACGCCGTGCCGCGCGGCGGTGAGCGCCAGTTCGGTATGGGTCTGGATAGGGGTGCAGATGACGGCGGCGACGGCCCCGGTGGAGTCCAGGAGCGCCCCGAAGTCGGCTCCCTGCTGCGGGAGTTCACCCGCGAAGGCGGCGAGTTCGCGCTCGTCGAGCGGGGCGGGTTCACAGATGCCGGCGAGCCGGACGAGGCCCCGGTCCTGGAGTCGGCGGATATTGGCGAGGTGCCAGTGCCCGTGGCCCCGGGCACCCGCGAGGACGATCGGGACGGGCGCGGTGGTGGGCGGCGACGACATGCCGGTCATCCCTTCACCGCGCCGGCGCTGAAGCCGGTGATCAGCCACTTCTGGATGAAGGCGAAGACGATCACCACGGGGACCGCGGCGATCACCCCGCCCGCGGCCAGCGCGCCCAGGTCGACGCTGTCCGCGCCGATGAGGGTGTTCAGACCGACCGGGATCGTCTGCTTGTCCTGCTCGCTGAGGAACATCAGGGCGAACAGGAAGTGGTTCCAGCTGTGCACGAAGGCGAACGAGCCGACGGCGATCAGCCCCGGCCGCAGCAGCGGGAGCACCACCGCGCAGAAGGCACGGAAGCGCGAGCAGCCGTCCACCCAGGCGGCCTCCTCCAGCGAGACGGGCACGTTCTTGATGAACCCGCTGATCAGGATGATCGAGAGCGGCAGCTGGAAGACCGTCTCGGCGATGACCACACTCCCCAGGGAGTTGATCATCTGCAGGTTCTTGAAGATCTCGAAGAGCGGTACGAGCATCAGCGCGCCCGGGATGAACTGCGAGCAGAGCAGCGCCAGCATGAAGGCGTTCTTGATCCTGAAGTTGAACCGGGCCAGCGCGTAGCCGCCGGCCAGGGCGACGAGCGTGGTGGCGACCAGGGTGCAGACGCCGACGATCATGCTGTTCTGGAAGAAGACGGCGAAGCTGCGCTCGTTCCAGACCTTGGAGAAGTGCTCCGCCGTCATCGGCCACGGCACGAGCGAGGTGGACCCGGCGGGGCGCACCGCGAACAGGAACATCCAGTAGAACGGGATGAGGGTGAAGACCAGGTAGATGCCGAGCGGTACGTAGATCTGCCAGCGCGGAACGTCGTCGAAGGCCCGCTCACGCCCGGGTCTGAGGCGCCGGTGCGCGGCGGACGGAAGGCTGCTCGGCGCGGGCGGGCGTGCGGAGTCGGTGCCGTTCTTCTCGGCCAGTGCGGCAGTCACTTGTGGTCGCCTCCGAACTTGCTCAGGCGCAGATAGACGATCGAGCAGAAGAGGAGGATCACGAAGGCGACGGTGGTGAGCGCGGAGGCGTACCCGAAGTCGTGGCCCTCGATGCCGGTGTTGGCGACGTAGAGCGGCAGGGTCGTGGTCTCGCCCGCGGGCCCGCCCCCGGTGAGGGTGTAGAGCAGGTCGACGTTGTTGAACTCCCAGACGCCGCGCAGCAGGGTGGCGAGGATGATCGCGTCCCGCAGGTGCGGCAGGGTGATGTGGAAGAACTGGCGCAGCCGCCCGGCGCCGTCCACGGACGCCGCCTCGTACAGCTCCTTGGAGACGGACTGCAGGTCGGCGAGGATGAGGATGGCGAAGAAGGGCACTCCGCGCCAGAGTTCGGCGACGGTCGCGGCCCAGAAGACGGTGCCGGTGTCGGAGAGCACGGAGGTGCCGTAGTCGCCGATCCCCGCGTCCGCGAGGTAACGGCTGAAGCCCGTCGAGGAGTTGTAGAGCAGGATCCAGATGGTGCTGGTGAGTACGCCGGAGACGGCCCACGGCGAGAAGACCATGGCCCGGGAGATGCCGCGGCCGATGAAGGTCTGGTTGACGATCAGGGCGAGGGCGAGTCCGAGGGTGAGCTGGAGCGCGACCTGGGTGACCACCCACTGGGCGCTGAAGCCCAGCGTGGTCCAGAACTGGTCGTCCTCGGTGAAGATCCGGGTGAAGTTGTCGAAGCCCGCGAAGCCGTTCCGCCACGGCTTGGTGACGTTGTAGTTCTGCAGGCTGTAGTAGAAGACGCTGATCACCGGGTAGGCGATGAAGCCCAGCATCAGCAGCCCCGCGGGGGCGATCAGCAGGTACGGCAGCTTGCGGGGGCTCGCGGAGCGGCGCCTGGGCACCTTGGGCGGTGTGGCCACAGCGGCGGCTTGGGCCATGACACGTCTCCGTTCTCTCAGGTACTGGGGGTGCGGGCTGGTGCTGATGCGTGTACTGCGCAAGCGCTTGCCGCATGGCGTTCGATCCACCGAACAGGGCGGTGCGCGGAATTCCGGTGGGGCGTTCAGCCGGCGTACGGGTCGGGCACTTCTCCCGGCCGGGCCAGGAAGGCGAAGTCGCAGCCGGTGTCGGCCTGGGTGATCTGGTCCTGGTAGAGCGCCTGGTATCCGCGCCCGTACCGGTTGGCCGGCGGCGTCCACTCGGCCCTGCGCCGCTCCAGCTCCTCTTCGTTCACGTCGAGATGGAGCCGGCGCGCCTCGACGTCCAGGGTGATCCGGTCGCCGGTCCTGACGAGGGCGAGGGGCCCGCCGACGTAGGACTCGGGTGCGATGTGCAGCACGCAGGCCCCGTAACTGGTGCCGCTCATCCGGGCGTCGGAGAGCCGCACCATGTCGCGCACGCCCTGCTTCAGCAGGTAGTCGGGGATCGGCAGCATGCCGTACTCGGGCATGCCGGGGCCGCCCTTGGGCCCGGCGTTGCGGAGGACCAGGACGTGGTCCGGGGTGAGGGCGAGCGCCGGGTCGTTGATGGTGCGCTGCATCTCCCTGTAGTCGTCGAAGACGACCGCGGGGCCGGTGTGGCGCAGGAGATGCGGTTCGGCGGCGATGTGCTTGATGACCGCGCCGTCCGGGCAGAGGTTGCCGCGCAGCACCGCCACGCCGCCTTCGTCGGCGAGCGGGTTGCCGCGCTCCCGGATGACGTCGTCGTCGTGGACGAGCGCGCCGTCGAGCTGGGTGCGCAGGGTGTCGTGCGTGACGGTGGGCCGGTCCAGGTGCAGTACGTCGGTGAGCCGGGCCAGGAAGCCGGGCAGCCCGCCCGCGAAGTGGAAGTCCTCCATCAGGTACTTCCCGCCGGGGCGCAGGTTGGCCAGCACCGGGACGGTGCGGGCGATGCGGTCGAAGTCGTCGAGGGTGAGTCGGATGCCGGAACGGCCCGCCATGGCGATCAGGTGGATGACCGCGTTGGTCGAGCCGCCGAGCGCGAGGACGGTGGCGACGGCGTCCTGGTACGCGTCGGCGGTGAGGATGTCCGACAGCTTCCGCTGCCGCCACACCAGTTCGACGATCGCGAGCCCCGACCGGGCGGCCATCCGGTCGTGGCCGGAGTCGACGGCCGGGATGGAGGAGGCGCCCGGCACGGTGACACCGAGCGCCTCGGCCGCGGCGGTCAGGGTGGAGGCGGTGCCCATCGTCATGCAGTGGCCGGGCGAGCGGGCGAGCCCGTTCTCCAGTTCGGCCATCTCGCAGTCGCCGATGAGTCCGGCGCGCTTGTCGTCCCAGTACTTCCACATGTCGGTGCCGGAGCCGAGGACCTCGTTGCGCCAGTGCCCGGGCAGCATCGGCCCGGCAGGCACGAAGACGGCCGGCAGGTCGACGGAGGCCGCGCCCATCAGCAGCGCGGGCGTCGACTTGTCGCAGCCGCCCAGCAGCACCGCCCCGTCGACGGGGTAGGAGCGCAGCAGTTCCTCCGTCTCCATCGCCAGCATGTTGCGGTAGAGCATCGGGGTCGGCTTCTGGAACGTCTCCGAGAGGGTGGAGACCGGGAATTCGAGCGGGAAACCGCCCGCCTGCCAGACGCCCCGCTTGACGGCCTGGGCGCGCTCGCGCAGATGGACGTGGCAGGGGTTGATGTCGGACCAGGTGTTGAGGATCGCGACGACCGGCTTGCCGATGTGCTCCTCGGGGAGGTAGCCGAGCTGGCGGGTGCGGGCGCGGTGGCTGAAGGAACGCAGCCCGTCCGTGCCGTACCACTGGTGGCTGCGCAGTTCCTCGGGGCCGATCCGGCCGGCCGGGGCGGTCATATGGACCACCCCGCGATCCGGTCGGCGACCTCGGCGCGCTGCGCCTGGGGCAGCACCCGGCTCGGCGGGCGCACCTCGCGGCCGCACAGGCCGAGCGAGGCCAGCGCCTCCTTGACGACGGTCACGTTGTTGGCGGACTGTCCGTCGGCGCGCAGTTCCTCGAAGCGGCGGATCCGCTCCCAGACCTTCATCGCGGCCGGGTGGTCGCCGGCCCGCAGCGCCTCCAGCATGGCCAGCGAGACACCGGGGGCCACGTTGACGAGGCCGGAGGTGAATCCGGTGGCGCCCGCGGAGAAGTAGGAGGGGGCGTACAGCTCGGCGAGGCCGGCGATCCAGACGAACCGGTCCAGGCCGGCGTCCCGGGCGAAGGCGGCGAAGCGGGCGGCGTCCGGGACGGCGTACTTGACGCCGATGACGTTGGGGCAGGCGTCCGCGAGCACGGCCAGGGCCTCCCCGTCGAGGTGCGGATTGCGGATGTAGGGCACGACGCCGAGTCCGGGGACGGCACCGGCGATGGCCCGGTGGTAGTCGATCCAGCCGTCCTGCGAGACGTACGGGTGCACGGGCTGGTGGACCATCACCAGCCCGGCCCCGGCGTCCCGGGCGTGCTCGGCCGCGGCGACGGCGGTCGGCACGTCGTGGCCGACCCCGACCAGGATCGTGGCCCGGCCGCCCGCCTCGTCGATGGTCAGCTCGGTGACGGCGCGCCGCTCATCGGGGGTGAGCGCGTAGAACTCCCCGGTGTTGCCGTTCGGGGTGAGGGTGCGCACCCCGCCGTCGAGCAGCCTGCGCAGCAGGGCGCGGTGCGCCGCGGTGTCGATGGTGCCGTCCTCGGCGAACGGGGTCACCGGGATCGCCACGACGTCTGCGAGGGCCGCCTTCAGCGGTGTGAGGTCCATGCGGGCAGGCCTTTCGTCGGTGTGCCGGTGGTTCACGCCGCCCCGCCCCCGTCTTCGTCGTCGGGGAAGGCGCGGCTGACGAACGACGCGATGTGGTCGTGCAGGGCCCCGGCCGCCGCGTCCGCGTCGTCGGCCAGCGCGAGCCGCAGGATCTCCCGGTGCTCGGCCGCCTCCCGCTCCCAGGACGGGATGGTCGCCCAGGCCACGGTCGACACGAGGGCCGCCTGGTCCCGTACCTCGTCGAGCATCCGCGCCAGCAGCGGATTGCCGCAGGGCAGGTAGAGCGCCCGGTGGAAGTCCCGGTTGGCGAGCGACCTGTCGGCCTTGTCCCCGGCCGAGTCGGCCCGCTCCAGGGCCTCCTGGGCCGCGTCGAGCGAGGCCTTGCGGGTGATGGAGCGGCGCAGCGCCTCCGGTTCGAGGAGCAGTCGTACGTCGTACACCTCCCGGGCCATGGTCGCGTCGACCAGCCGCACGATCGCGCCCTTGTACTGGCTCATGACGACGAGCCCGGTACCGGCGAGGGTCTTGAGCGCCTCACGGACGGGGGTCTTGGAGACCCCGAACTGCGCGGCGAGCTCCGTCTCGACGAGCGCCTGCCCTGGTCTCAGCTGCGCCGTGAGGATCGCGTGCTTGATCGCCTCCAGCACGTACTGGGTGCGGGACGGAATCGGGGTGGGCGCAAAGGTCATGGGTGAAGGGCTCTCACATCTCGCGTATCGCGTCTCATATATGACGTACGAAGTACGACGCGATGAAGCTAGAGGCGCCTTGAATGTTTCGTCAACGCTTCTGACAGAAGAAGTTCACCGGACTACGACGTGTGCCGTACACCGGCCACGCGGCCGGTCCCCTCCCGCCACGCGGGCTACGGCATCTTCCCGATGCACGGCAACTGCCTTACCGGACAGCCTGAGCGCCTAACGGATGCGCAGGTCAGGGAGGTTCGGTGGGTGCGATGACGGGGTCGGCGACGGGACGGGTGCTACGGGACCGGACGGCGGGTCTCTTCCTGGCGGCGGTCGTCGTCTCCGGGTTCGGCAGCTCGGCGATGTCACTGGCGGCGGGGATCTGGGTCAAGTCCCTTACGGGGTCGGACAGTCTGGCGGCACTCGCCCTCTTCGCCGTCTGGCTGCCGGTGCTCTTCGGACCGGCCCTGGGCGCGGTGGCCGACCGGCTGCCCAGGAAGCCGCTGCTGGTCTGGTCGAACATCGTCATGGCCGGGCTGCTGACCACCCTGACCGCGGTGGACTCGGCGGGGCGGATCTGGATCCTGTTCGCGGTGCTCGTGGTGTACGGGACGAGCTTCGTCCTGATGGACTCGGCCGAATCGGCCCTGGTCGCCCAAGCCGTGGACACCCGTCTGCTGGGCGATTTCAACGGCCTGCGGATGATGGCGAACGAGGGCATGAAACTACTGGCCCCGCTCACCGGCGCGGCCCTGTACGCCCGCTTCGGAGGCGCGTCGGTGGCCCTGCTGGATGCGGTCTCCTTCGCACTGGCCGCCGGGCTCTACGGGCTGCTGCGGGTGCGACGGCCGGAGCCCGCGGCGGGCGGGGACGGGGCGGGCGGGCCGTCCGCCGGGATGCGTCAGGTGTGGAGGTCACCGGTGCTGCGGCGGATGGTGCTCGCCGGATCGGTCACGATGCTGTGCGCCGGGCTCAACGGGGCGACGCTGTACGCCGTCGTGGACAAGACCCTCGGCCACTCCCCCGCGTTCGCGGGCGTGCTCTCGATGGCGCAGGGCGTCGGTTCCGTCACCGTGGGGCTGCTGGCCGGGCCGCTGATGCGGCGGATGCCGGAACGGGTGTTCGCCGCTGCGGGGATCGCCGTGTTCGCGGCGGCGGTGGGGCTGCGCGCGGTGCCGTACGACGCGGTGGCGCTGCCGGCGTGCGGACTGATCGGGGCCGGTCTGCCGTGTGTGCTGATCGCGGCGATGACGGCGGTGCAGCGGGAGACGCCGGACGCGCTGCTGGGCCGCACGTCCGCGACCGCCAACACCCTGATGTTCGCGCCCAACGCGGTGGCGCTGGCGCTCGGCGCGGGTCTGGTCGCCCTGATGGACGTCCGGGTGCTGCTGCCGCTGGTGGCCGCGGTGGCGCTGACGACGGCGGCGGTGCTGGTCACGGGCGGGCGGGAGCGGCTGACGCCCGCCCCGGCCCGCCCGCTCCCCTCATCGACCGAGGCGTGAGAGCGCTCCGGTGACGGTTTCGAGGTCCGGTCCGGAGGCCAGCCCCGCGTGGTACAGCCGGAGTTGGTTCGCGCCGAGCGAGGCCGCGTGCTCCGCGTCGCGCTCCAGGGTCGCCAGGCTGCCGCCCATCCCGCTCACCACCGTGAGGTTGGCCGCCAGGACCCCCTCGCGGCCGGCGAACGGCCCGAGCACGGCCTCGCGTGCCGCGTCGGCGCCGGTGCACGGCAGTACCACGCCGTCCGCGACGGACAGGATGTGCTCCGGGTCGACGCCGACGTTCGCACCGCTGCGGTAGGACGCGGGGTCGGCGTGCAGCAGCACCTGGAAGTCCGGTGCGGCGGCGGCCCGGACCGCGGCGACGGCCGACTCCTGGAGCCCGCGGGCCACTTCGGTGCGCCACTGGAGGGTGGCGGCCGCGAGACCCGCGCCGAGCAGCTTCTCGACGCCGGGCCAGCCGGCTTCCGGGGCGCCGGGACCGGACCAGGCCGGCTCCAGGGCCCGGCGCACGGCCCGGCTCAGCTCCTCCGCGTCCAGCCCCTGAGCGGCGTACCCGGTCCGGCAGTCCGGGCAGAAGCAGAGCGACATCAGGTACTGTGCCGCGTCGCCGAGGGTGACGCCCGCGATCTTGTCGTGGGCGTGCAGATGCGCGAATCCGTACCAGCCGCAGGACTCCAGCTCGGTGCCGTGCGTGCCACCTCGCACCGCCGCCTCCGCCGCCAGGTCCACCAGCCAGGCACGGACCGCGGGCTGTGCGATGCAGGGGGCCCACGGGTAGCGGTCGCCGTAGGCGTTGACCACGGAGGTTTCCGGATGCTCGGAGCCCAGCCGGGAGTTGTGCGCGAGGACCACCCAGCTGTGCACCTGGAGACCCGCACCGGCCAGCGCCTCCGCGGCCTCGGCGTAGGGGTCGTCCGATGCCACCCAGGTCTGCGCGTAGGGGCGCAGCCCGCGCCCAGCCCACCGGGCGGCGTCCGGCGGGTAGAGGACCGCGGCGTGCTCGGCCGTGACGATGCGGCGGCCGGGGTGGCGCGGGGTCAGCGCACGGGTGGAGTGGTAGGCGGAGGCGAGTGTCACCTGCTGGACGCCGAGGTCGGCGACGCGGGCGGCGGCGTCCGGGTCGCCGATGACGTCCCACGGGTACAGGAAGGCGGAGCTCCTCATCCGCGCTCCCCGGTGCCGGCGCCGTCGCTCTCCAGCAGCGCGCGGCCGCTCGCGATGATCTCGGTGAGTTCCTTGATGTGCGCGGCCGGCGGCTCGGTGAGCGGGCTGCGCACCTCGCCGACGTCCAGGCCCTGGAGCCGGACGGCCGCCTTGACCAGCGAGACCGCGTAGCCCCGGCCCTTGGCCCGCAGTTCGACGAGCGGGCGGTAGAAGTGGTCGAGCAGCGCGTTGACGAGGTCGTCGTCGCCCGATTCCAGGGCGCGGTAGAAGGCCAGCGCGATATCGGGCGCGAAGGCGAAGACGGCGGATGAGTAGAGCGTGACGCCGATGCCCCGGTAGGCGAGGCCGGTGAGCTCGGCGGTGGGCAGCCCGTTGAAGTACAGGAAGTCCCGGCCGGGCAGCTCGGTGCGGACGGCGCTGACGATGCGCTGCATCAGGTCGAGGTCGCCGTAGCCGTCCTTGAGGCCGATGATGCCCGGCGTCCGCGCCAGGGCGACGACGGTCGGCGGGGTGAAGACGGCGTTGTCGCGCTGGTAGACGATCGTCTCCAGGCCGGTGGCGGCGGCGAGCGCCGCGTAGTGGGCGAGCAGCCCCTCCTGGTCGGCCTGGACCAGGTACGGCGGCATGGCGAGGAGCCCGTCGGCGCCCGCCTCCTCGGCGATCTCCGCGAACTGGACGGCGAGGGCGGTGCCGTATCCCGCGCCCGCCACGACGGGCACCTGGCCGGCGGTCTCCTCCACGGCCGCGGCGACGACGAGGCCGAACTCCTGCGGTGTCAGGGCGTGGAACTCACCGGTGCCACAGCAGGCGAAGACGGCCGCCGCCCCGGCGTCGACGCCTCGCCGCACATGGGCGCGGAAGGCGTCGAGGTCGACGGAACCGTCCGGTCCGTAGGCGGTGACGGGGAAGAAGAGCGGCCCGGCGACAGCGGTGAGTCGGGCGGCAAGTGGGGCTGAGGTCACGGGCGCTCCCTGAGCAGGTTCAGGCGTGCACAATTCTGATCGACGTCCATACTTATGAACGCTCTCACGCTAAAGCAGCGGCTTACCGGGGTCAAGGCGGGAGCGTCGCCACCGGGCCCGCGCCCTGGGCCCGGGCAACCACCCCTTGACGCAACCCCACCCAGCTCCATAGCTTGTCCACGCATGTGAACCCCATCCAAGGACCCCACCGAGGAGATCCGCGTATGCCCGCGCCCCGCACCGTCCTGCTCACCGGCGCCGCCGGCGGCCTCGGCACCCTGATGCGCGGACTGCTTCCCGCCCACGGCTACGAGCTCCGCCTCTTCGACATGGTGCCCGTCGAGGGCGAGCCGGACGCGATCACCGCCGACCTCGGCGACAAGGAGGCACTGCGCGAGGCCGTGCGAGGTGTCGACGCGATCATCCACCTTGCGGGGATCTCCCTGGAAGCCTCGTTCGACAAGATTCTCCGGGCGAACATCGAGGGCACGTACAACCTGTACGAGGCGGCGCTCGCGGAGGGCGTGCGCCGGATCGTCTTCGCCTCCTCCAACCACGCCGTCGGCTTCACGCCCCGCCCGCTGCCCGGCGATCCGCTGATCCCGATCGACACCCCGCGCCGCCCGGACACCTTCTACGGCCTCTCCAAGTCCTTCGGGGAGGACCTCGCCCAGCTCTACTGGGACCGGCACGGGCTGGAGACGGTCTCGGTGCGCATCGGCTCCTGCTTCCCGGAGCCGACATCCGTACGGATGCTCTCCGTCTGGATGAGCCCCGGCGACGGCGCCCGGCTCCTCGACGCCGCGCTCACCGCCGAGAACGTCGGACACACCGTCATCCACGGCTCGTCCGACAACACCCGGCTGTGGTGGGACCTGACATCGGCGCGCTCACTCGGCTACGAGCCGAGGGACGACTCGGAGCCGTACGCGGCGAAGCTCATCGCCGAACAGGGCGAACTCGCCCCGGACAACCCGGACCACGCGCACCTCGGCGGCCACTTCTGCACCGAACCGCCGATCTGGCCGTACTGAGCGCGGCGAATATTCCGCCCGCGCACCGGTCCGGGCCGGGCATGATGCCGGGTATGGCGAGACCTTCCGGATTCCGGTACGAGCAGCACGGCGACGACAGCGTCACCATCACCCACCACGGCCGCCCCGCGGGCACCCTGCGCGGCGGCCGGGCGGAGAAGTTCCTCGCGGAGGTGGGATCGGGCGATGCCCAGCTGGTGATGGCCCGCTGGACCGGGGCGTACAAGCACGGCAACGAGCGCACCGCCCGCAACCACCCCAGAAACCGCTGAAATGAGCTGACATCCCCGGACGGAGCCGGCACCGCCGCCGTACGGGCGAAGCGGCCCGAAGGTAAGGGAACGGCAAAGCCGGGTCGTTCGTTACCCCGTGCATGACCGCTATGACACCCGGCTCGAACATCCCTCTCACCGCCTCCCGCGTGGCGGTGGACGTCGCCGCCCCGGTGCGGCTCGACGTTTCGGGCCTGCTGCTCACCGTCGACGGCAAAGTGCGCTCCGACGACGACTTCATCTTCTACAACCAGCCCATCGGCCCGGGTGTGACCTACCGCTCCGGCGGCGGCACCGCGCCCGACGCGATCGTGGTGGACACCGCTGCCGTGCCGCCCGGCATCGAGAAGATCGTCGTCACCGCGAGCCCGGACGGAGCGGGTCAGACCTTCCAGGGCATCGAGCCCACCGCCACCGTGCGCAACGCGGACGACGGCAGCGCGCTGGCCACCTTCACCCCGCCCCAGCTGGGCACGGAGACCGCACTCGTGGTCATCGAGGTGTACCGCAGGGGCGGCGCGTGGAAGGCCCGCGCGGTCGGCCAGGGGTACGCCAACGGCCTGGCGGGCATCGCCACCGACTTCGGTGTCTCGGTCGAGGAGGAGCCCGCCGCCCCCGCCGCGGTGGCGCCTCCGGTGCCGGCAGCACCCCCGGCACCGGCCGCCGCTCCGGTGGACCCGCGGATCTCCGCCCCTCCGGCGCCCGCCGCGCCGCCGGCCCCGCCCGCCGCCACCGGCCGGATCAACCTGGACAAGGGCCGCGTCAACCTGCAGAAGAACCAGACGGTGTCGCTGGTCAAGGGCGGGCGCCCGCTGCTCTCCCAGGTCAAGATGGGCCTCGGCTGGGAGCCCGCGTTCCGGGGCAAGGACATCGACCTGGACGCGTCGGTGATCGCCTACGGACCCGACCGCGACCACCTGGACAGCTGCTACTTCGGCAAGCTCTCCATCCTGAACGGCGCCATCAAGCACTCGGGCGACAACCTCACGGGCGAGGGCGCCGGGGACGACGAGGTGATCGTCGTCGATCTGGGCCGGATCCCGCCGGAGGCCACCGGTCTGGTCTTCACGGTCAACTCGTTCACCGGCCAGAAGTTCACCGAGGTGGCCAAGGCCTACTGCCGCCTGATCGACGCGGCCACCGGCGACGAGCTGGTCCGCTTCGACCTGACGAGCGCCGAGCCGCAGACCGGCGTGATCATGGCCAAGCTGATCAGGCAGTTCTCCGGCGAGTGGGAGATGACCGCCGTAGGTGACTTCGTGAAGTCGCGCACCGTCCGCGGCATGGTCAAGCCCGCCGCCCAGTCGCTCTAGCACCGTCGAACGGCTTCAGGGGCACCCGGCTGGTCTCGGGTGCCCCTGAAGTCCGTCGGCGGACAAGAAACGGCGGACGCGGCGCGTGCTCGTCGCTTCTCTCAGAGCTTGGTCAGCTTGGAGTACGGGCTCAGGATCCTCCCCTGTCGCCCCGAGAAGTCGATGAGCACTGCGTCGTTGTCGCCCTCGACAGCAAGGACTCGGCCGAGTCCGAACTGGTCGTGCGACACCCTGTCGCCCACATCGAACAATTCGACCGGTGGGGCCGCCTGGGCCGGGCGGTTGAAGGGACTGGAAGGCAGGTGACGCCGGGATCCGGCTGACTGTTTCATTACATTGAGTATGCGCCCTGGGGGCGCCCGACGCCATGCCCGACCGCTCCTGGGGCCCCACTGATGCCGGATTCGTAATCAGCGATTCCGCGGCCCGCGGGCCTCCCGACCCGCTCACGGCAAGGGCGCCGCGCCGGAGCGCGGCGTCCACGAGGCCCCCGGGATGTGGCGCTTATCCCTTTCCGACAGGGCGCGCCCGCTCCGGCCCACCGGCCCGTGCGACAGGGCCCCACCGGCCCGTGCGACGGGACGGCACCGGCCGGTTCCGGGCCTCCGGCGGGCCGGTGCCCACCGCCGCGCCCCCCTCAGGGGGGATACCGGACCGGACCGGCCGGATCACTCGTACGAATTACCGCCCTCGTCGCGGCTGACGCGGCCTCGGCACACGGCGGGCGCCACCGCCCTCAGTTGCCCGAGCCGCTCCGGGACCGCGCCTTGAAGGCGGCCTTGCGGGCGTCCTTCGCCTGCTTCTTGTCGCTGTGCAGCCGGCCGATCGCCTCCAGGACGTCCGCCGTCGCCGGGTGCTCCACCCGCCACACCTCGTCGAAGAAGCCGCTGTGCTGGCCGGACAGCCCCTCGACCAGACCCTGGAGCTCGTCCAGATCACCGTCCGCCTCCAACTGCGCCGCGATCGTGTCGACGGCGAGCCAGAAGATCATCGACTCCGGGGGCGCGGGCACGTCGGCGGCGCCCAGCTCCGCGAGCCAGACCCGGGCGAGGCCGCCCAGCTCCCCGTCGTCGAGCACGGCCCGCACCGCGGGTTCGGCGTCCGCGCCGACCAGGGCCAGCGCCTGCTGGCAGTGCAGCCGGCGCAGCGGTGCCTGCGGGTCCTCGCCGCGCGCGGCGTCCAGGAGCTCGGTGGCGGCGCCACCGGCGGCCCGTCCGGCGAGCCACAGCCCGACCTCGCTGCGGGCCGCCTCCTCCGGGTAGTACGCGATACCGCCGAGCAGGGCGTCGGCCCCCTTGTCCGCGAGGTCCCCGACCGCCGGGGCAGCCACGCCCGCGTCCAGCATCCGGGCCCGGATGCCGTACAGCCCGAGCGGGGTCAGCTTCACCATTCCGTACCGGGTGACGTCCTCGTCGTCGGCGGGCGGGGTGGCCTGCTCGCCCTCCTCGGCCAGCAGCGCCTCGTCGACCGGCCGGTACTCGACGATGCCGATGGGCTCCAGGACCCGGAACTGCTCGTCGAGACGCATCATCGCCTCCGACACCTGCTCCAGGATGTCGTCGGTGGGCTCGCCCATGTCGTCGGGCACGATCATCGAGGCGGCGAGCGCGGGCAGCGGCACGGGGGCGTCGCCTGCGGCGCTGTCGCCGACGGTGAGCAGATAGAGGTTGCCGAGCACCCCGTCGAGGAATTCGGCCTCGGTCTCCGGGTCCCAGTCCAGGGCGTCGAAGTCGATCGACCCGTCCTCGCCCACGAGGTCGGCGAAGTCGTCGAAGAAGGGGGCGGTGGCGTCGGCGTGCGCGGCCTCCAGGCCGTCGAGCCAGATCGCCAGGACGTCCCCCGGCGAACCGCCGGTCAGCAGCGCCAGGTTCTCGCCCGCGGTGACGGTGCCCTCGGCCTCCTCGCCGAAGCCCTCCTCCTGCGCGCCCGGCTCCGTCTCCTCGTCCACCTCCGGGTCCTCGACCTCGACGAGCCCGGTGTCGACCGCGAGCCGCCAGGCCTCGCTGGCCTCCGCAGCGCCGTCCTCGTCCGGGGTGAGGCCGAGGTGCTCGGCAGCCGCGGGCAGCTGCGCCTCGACGAGTTCGCCACCGGCACCGACCCTGGTGCCGGGCCCGGCCCAGCGGGCGAGCCGGGCGGCGCGGGCGAGCAGCGGCGCGGCAAGCGCGTCCCGTGCCAGCTCCGCCTCGGTGTGCAGCCGTACCGGGGGCAGGGTGGGGCGCTCTGCGGACATCAGGGAGGTCTCCTAGGAACGTACGGGGCGTACGCCGCCGGGGCCACGGCTCCTGGCGCGTACGGGGTCGGGCGGCCCAAGCGTAGACGCATTTCGCCGTACGCCGCCCGGAACCCGGGCAGGACGTACGCGGCCCGGCCGCGGAGCCCGGGCGGCAGGCCGGGGACCGGGCCTGATCAACGTTCCCGGGCCCCCGGTCGCAGACTGAGCGCGGGGGTGTAGCGGTGCACACCCCCGCCGGTCACCCCGGGGTAGTTCCGCACCCGCTCCCACTGCGGTGTCCGCGAACCGACCCCGTTCCCCGGGGCGGCCAGCGCGTCGATGTGCGCCTGGACGCTCACCCATTCCGCGTAGTTGAGCACCCGGGTGCCGTCGGTGCTCACATGGAAGTGCCCGGCGATGCCGCCGGCCGCGGGCGCCGGGTCCGTGCCGAGCGCCTCGAAGACACCGTCCACCCAGTCGCGTTGCCGGGCCTTGTCCGCCGCTTCGAACTCGACGTCCACGATCACGACGCATCCGGGTTCGGCCGTGTCAGGTCCGTCGAGCGAGGTGGAGCGGTACAGCTCGTACGTATGCAGTCCGATGCGCTCGATGCCCGGCACGGCCTCGTCGATATCGGAATTGCGCTCGTCCCGGCCGGCCCGGACGAAGGCCCGGTAGCTCTCCTCGTCCGTCCACTGCGAGTAGTGGAGGAGCGTTCTGCCGTCCTCCCCGACGCCGACGGTGTAGGAGAGCGGCCCCGGTTGCGGCCACGGACGGCTCCCCCAGGCCCGCCGGATGGCCTCGACGGCCTGCCGCTGCCGCTCGGGCGTGCCGACGTCCCAGGTACTGGCCTTGACGATTCCCGCGTCCGCACGGGTGAAATCGGGCCGGGACACGAACTGCGCGCTCATGGCTGCTCTCCTCACCGGCGCTCCCCTGTGGCGCGCCCGTGCCAGCCACCCTGTGACGTCAAGCGCGGTTGAGGTCAACTACGGCCCGGCCTGTCGTCGTTAGGCTGACGAATCGGACAACGAACGGAGTACCGCATGCCGCTGCGGGTCGAGGTCATCACGCGCGAACAGCACCTGGCGTTTGTCGCCGGCCGGAGTTCCGTGAGCCATATGCAGGTCCCTTCGTGGGGCGAGGTGAAACCCGACTGGCGGGCGGAGAGCATCGGCTGGTTCGAGGCGGAGCGGATCGTCGGCGCCGCGCTGGTCCTGTACCGCCCGATCCCCCGCGTGAAGCGGTATCTGGCCTATCTGCCGGAGGGCCCGGTCATCCCCTGGCACGAGGGCGATCTGCGCCCTTGGCTGGACCCGCTGGTGGCGCACGTCAAGGCGCGGGGCGCGTTCACTGTGCGGATGGGCCCGCCGGTGGTCGCCCGCCGCTGGGAGGCCCAGACCGTGAAGGACGCCGTCCCCGACCCGGCCGCGCGCCGGCTGCGCGACGTGCAGCCGGACGTGATCGAGCCGGGGGCCGCCGAGCTGGTGGACCAACTCCGTGGTCTCGGCTGGCAGCAGGGCGACGACGGCGGCACGGACGGTTTCAGCGCCGGGCAGCCCCGTTACGTCTTCCAGGTGCCCTTCGCCGGGCTGTCGCTCGATGAGATCCGCGGCGGGCTGAACCAGCAGTGGCGGCGCAACATCAAGAAGGCCGAGAAGGCGGGCGTCAAGGTCGTCGAAGGCGGCCTCGACGACCTCTCGGCGTTCTACGAGCTGTACCGCGAAACGGCCGTGCGCGACCGCTTCATCCCCCGCCCGCTCGACTACTTCCAGCGCATGTGGACCGCACTGCGCGCCGAGGACCCCGACCGGATGCGGCTCTACCTCGCGCACCACGACGGGGAGGTGCTCTCCGCGGCGACGATGCTGACGGTGGGGACCCACGTCTGGTACTCCTACGGCGCCTCCACCAGCCGCCGGCGCGAGGTGCAGCCGAACAACGCGATCCAGTGGCGGATGATGAGCGACGCGCACGAACGCGGCGCGGCCGTCTACGACCTGCGCGGCATCACCGACACCCTCGACGAGAGTAACCATCTGATGGGCCTGCTCCGCTTCAAGGCCGGCACCGGCGGGCGGGCCGCCGAGTACGTCGGCGAGTGGGACTACCCGGTGAACAAGGTGCTGCACAAGGCCTTCGGCCTGTACATGGCCCGCCGCTGAGGTCCGGGGGCACCGTGCCGGAATCCGGGATGTGAACCTGCGTACCGCCACCCGCCGGGACCTGCCCGCCGTACTCGCCCTGCTCGCCGACGAGGACGTGGTCGTCGACCCCTCGTCGGTCGTCGTCGACGAGGCCTACGAGACGGCGTTCGCCGAGATCGTGGGCGACGCGCGCAACGAGATCCTGGTGCTGGTGGACGGCGACACGGTGGTGGGCTGCCTCCAGGTGACGTACATCCCCGGACTCGGCAGGCACGGTGCCGAGCGGGCGCTGATCGAGGCGGTACGGATCAGGCCGGACCGCCGGGGCGGCGGCCTCGGGCGGGAGCTGATGGAGCGGACCGTCGAACGGGCGCGGCGGCGGGGGTGCTCGCTGGTGCAGCTGACCAGCGGCCGGCGCCGGACGGACGCGCACCGCTTCTACGCCTCGCTGGGGTTCTCCGCCAGTCACGAGGGCTTCAAGCTCGCCCTCTGACCGGCCGGGCGGGGCGTGCGTTCCCAGCCCGGGCGGTGCCAGTCCTCCCGGCGGTACCGGTCGTCCCGTTCTCAGCAGTGCGGCCGGGTCTCAGTCGTGCGGTGCGGTCCGCCAGCCCGTCATGTTGAACTCGTCGAGCAGCCGTACGTCGCTGCCCTCCAGCGGGAAGCTGCGCGCCTCCAGGCCGGGAGCCGGGGCGATCTCCAGTGCGTCGCCCTCGATCAGGTCGCCGCCGGTCGGGGTGGAGACCCAGACCAGGAGCGACTTCATGGTTTTGCCCGGTGCCAGCATGACCTCTTCGGGGCCCTTGTCCTGGCCGAAGTAGGACGATCCCGGGTTCACCTTCACCGGCAGCGCATCACCGTTCTCGTCGACGGCCTGGACCGAGGGGTAGCCGTCGACCCGGGCGGGCTCGGCGCCGCAGTTCGTCAGGGTGAGTCCGACGGCACGGTGGCCGAGGGCGGCCTCCACGGGGCCCATGTCCACGACGAGGCCCGAGGCCGGGCAGCCGGTGGCGGAGGGGGCCGGGGTCTGTCTGCCCGGCGGACGCGCGACGGGTCCGGTCGCGACGGCCGGCGGCGAGGGTTTCGTCACGTGCGCGTCCCCGGCCGCCGTACGCGACGGGGCGGGGCCCGCTTCCCCCTCGCCCGCCGGTACGAGGAAGCCCGCGCATCCCGTCAGGCCGAGCGTCCCGGCCAGGATCAGGACCGCCGATACCGGCCCGCGTATCCCCGTCGTCCCCAGTGCCCGCATGTCCCTGCACCCGCCCCCGTGTCGGCACCCTCACCCTGTGCGGGCGATCATGCCAGAGCACAGAACCGTCGAGCATGACCGTTGAGCGTTGCTTCACCTTCAGCCGGAGAAGAACTAAGTGGACCTTCACGGTTCGAGGGCGGACACTTCGGACATGACGCCTCCCGCCGCATCCCGCCCGCGCCCCTTCGGCCGCACGCTCTGCGCCATGGTCACTCCGTTCACCGCCGACGGCGCCCTCGATCCGGAGGCGGCCGCCGGCCTCGCCGCCGCACTGGTCGCGGACGGCTGTGACGGTCTGGTGCTGAGCGGCACCACCGGCGAGTCCCCGACCACATCGGACGCCGAGAAGACCGCGCTGCTGCGGGCGGTGCGGGAGGCGGCCGGCCCGGAAGTACGGGTGGTGGCCGGCGTCGGCAGCGCCGACACCCGCCACACCGTGGAGCTCGCCCGGCAGGCGGAGCAGGCGGGCGCCGACGGTCTGCTGGTCGTCACCCCGTACTACAGCCGGCCCCCGCAGGCCGCCGTGGAGGCGCACTTCAGGCGGGTCGCCGACGCGACCGGCCTGCCCCTGATGCTGTACGACATCCCCGGCCGCACCGGCACCCGCGTCGAACCGGAGACGGTGCTGCGGCTGGCGGAGCATCCGCGCGTCGTGGCGGTGAAGGACTGTTCGCAGGACCTGCTGGGAGCGACGAAGGTGATCGCCGCCACCTCGCTCGCGTACTACTCCGGCTGCGAGGAGCTGAATCTGCCGCTGTACGCGGTGGGCGGCGCGGGCTTCGTCAGCACCGTGGCCAATGTGGCGCCCCGTCAGCTGCGTTCCGTGCTCGACGCGTTCGACGCCGGTGACACCGACGGGGCGGCGCGGCTGAACGGGCTCCTGGCGCCACTCGTCGAGCTGATGATGGCGTCCGGGCTGCCCGGCGCGGTGACGGCGAAGGCCCTGCTGGACGCGGGCCCGGTCCGCGAACCGCTGCAGCCCGCCGGGCGCGAGGCGTCCGACGGGCTGCGAAGGGCGTACGGGCGACTGCTCGCCGCCGCTTAGTCGTTGCTGTGCAGCACGTCGTTGAGGCCGTCCCAGACCGCGTTGTTCGGGCGGGCCTCGACGGCGCCGCTCACCGAGTTGCGGCGGAAGAGGATGTTCGAGGCGCCGGAGAGCTCGCGCGCCTTGACGATCTGGCCGTCCGGCAGCGTGATCCGGGTGCCGGCGGTGACGTACAGACCGGCCTCGAC
The DNA here is from genome assembly GCF_042672475.1 of Streptomyces sp. NPDC127177. NCBI lineage: Bacteria > Bacillati > Actinomycetota > Actinomycetes > Kitasatosporales > Streptomycetaceae > Streptomyces > Streptomyces sp. NPDC127177. Next base: position 57,704 of record NZ_JBHXUW010000016.1, read on the forward strand.
GACGCACTCGTCGCCCAGCGCGATCCCGACACCCGCCTCGGCGCCGACCAGGCAGCGCTCACCGATCACGATGCGCTCCTTGCCGCCTCCGGAGAGCGTGCCCATCGTCGAGGCGCCGCCGCCGATGTCGGAGCCGTTGCCGACCACGACGCCCGCGGAGATCCGGCCCTCGACCATGGAGGTGCCCAGGGTGCCGGCGTTGAAGTTGACGAAGCCCTCGTGCATGACGGTGGTGCCGGAGGCGAGGTGCGCGCCGAGACGCACCCGGTCGGCGTCGGCGATGCGGACGCCCTTCGGGGCGACGTAGTCCGTCATGCGCGGGAACTTGTCGACCGAGGTGACCTGGAGGTGCAGGCCCTCGGCGCGGGCGTTGAGCCGGACCTTCTCCAGGTCGTCGACGGCGACCGGGCCGAGCGAGGTCCAGGCCACGTTGGTGAGGAGTCCGAAGAGGCCGTCCAGGTTCTGGCCGTGCGGCTGGACGAGGCGGTGCGAGAGCAGGTGCAGTCGCAGGTACGCGTCGTGCGCGTCGAGCGGCTTGTCGTCGAGCGAGGAGATGACCGTACGCACGGCGACGACCTCGACCCCGCGGCGGGCGTCCACGCCGATGGCCTTGGCGGCGCCCTCACCGAGCAGGTTGACGGCACGGTCGGGGGTGAGCCGCTCGGTTCCGGCGGGGCCCGGCTCGGCGGTGAGCTCGGGTGCGGGGAACCATGTGTCGAGAACGGAACCGTCGCCGGCGATGGTGGCGAGGCCGGCGGCCACGGCGCCGGAGGTACGGGTGGAAGTCGTGTCGGTCATGACCAGAAACCTAACCGGCCGGAGGCCGCCCCGGCGAACCGGTCTCAGCGTCCGGGCGTCGCACGTCCCGGCCGGCGGGGCCGGTCCGCGACACTCCCGGACCGGCTCCCGCCCCGGGGAACCGCCGTACGGGGGACACCCCCGTGTCCCCCCGTACGGCGGCCGGCCCGATGCCCCGGCCGATGGGTCAGGAACGCTGCCCCTTCCGGTCGACCAGTGCGGTCTTCAGGACGGCGCTGACACCCTCCGCGGCCGGCGAGTCGAGCGAGCCGCTGCCCGCGTAGTGCGAGGTCTTCGCGTCCAGGAGCAGCAGATCGCGCTCCCCGGCGAAGTGGATCCCGATGACCGGCCGGTTCAGCGCGTCCTGGGTCTGCACGGCCCGCAGTCCCGGGATGGTGGCCATCGCCCGGTACACCTCGGCGAGCCCCTTCGGGTCGGCGGGACGGGACATCGCCAGCATCGACAGCGCGCCGAAGTCGTGCCGGGCGACGGACTCGTCCTCGCCCGGGTAGAAGGCCCGGGCCCGCTCCTTCACCCGGACCGGGTCGGAGGGCAGCTCCGCCAGGAACCGGAACCGTTCCCGCGGGGAGTGGTCGTCGCCCGACTTCCCGTTCTCGAAGGCCGGGTCGGCGTACCTGTACCAGTGCTCGGTCTCCAGGCGACCGCCGCGCTCCTCCCCCGGGCCGTCCTCCTGGGCGCGGATCTCCAGGTCCTTGGTGTAGACCCACTGCCCCGTCTTCGGCGTGGGCACCGGATCGTCCGCGACCTCGTCCGCCGCGTCCCGCAACACCTGTGCGGCGCTGCCCAGTTCGGTCACGGTGGCGGGTGCGGAGCCCGTCTGCGCCCCTTGGCCGCCGATCAGCTGGGTGCCGAGCACGGTCGCGGTGGCGACCGCGGCCGTGGTCGCCACCGCGGCGAGCCGCCAGTCGGCGCGCGGCCCGCGCCGCCGGCCCGCGGCCCCGGTCAGCCGCTGCCGCCCCTCGGCCAGAGTGCCCCGGTCCGGCGCCGGTGCGTCGGCGCGCAGTTCCCGCAGCAGCGTCATCTCATCCGTGTCCATGGGCCACCTCCAGGCTCTCGGTAACGACTGTGGGATCGGCCCCCAGGGCCTGGCGCACCTTGCGACGGGCCCGGTTGAGCCGGGAGCGGACCGTGCCGACGGGCAATGAGAGCGCGTCGGCGACCTCCTGGTAGCTGAGGTCGGCCCAGGCGACGAGCAGCAGCACGTGCCGGTCACCGGCGGACAACGCGGCGAGCGCGCCGGCGAGTTCGGTGTGTGCCGCCTGGGCGCTGACCCGGTGGTCGGCCCGGTCGGTCCAGGACTCGGCGACCGGGTCGGTTCCGGTGCGGGCCAGTGCGCGCAGCCCTCTGACCTCGGCGCGCCGGTGCTTGCCGATGAGGTTGGCCGCGATTCCGTACAGCCAGGGCCGGGCGCTCTCCCGGCCGGTGTCGAAGCGCGCCCGGGAGCGGAAGGCGATGAGGAAGGTGTCGGCGGTGATGTCGTCGGCGGCGCCCTCACCGAGACGGCGGGCGGCGTAGCGGTGGATGTCGGCGGCGTACCGGTCGTAGAGCAGCGCGAATGTCTCGGGCTGTTCCAGCGACTGGTTCACGACGGCCGCGTCGTCTCCGGGTGGTCCGGTCACGGTCTCTCCGTCTCCTTCGGTTCCGCAGGGGGCATGTCACCTCCTGTTGCCCGAAGTTGCCGAACGGGTTCACGCGGCCGCCGGGCGGCGAGCGGCACACCCGGCGAGTTCCCTTTGGGAACGGACTATGGCAGCATGCTTTCCGCAGGTCAATCCAGTTGAATGGCCGTCCGACGTGACGGAGGTATCCATGCCGCAGCGCACAAGCCTGGCCGACGCCGACTGCGCGATCGCCCAGGCGCTCGACGTGGTCGGCGACTGGTGGACCCTGCTGATCGTGCGGGACGCGGCGCGCGGCGTGCACCGCTTCGACGCCCTCCAGGAGGAGTTGGGGATGTCCCGCAAGGTCCTGACCGAGCGGCTGCGGCTGCTGGTCGACGCGGATGTGCTGTCCCGGGAGCCGTACCAGGAGCGTCCCACCCGGTACGAGTACCGGCTCACCCCGCGCGGCCGCGCCCTGCTGCCCGTACTGATCGCGCTCCAGGACTGGGGCGACGCCTGGGTGACGGGAGACGGAGCGACCATGGCGACCACACAGGAGTCCTCGCAGGAGGCCGCTCGGGTGCACGCGCTCGTGGGCACCCGGGTGCCGGAGCTGAGCCTGCCGGCGCACACCGGCGGGCAGTGCGACCCGGTCGCCGGAACGCCGTACACCGTCCTGTACTTCTTCCCCGGCGCCTACGCCCGCCAGGAGTCCTATCCGCCGGACTGGGCCGGAATCCCCGGCGCGAGGGGCTGCACCCTCGAATCGTGCACCTACCGCGACCAGCTGGCCGAGTTCACGGCGGCGGGCGCGACGGTGCACGGCGTCTCCACCCAGCGCCCGGACGAACAGCAGGCGTTCGCCCAGGCGGAGCGGCTGCGCTTCCCGCTGCTGTCGGACGCCGGTCTCGAACTGACGGCGGCGCTGCGGCTGCCGACCTTCCGGGCCGCGGGGATCAGCCGGCTGAAGCGCCTGACGCTGGTGGTGGACCGGGACCGCACGGTCCGCCGGGCGCTGTACCCGGTCACCGACATCGAGCAGAGCGTACAGGCGGCGCTGGCGGCGGTCCGTGCGGCGGCGCAGGCGCCCTAGCTGGGCTCTTCGGTGACGTGGGAGTCGGTGAGGGTGAGCGCGCCGCCCGCCGCGATCAGCCCGACGACGACCGCCAGCACGGCGTAGGTGATCCGTTCGCCGCGGAAGAACGACGCCACCAGGGCCTCGCTCCAGGTGCCCGCGGGCAGCTGGGTGGTGACCAGGGCGGCGATCAGGGTGCCGACCACCGCGGTACCGATGCTGCTTCCGACCTCCTGGGCGGTGTCGTTGAGCGCCGCGCCGATCGACGTGCGGTTGCCCGGCATCGCGTCGACCAGCGCGATGGCGCAGATCGTCATGACGGTGCGCAGTCCGACGGTCATCACGACCATGCAGGCCGCGATGGCGCCGTACCCGTGGTCGACGCCCCAGGACAGGCCTGCCAGTGAGCCGGCCAGGCAGGCCGCGCCGACCAGGCAGGCGATGCGGTGGCCGAACCTTCCCGCGAGCCACTCGGACAGGGGGGTGGCGGCGATCATGGTCACGATGAGGGGCAGGTTCGCCAGGCCGGCCCGCACGGGGCTCCATCCGTAGGCGTACTGGAAGTGGAGGATCAGGCCGAACATCACGGCGGCCATCGCGATGGCCGTGCCGATCTGCGCGATGGCCGCGCCGCGGACGGTACCGCTGGAGAAGAGGCGGAGGTCCAGCATGGGTGATGTGCTGCGCCGCTCGTGCCACACGAACGCGATGCCCGCGGCGATGGCGCCGAGGACCGATGCGAGTGTGGTCGCGGAGAGCCAGCCGTGCTCGACGCCGCTGGTCAGTGAGTAGCAGGCGAGGCCGATGGTGGTGACGCTCAAGCCGGCGCCCGGCAGGTCGAGCTTGTCGTCGGTCAGGTCCTGCGGCCGGTCGGCCGGGACTCCGAGACGGACGCCGATGGCCGCGATCAGGGCTATCGGGGCGTTGACGAGCAGAAGCCACTGCCACCGCGCATGGGCCAGGGCGGTGCCGCCCAGCAACGGGCCCAGGACGAAGCCGGACATGCCGACGACGATCATCAGGGTCATCGCGCGCATCCGCAGCGCCTTGTCGTCGAACAGCCGGAAGACCAGCGAGTTGGTGATGGGTGCCATGGCCGCCGCGGCTATGCCGAGGCCGGCCCGCAACGTGATGAGCTCCCCCGCGGTGGTGACCGCGACGACGCCCAGGCTCAGCAGGCCGAACACCGCCAGGCCGACCAGCAGCACACGTCGGCGCCCGAGCCGGTCGGCCATCGATCCCGCCGTCAGCAGCAGTCCGCCGAACGTCAGTGAGTACGCGCCGGTGACCCACTGCAAGGCAGTCGTGCCGCTGCCGAGGTCCCGGCCGATCGTGGGCAGCGCGATCGAGAGCAGCGTGTTGTCGACCATCTCGACGAAGAAGGCCAGACAGAGCGCTGCCAGCGGAATCCATGCCGCGCGCAGGGATGGATAGGTGCGCGCCGCAGCGGGCGCGGTGTCGGTCGTGGTCATGGCGGCCTCCCCCTCGGAACGCCGTCAGCTATCGAACGACGTTCTAGTATCGAACGTGGTTCGACCATAGAACGAGGTTCGATATTTGTGCAAGCTGTGATTGGATGTGGACCATGACAGGCCCGCGACCACGACCCGCCCACAGCCCTTCCCGAGGACGCCAGCGTGGATCGCACTCCATCGAGGCCGTCCTCACCGCGGCCGTGGCCCTGCTCGACGAGGCGGGCGAGCCCGCGCTGACCCTCCGCGCACTCGCGGCCCGGCTCGGCACCGGCGTCGGCAGCATCTACTGGTACGTCTCGGGCAGGGACGATCTGCTGGAGCGCGCCATCGACCACGTGCTCGGCGGGGTACTGGCGGACGTCGAACGCCAGCACAGCAGCGGCGATCCGATCGATGACCTGCGCGTGATGGCCGTCACGTTGTTCGACGCGATCGTGGACCGCCCGTGGCTGGGCGCACGCTTCATGCGCAACATCGCCACCCGCGGCAATTCGTTGCGGCTCTACGAGAAGCTGGGGCAGCAGACGCTTCGGCTCGACCTCACCCCGCGGCAACGGTTCCACGCCGTGTCGGCGGTCGTGGGCGTCGTGGTCGCCAACGCCGCCGACATGGGGCAGGAGCCGCCCCAGGAGGTGCTCGACGGCGTCGTCGGCCGCGACGAGTTCCTCGGCCGTTACGCGGAGACGTGGCGTGAACTCGATGCCGAGGAGTTCCCCTTCGTGCACGACATCGTCGAGGAGTTCGACGGGCACGACGACAAGGAGCAGTTCCTCGCCGGGCTGGAGCTGACGCTGGCGGGCCTCCGCCTCCAGGCCGGAACCTGACCCGCTCCCCCGGGCCGGGGCGGCCGTCTCGGCCCGGCCGTCGCGCGCTGGTCCGGCGAGCTTCGCGGCGCCGCCGGACGGGCTGCGGCCGACGATCACCCCCTCAGGAGGGATCGCACGGTCAGCGGGCGATCCGGCCCAGCATCTCCCGTGCGTACGCCTCGTCGTAGTCCCCGCCGGTGAGCAGGGCCTGGAGGCAGATCCCGTCCATCAGCGCGACCAACGCCCGCGCGGTGGCCGGATCGGTGCGTGCGGCGAGGAGTCCGGCCGTGGCATCGGTCCACTCGGCGGCGACCGGCCGCAGCGCGGGCCGGCGCAGGGCGGCGAGGTAGAGCTCGTACTCCAGCTCGGCCCGGTTGCGGCCGCCGCCGAAGAACTCCCCGAGCAGCCGGGCGAGTTCGGCCGCGAGATCGGCGGCCGGGTCGGCGAGGGCCCGGCTCTCCCGCATGACCGCGGCGAAGTTCTCGTTCGACCGGCGCAGCGCCGCGATCAGCAGCTCGTCCAGCGAGGCGAAGTGGTACGTCGTCGAGCCGAGCGGCACATCGGCCTCGGCCGCGACGGAACGGTGGCTCAGTCCGGCGATCCCCTTGGCGCCGACCACCCGGATCGCCGCGTCGATGATCCGGCCGCGCCGCTCGGGGTCGTACCGCCGCGCCATCAGTGCGCACCGCCCAGGTTGAGCACCGCCACACCGGCGATGACCAGCACGATGCCCGCCAGCTTGAGCAGGTTGCCGGACTCCCCCATGAACAGCATCCCGATGACCGCGACGGCGGCGGTGCCTGTCCCGGCCCAGATCGCGTAGGCGGTGCCCATCGAGAGGGTCTTGAGGGTCTGGGCCAGCAGCGAGAAGGCCAGCAGATAGCCGACGACGGTGATGAGCGAGGGCCAGAGGCGGGTGAACCCCTCGCTGTACTTCATGGCGGTCGTCCCGGCCACTTCCGCCGCGATGGCTGCGGCCAGCAGTCCATATCCCATGTGTACGAGTGTACGCATCGCCGGGTGCCGGGACGAGTACGGAACAGGCCGGGGTCGGCCCGGGACCGGGAGCGCTACCGTGGTCCGTCCATGTACATGATCGACTGGCAGACGGAGCGGCAGTGGCGCAGGACGCAGGGTGGGGCGGCGGGCCGTACGGAGGCGCGCCGCAGGGGGGACCTCCCGGTTGGGGCGGCTGGGGCGGTGGCTGGATGCCGCCCAAACCCGGAGTGATACCCCTGGGGCCGCTGAGGCTCGGGGACATATTCAACGGCGCGTTCGCCACCGTCGGGCGGCACGCCAAGCAGCTGTTCGGCGTCGGCGCGGCCGTGTACGGCGGGGCGCTGGCCGTGGTCGCGGCGGCGATCGCGATCGCGTACGCCGCCACCGCGGACCACCTGGATCGGATCTTCGCGCTCGGCTCCGACGAGAACCCCGCCACCGACGACTGGGTACCGGTCCTCGTCGCCTTCTGCGCGATCGTGCTGGTGTGCCTGATCGCGGGCGCGATCTCGACGGCCATGATGTACGCGGCCGTTCCGGCGGTGCTCCAGGAAGCGGTCCTGGGCCGGCCGGCCACCTTCTCCGCCGTCTGGCGGCGGGCCTGGGCCCGGATGCCCGCCGTGATCGGAACGGTCTTCCTGACCTGGGTGATCGCGATGGTCCCGATCCTGCTGGCCTGGGCCGGTGTCGTCGCCCTGGTGATCGGCGTGGTCGGCGCGGGCGGCGGTGACGGCCTCTCGATCACACTGGTCGTCATCGGCGTACTCGGTGCGCTGGCGACCGCGCCACTGGCCATCTGGCTCTGGGTGAAGTTCAGCCTGGCCCCGTCGGCCGTGGTCTTCGAGAACCAGGGGCCCGTCGCGGCGCTGCGCCGCTCGTCCCTGCTGGTGCGCGGCGACTGGTGGCGGATCTTCGGAATCAGCCTGCTGGCGGGCGTCCTCGCGGGGTTCGCGAGCTACCTGGTCCAGCTGCCGTTCTCGTTCATCGGCATGTTCTCCGGTGCGCTCGGCTCGGCGAACCTGGGCGACCATCCGAACCCGGCATCGGTCCTCGTCGCCATGAGCGGCTATCTGGTGGCCATCGCGATCGGACAGATGATCAGCCAGCTGATCGTGGCCACCTTCCCGCCGCTGGTGACCGGCCTGATCTACGTGGACCGGCGCATCCGCACCGAGGACCTGGGCCCGGTCCTCGCCGAGGCCGCCGCCGTGCCACCGCAGTACACGGACTGAGGTACGGGCCCTCGCCCGCCGTCCCCGTTCCGGCCCGGCAGGTGCGGGCCGCCGGGGCGGGGCCGGAAACCGGTCACTGCACCCCGTGCGGCCGGAACTGGATACTGATGCGCCCTCCGGTGGACCGGGCCGACTTCGGGACGGCGTGCTCCCAGGTCCGCTGGCACGAGCCGCCCATCACGATCAGGTCGCCGTGTCCCAGGGGCCGGCGTACGGTCTCGCCCCCGTGACGCGGACGGAGCAGCAGGTCGCGCGGGGCGCCGACGGAGAGGATGGCGACCATCGTGTCCTCGCGGGCGCCCCGGCCGATGCGGTCGCCGTGCCAGGCCACGCTGTCGCGGCCGTCGCGGTAGTGGCACAGGCCGGCTGTCGTGAACCCCTCGCCGAGCTCGGCCGCGTAGTGCGCGGACAGGGCCTGTCGCGCCTCGTCGAGAACGGGGTGCGGCAGCGGTTGGCCGGCCCGGTAGAAGGCGAGCAGACGGGGCACGTCCACGACCCTCTCGTACATCTGCCGGCGTTCCGCCTGCCACGGAACGTCGGCGGCCAGCCGCTCGAACAGAGCTCCGGCGCCGCTGAGCCAGCCCGGCAGGAGGTCGATCCAGGCCCCGTCACCGAGGACCGTCCGCCGGATGCCGCCCAACGCGCCCAGACGTACGTCGTCGCTCTGGTCGAAGAGCGATCCCTGGAGCTGGTGCGTTGCCATGTGCCCAGCCTACGCGAATCGAACAGATGTGCCATCCAGCGTCCGGTACGCGGTGCCGGACCGGCTTCCGGCGGACCGGCCCGTCACCCCGCGGCGGCCGCCACGCAGAACTCGTTGCCCTCCGGGTCCGCCATCATCACGTGGTGCCCGTCGAACCGCTCCAGTACGCTCCCGCCCGCCCGCACCAGGCGTTCGGCCTCCGCCTCGATCCGGGCCCACCGCTCATCGGCACCGCCGTGCCCCGGCACCCGGACGTCGATGTGGAGCCGGTTCTTCGCCGTCTTGGGCTCGGGGACCTTGAGGATGGACAGGCGGGGGCCGGTGCCGTCGGGATCGCAGAGCCAGGCACTGTCGTCCACGGACTCGTCCTCCGGCAGGCCGAAGGACGCGAACCACTCCTCGCGCGTCGCGAAGGGGGCCGGCGGTGGCTCGTCGACGTAGCCGAGAGCCGTCTTCCAGAAGGCGGCGAGAAGCCGCGCGTTCACACAGTCGAGCGTCAGATCGATACGGGCTGCCATGAGTGGACCGTACTGCCCGCCTCCGACAGCCACGGTGTCAGCCGACCGTGAACCAGGCAGAACGGGACTTCTTCCATTCGTCGTGGTCGAGGTCCTTGGCCTCCGTGCCGTCCCCGTACAGGTCGGCCGAGCCGGAGTCCGTGATCAGCTGGGCGCGGGCGCCGGGCGTGTTCAGATCCGGTACGTCGACGACGGACTCCCAGCCGCCCGGGTCGGTGGTCGGCAGGTCCAGGCGCTTGACCGGTGCGTGGCCGGCGACGCCGTCCCAGGAGTACAGGGCGTACGGGTCGGAGTTGTCGTCCGCGGCCCAGGAACCGGCCACGATCAGGTACTGGTCGGCTGCGTTCCTGCGGATGTCACGGATGCTGAGGCCGCCGAGGTCCAGCTCGATGGGGGTGCCGATCGTCGCCTTCGCCCCCGAGCCCACCACCTTGTCGAAGTTGGTGACGGGCACGATCAGCGCCTTGCCGCCCTCCTTCGGCGGGACGAGCGGCGCCCGGAAGCCGAGGTAGGCGGTGGTCGTCGAGCCGGGTGCGAACTCCAGGCCCTCGATGTTGAACCCGTCGATCTGCTTGGGCACTTCTCCGTCCTTCGTCCCCGCGGCGAAGCCGTAGCGGTTGCCGTTGGACTTGTCCCAGTCGACGAGGTCGTTGCGGAGCTTCTTGTACGAGCCGCCCACCGTCAGCTGGGTATCGGCGCCGGAACCGCTGACCGTCGTCGCGAAGACGGTGTTGCGGTCGGACTTGTACTCGCCGTCCTTGTTGTTGCCGAGCGAGCCGGTCCAGTAGATCGTGTTCCCGACCCGGGCCGCGCCCTCGATGTCGACCTCCTTGGACACCCCGAGCTTCTTGGCCACGTCCCACGTGCGGACGGGCGCGCCGGAGGCCGAACGGTCGTGGAGACGGAGGGTGTTGGACTCGTCGTCGGCCACCACCACATAGCCGCCACCGACGTCCACGGCGGCCGAGATGTCCGATGAGCCGGTGAGGTAGCGGGTGTCCGCGGCGTTCTGCACGGCGGCCGAGGCGGCGTAGTGCAGCGACTTGGTGGCGGTCTTGCCGCCGAGGCCGGTGACCTCGATCGTGAGGTCGGTGTATCCGCGGCCGTGGGCGGCGACCCGGAGCTGCCGGGTGGCGCCCGTGCCGGTCACCGTCACGTCTCCGGTCGCCGCGACGGACGACTTGGAGCTGGCGGAGGCGGCCACCCCGAGCTCGGACACATCGGCTCCGCTCTGGCCGACGGTGACCGTCACCACGGGGTCACCCGTCGCACCGACGGCACCGGAGAGGTAACCGGCGGAGAGCGTGATCGTCGGTGTCCCGTAGCTCGCGGCGTGCGCGGGTACGCCGAGGCCCAGGGCGGCCAGGGCCAGAGCACCTCCCGCGGCGGCGACGGAACGGCGGTGCGGGAGGACAGGCTGATGCGGCACGGTGGGCCTCTCGTCGGCATGGTGTCGAGAAACAGGTTCCGATTCTCGCGCCAACGGCGGGCGGACGCCGGGGATACGGCGGACGAACAACGTCGAACGGCCCCCGGCTCGGAAGCCGGGGGCCGTACACGCGGAAGGACCGCTCAGACGTTGAAGCCCAGCGCGCGCAGCTGCTCGCGGCCGTCGTCCGTGATCTTGTCCGGACCCCACGGCGGCATCCAGACCCAGTTGATCCGGAGCTCGTTGACGATGCCGTCGGTCGCGGACTTCGCCTGGTCCTCGATGACATCGGTCAGCGGGCAGGCCGCGGACGTCAGGGTCATGTCGAGGGTGGCGATGTTGGCGTCGTCCACGTGGATGCCGTAGATCAGGCCCAGGTTGACGACGTCGATGCCCAGCTCGGGGTCGACGACGTCGTACAGGGCCTCGCGGACCTCCTCCTCGGAGGCCGGCTTGGTGGTGAGAGTCTCGTTGTCGCTCATGCCGTCTTCCCTTCGGACAGCGCCTTCGCCGTCGCGTCCTTCCACGCCATCCAGCTCAGCAGCGCGCATTTGACCCGGGCCGGGTACTTGGAGACACCGGCGAACGCGACCGCGTCCTCCAGCACCTCCTCCATCGCGTCGTCCGGCTCCAGCTGTCCCTTGGACTGCATCAGCTCCAGGAACGCGGCCTGGATCTTCTGGGCCTCGCCCAGTTCCTTGCCGACCAGCAGCTCGTTCAGCACGGACGCACTGGCCTGGCTGATGGAGCAGCCCTGGCCCTCGTAACTCACGTCGGCGATGATCTCGCCCTCGTACCGCACCCGCAGCGTGATCTCGTCACCGCACGTCGGATTGACGTGATGCACCTCGGCGTCGCCGTCCCGCAGGCCGCGCCCGTGGGGGTGCTTGTAGTGGTCCAGGATCACTTCCTGGTACATGGAATCAAGCTTCACCAGTCAACCCTCAGCCGCTGTCTAACCGAAAAAGTTCCGGACGTGTTCCAGACCGTCCACCAGGGCGTCGACCTCGGCGGGCGTGGAGTACAGATAGAACGACGCTCGCGTCGTCGCAGGAATTCCGTACCGCAGGCAGACCGGCCGTGCGCAGTGGTGACCGACCCGGACGGCGATGCCCTGCTCGTCGAGTACCTGACCCACGTCGTGCGGGTGGATGTCGCCGAGCGTGAAGGAGATCGTGGCCCCGCGGTCCTCGGCGGTGGCCGGCCCGATGATCCGGAGGTCGGGGACCTCCAGGAGCCGCCGCACCGCGTACTCGGTGATGGCCTGCTCGTGGCGGTGGATGTTCTCCATGCCGATCGCCGAGAGGTAGTCCACGGCCGCGCCGAGGCCGACGGCCTGGGCGATCGGGGGCGTACCCGCCTCGAACTTGTGCGGCGCCGGGGCGTAGGTCGACGAGTGCATCGACACGGTCTCGATCATCTCGCCGCCACCGAGGAACGGCGGCAGGTCCTCCAGGAGCTCCTGCCGTCCCCAGAGCACTCCGATACCGGTCGGACCGACCATCTTGTGGCCGGTGAAGGCCACGAAGTCCGCCTGGAGCGCCTGCACGTCGAGCACCATGTGCGGGGCCGCCTGCGAGGCGTCGATGCAGACCAGCGCACCGACCTCCTGGGCGCGCCGGACGATCTGCTCGACCGGGTTGATCGTGCCCATGATGTTCGAGACCAGCGTGAAGGAGACGATCTTCGTCTTCTCGGTGATGATCTCGTCGATGTTGGACAGGTCGAGCCGGCCGTCGTCGGTGATGCCGAACCACTTCAGCTTCGCACCGGTGCGCTGCGAGAGCAGCTGCCACGGCACGATGTTGGAGTGGTGCTCCATCTCCGTGGTGACGATCTCGGTCTCGTGGTCGACCCGGTAGGGCTCGTCGGCCCAGCCGAGCATGTTGGCCACGAGGTTGAGCGACTCCGAGGCGTTCTTGGTGAAGATCACCTCGTTGCGGCTGGGCGCGTTGATGAACGCGGCGACCTTGTCACGGGCGCCCTCGTAGAGCGCCGTGGCCTCCTCCGCGATGGTGTACACGCCGCGGTGCACATTGGCGTTGTGCCGCTCGTAGTACTCGTTGAGGGCATCGAGCACCTGGCGCGGCTTCTGCGAGGTCGCAGCGCTGTCCAGGTACACGATCTTCTTGCCGTCGTGGACCGTGCGGTCCAGGATCGGGAAGTCCTTGCGGATCGCCTCGGTGTCGAGGAGGCCGGAGAGCCCCTGTCGGGCGTCAGTCACGCGGAAGCGCCACCCTTCGTGTAGGCCTCGTAGCCCTCGTTCTCCAGCGTGTCGGCGAGCTCGGCACCGCCGGACGCGGCGATGCGGCCGTTGGCGAAGACATGCACGAAGTCGGGCTTGATGTACTTGAGGATGCGCGTGTAGTGCGTGATCAGCAGGGTGCCGACCTCGCCGGACTCACGGACCCGGTTGACGCCTTCGGAGACGGTCTTCAGCGCGTCGACGTCCAGACCGGAGTCGGTCTCGTCGAGGATCGCGATCTTCGGCTTGAGGAGCTCCAGCTGAAGGATCTCGTGGCGCTTCTTCTCGCCGCCGGAGAAGCCCTCGTTGACGTTGCGCTCGGCGAAGGCGGGGTCCATCTGGAGGTCGGACATCGCCTCCTTGACCTCCTTCACCCAGGTACGCAGCTTGGGGGCCTCGCCGCGGACGGCGGTGGCGGAGGTGCGCAGGAAGTTGGAGACCGAGACACCGGGGATCTCGACCGGGTACTGCATGGCGAGGAACAGACCGGCGCGGGCCCGCTCGTCCACGGACATCTCCAGGACGTCCTCGCCGTCCAGGGTCACCGTGCCGCTGGTGATCGTGTACTTGGGGTGGCCTGCGAGGGAGTACGCGAGGGTGGACTTGCCGGACCCGTTGGGGCCCATGATGGCGTGGGTCTCGCCCTGCTTCACGGTCAGGTCGACGCCCTTGAGGATCTCCTTCGTGGCGTTGTCGGCCTCGACGGTGACGTGCAGGTCGCGGATTTCAAGCGTTGCCATGGGTGACTCAGGACTCCTGGGTGACGGAGACGAGCACATCGTCCCCTTGGATCTTGACGGGGTATACGGGGACGGGGCGCGTCGCGGGAAGGCCGGACGGCTTGCCGGTGCGCAGGTCGAAGCTCGATCCGTGCAGCCAGCACTCGATCATGCAGTCCTCGACCTCGCCCTCGGACAGCGACACGTTCGCGTGCGAGCAGATGTCGTTGATCGCGAACACCTCGCCCTCGGTGCGGACGACGGACACCGGCGTGCCTTCGAGCTCCACCCGCTTCGGGGTGTCGTCCTCCAGCTCGCTCAGCGCACAGGCCTTGACGAAGGCCATCAGACCGACGCCTTCAGCTCGGTCTCGATCTTGTCGAGGAGCCGGGCCTCGACGTCCGGCAGACCGATCTGCTGCACCAGCTCGGCGAAGAAGCCGCGCACCACGAGGCGGCGGGCCTCCTCGGCCGGGATACCGCGGGACTGCAGGTAGAACAGCTGCTCGTCGTCGAAGCGGCCGGTCGCCGAGGCGTGTCCTGCGCCGACGATCTCGCCGGTCTCGATCTCCAGGTTCGGCACCGAGTCGACCCGCGCACCGTCGGTGAGAACCAGGTTGCGGTTCATCTCGTAGGTGTCGGTTCCCTCGGCACTGGCCTGGATCAGCACGTCACCGATCCACACGGCGTGCGCGCCGTCGCCCTGCAGCGCGCCCTTGTAGGCCACGTTGGACTTGCAGTGCGGGGCGTTGTGGTCGACCAGGAGACGGTGCTCCTGGTGCTGGCCCTTGTCGGTGAAGTACAGACCGAAGAGCTCGGCCTCGCCGCCGGGGCCCGCGTAGGCGATCCGCGGGTGGATCCGGACGACGTCGCCGCCGAAGGTGACGACGATGGACTTGAACGAGGCGTCCCGGCCGACCAGCGCGTTGTGCTGGCCGACGTGGACGGCGCTCTCGTCCCAGTCCTGGACGGAGACGACGGTCAGCTTCGAACCGTCGCCCAGGACGTAGTCGACGTTGGCGGCGAGCACCGCGTCACCGGTGTGGTCGATGACGACGACGGCCTCGGCGAAGGCGCCCAGCTCGATGACCTGGTGGCCGTAGGCCACCCCGCCCTCGCCGTGCACCGTGATCCGGATCGGCTCGGAGAGCACGGCTTCCTTGTCGACCGAGACGACGGACGCCTGCTCGAAGGACGAGTAGGCCTGCGCGGCGACCCGGTCGACCGGCGTACCGGCCTTGCCCAGGCGGGCGTCGTCGCGGCCGACGGTCTCGACCGTGACGCCCGCGGGGGCGTCGATCGCGACCTTCACACCGCTGCCGGTGGCGACGGCCGTGCCGTCGTGCAGTCCGCGCAGTCGCTCCAGCGGCGTGAACCGCCACTCCTCCTCGCGGCCGTGCGGGACCGGGAAGTCCGCGACGTCGAAGGACGGGGGCGCGCTCATGCGCGTGGCGACGGTCGACTCCGCGGCCACCGCGATGGACCCGGTGGTCGTGGATCCCGCCGGAATAATCTGAGCCTCAGCCATGGCTGTCGTAGTGCTCTCTTTCTCAGTCGGACAGATGTCAGGGGATGGGAACGCCGGCGTACTAGCCGACGGATCCCTCCATCTGCAGCTCGATCAGCCGGTTGAGCTCGAGGGCGTACTCCATCGGGAGCTCCTTCGCGATCGGCTCGACGAAGCCGCGCACGATCATCGCCATCGCCTCGAACTCGGTCATACCGCGGCTCATCAGGTAGAAGAGCTGGTCCTCGGAGACCTTGGAGACGGTCGCCTCGTGACCCATCGACACGTCGTCCTCACGGACGTCGACGTACGGGTAGGTGTCGGAGCGCGAGATCGTGTCGACGAGCAGCGCGTCGCAGAGCACGTTGGACTTCGCGCCCGGTGCGCCCTCGCCGATCTCGATCAGACCGCGGTAGGAGGTGCGGCCACCGCCTCGTGCCACCGACTTGGAGACGATGTTGGACGAGGTGTTCGGAGCCATGTGGACCATCTTGGCGCCGGCGTCCTGGTGCTGGCCCTCGCCCGCGAAGGCGATGGACAGGGTCTCGCCCTTGGCGTGCTCGCCCATCAGGTAGATGGCCGGGTACTTCATGGTGACCTTGGAGCCGATGTTGCCGTCGACCCACTCCATCGTCGCGCCCTCGTAGGCGACGGCGCGCTTGGTGACCAGGTTGTAGACGTTGTTCGACCAGTTCTGGATCGTCGTGTAGCGGCAGCGGCCGCCCTTCTTCACGATGATCTCGACGACCGCCGAGTGCAGCGAGTCCGAGGAGTAGATCGGGGCGGTGCAGCCCTCGACGTAGTGGACGTAGGCGTCCTCGTCGACGATGATCAGCGTCCGCTCGAACTGGCCCATGTTCTCCGTGTTGATGCGGAAGTAGGCCTGGAGCGGGATCTCGACGTGCACGCCCTTCGGCACGTAGATGAACGAGCCACCGGACCACACGGCCGAGTTCAGCGAGGCGAACTTGTTGTCGCCGACCGGGATGACGGTGCCGAAGTACTCCTTGAAGAGCTCCGGGTGCTCCTTCAGCGCGGTGTCGGTGTCCATGAAGATGACACCCTGCGCCTCCAGCTCCTCGTTGATCTGGTGGTAGACGACCTCGGACTCGTACTGGGCGGCGACACCGGCCACGAGGCGCTGCTTCTCCGCCTCCGGGATGCCGAGCTTGTCGTACGTGTTCTTGATGTCCTCGGGCAGGTCCTCCCAGGACTCCGCCTGCTTCTCCGTCGACCGCACGAAGTACTTGATGTTGTCGAAGTCGATGCCCGACAGGTCCGAGCCCCAGTTCGGCATGGGCTTCTTGCCGAAGAGCTTGAGGCCCTTGAGCCGCAGCTTCAGCATCCACTCGGGCTCGTTCTTCTTCTCCGAGATGTCACGGACGACGGCCTCGGAAAGGCCGCGCTTGGCCGCCGCGCCTGCCGCGTCGGAGTCGGCCCAGCCGAATTCGTACGTGCCCAGGCCATCGAGCTCAGGGTGGGCAGTCTCCGTAGGGAGCGTCATGCGGGGTTCCTCCCGGACTTGCTGGTGGATGCTGAATCAGTGGTCTGTGGGGTGGGGTGACCGCTGCGCGGGATGTAGGTCGTACACACCCCGTCGCCGTGGGCGATGGTGGCGAGTCGCTGTACATGGGTCCCCAGGAGGCTGGAGAAGATCTCCGTCTCCGCCTCGCACAGCTGCGGGTACTGCTCGGCGACGTGTGCGACCGGGCAGTGGTGCTGGCACAGCTGCTCACCCTGCTGCGGGCCCGGCGCGCTGCGCGCCGTAGCAGCGTACCCGTCGGCGGACAAGGCCTTGGCCAGCGCCTCCGTACGCGTCTCGGGGTCCGCGGCCTCGATCGCCTCGCGGTAGGCCGCCGACTGGTCGGCGACCCTGGCACGGGCGAACGCCATGACCGCTTCGTCGCCCGCGGTCTCGGCGATCCAGCGCAGGGCGTCCGCGGCGAGCGCGTCGTAGGACTGGTCGAAGGCGTCCCGGCCGCAGTCGGTCAGGGCGAACACCTTGGCCGGGCGGCCACGGGTCCGTGCCCCGTACACCCGCTGCTCACGGGCCTCGACGACATCGTCGGAGACGAGGGCGTCGAGCTGTCGGCGGACGGCGGCCTGGGTGAGCCCCAGGCGCTTCGCGAGATCGGCGGCGGTGGACGGGCCGTGGTCCAGGACGGAGCGCGCGATCCGGTTGCGCGTCGAGCGCTCACCGGTCGCGAGTTCCTCCTGCGGAGCCTCGCCAACGTATTTCACAACGCCATTGTTGCGTAATTCATCCGGCCCTGACAACCACGGTCCGAAACGATCTACCGTGGAATCGATCACTTAGGGTTACCTAATCAAGCCCCGGAAGGGGGCTCCGAATGGCGGCTGCCTAGACTTACCGCTCATGAAGAGCGAGCCCGCCCCACCCCCGTCCGGCCCGGCTGTCCAGGTCCGTGGCCTGGTGAAGCGGTACGGCGACAGGACGGCGGTGGACGGCCTCGATCTGCGCATGGCCGCCGGAGCGGTGACCGCTGTCCTCGGCCCCAACGGGGCCGGCAAGACCACCACGATCGAGACCTGCGAGGGGTACCGCCGTCCGGATGAGGGATCGGTCCGGGTCCTCGGTCTCGACCCCGTCTCCGACGCGGCGCGTCTTCGTCCCCGTATCGGTGTGATGCTCCAGTCCGGCGGCGTCTACTCCGGCGCGCGCGCCGACGAGATGCTCCGGCACATGGCGAAACTGCACGCCCACCCGCTGGACGTGGACGCCCTGATCGAGCGCCTGGGCCTGGGCGGCTGCGGCCGCACCACCTACCGCCGGCTCTCCGGAGGCCAGCAGCAGCGGCTGGCGCTGGCCATGGCCGTCGTCGGCCGGCCCGAGCTGGTCTTCCTGGACGAACCGACCGCGGGCCTCGATCCGCAGGCCCGCCGCTCCACCTGGGACCTCGTACGGGAACTGCGCGCCGACGGCGTGTCCGTCGTGCTCACCACCCACTTCATGGACGAGGCCGAGGAACTCGCCGACGACGTCGCGATCATCGACGCGGGCCGGCTCCTGGCACAGGGCAGCCCGGAGACGCTCTGCCGGGGCGGCGCCGAGAACACCCTGCGCTTCACCGGCCGCCCCGGCCTCGACCTCGGCTCCCTGCTGAAGGCGCTGCCCGACGGTACGGAGGCGGCCGAGCTGACCACCGGTGCCTACCGCATCACCGGCCAGGTCGACCCGCAGCTGCTGGCCACCGTCACCTCCTGGTGCGCGCAGAACGGCGTGATGCCCTCCGGTATCTCCGTCGAGCGCCACACCCTGGAGGACGTCTTCCTGGAACTGACCGGCAAGGAGCTGCGCGCATGAGCGCCGGTACGTACACCCCCCGGCCGGGCTCCGCCCCGCTGCCGCGCATGATCGCCGCGCAGACCGCGCTGGAGACGCGGATGCTGCTGCGCAACGGCGAGCAGTTGCTGCTGACCGTGGTCATCCCGACGCTGCTGCTGGTGCTGTTCAGCGCGGTCGACATCGTGGACACCGGGGCGGGCGACTCCGTCGACTTCCTGACACCCGGCATCCTGGCACTCGCCGTGATGTCCACGGCCTTCACCGGCCAGGCCATCGCGACCGGCTTCGAGCGGCGATACGGGGTGCTCAAGCGGCTCGGCGCCTCGCCGCTGCCGCGCTGGGGGCTGATGACCGCCAAGACACTGGCCGTGCTCGTCACCGAGGTGCTCCAGGTGGTGCTGCTGACGGTGATCGCGTTCGCGCTCGGCTGGTCGCCGCACGGCAACCCGTTCGCCGTACTGCTGCTGCTCGTGCTCGGCACCGCCGCGTTCTCCGGGCTGGGGCTGCTGATGGCCGGAACGCTCAAGGCGGAGGCGACCCTCGCCGCGGCCAACCTGGTCTTCCTGCTGCTGCTGGTGGGCGGCGGGGTCATCGTGCCGCTGGAGAAGTTCCCGGACGCCGTGCAGTCGGTGCTGGGGCTCCTGCCGATCGCGGCCCTGTCCGACGGTCTGCGGGACGTCCTGCAGCACGGTACGGCGGTGCCGTGGGGCGACCTGGCGATCCTCGCCGTCTGGGCCGTGCTGGGCCTGGGTGCGGCGGCCCGGTTCTTCCGCTGGGAGTGAGTCCGGGCGGGAGTCCGGCCGGGCAGAAGTGCGGCCGGGCGGAAGTGCGTCGGGTGGTGGTGAGTCCGGGGCGCAGGTGAGTACCGGACACGCGACGGGTCACGATTCGTCCCCCTCGTGAAAGCTTGCACAAGCGGCCGCCTACGATGGTGCGCGTGCCCAAGCTGACCCGAGCCGAAGTCGCTCAAGCCGTACGGAACCCGCTCCAGTACATCGCCGAACGCTGGACGCCGTCCTCCCGGACGGTGCGCCGCGCGACGATGTCGGCCGTTGTCATGGCCGTCGCCATCGTCGTCACCGGCGGTGCGGTCCGGCTCACCGGTTCCGGTCTCGGCTGCCCCACCTGGCCCAAGTGCACCGACGAGAGCCTGACGGCGACGGGCGCGATGGGCTTCCACGGCGCCATCGAGTTCGGCAACCGGATGCTGACGTACGTCCTGTGCGCGGCGGTCGGGTGGGCGATCATCGCCGCCCGTTCGGCGAAGCCGTGGCGGCGCGGTGTCACCCGGCTCGGCTGGGCGCAGTTCTGGGTCGTGATGGGCAACGCCGTCCTCGGCGGCATCGTCGTCCTGGTCGGCCTCAACCCGTACACGGTGGCGGCACACTTCCTGCTCTCGACCGCGCTCCTCACCCTCGCCCTGGTGACCTGGCAGCGGACCCGGGAGGGCGACACGGCCCCCCGCCCGCTGGTCGGCAAGGCGGTCTCGCAGCTGACCTGGCTGCTGGTGGTGGCGGCCGGACTGCTGATCGCGGTCGGCACGGTGGTCACGGGGGCCGGCCGGCACGCCGGTGACTCCAGCGACGTCCACCGCATCCCGATCGACTGGAAGACGATCGCGCAGCTGCACGCGGACCTGGCCTGGGTCGTGGTGGCTCTGACCGTCGCGCTCTGGTTCGTCCTGAAGGCCGTCGACGCCCCCGTCGGGCCGCTGCACCGCACCCGCGACCTCTTCCTGATCCTGATGGCGCAGGGCGTGATCGGGTACGTGCAATATTTCACCGACACCCCGGAGATCCTGGTCGGGCTGCACATGTTCGGCTCGTGCCTGGTGTGGATCGGCGTGGTGCGCGTCCTGCTGTCGCAGCGCGAACGGCCGGTGTCCGTGCCCGTGGTGCCCGGCCCGGCGGCCGAGCAGCCGGAGCCCGCAGCTGCGGGCTGAGCCACCCGCCACCGCCCCGCCGACAGCACTACCGGCCGGGGCCGGGCGCCCACTCCCCCGGCGCCACGTCCAGCAGCGCGGCCACCCGGTCCCGGCCCGGCAGCGGTCCGTGGTCGCCGGTGACCCGCAGCGCGGCGCCCGCGGTGAGGTGCCCCAGCCGGAGTGACCGCACTGTGTCCTCGCCGCGCAGCAGCCCGGCGAGGAACCCGGCGGCGAACGCGTCACCGGCGCCCACCGGTTCGACGACCTCGACCCGGGGCGCGGGCACGGTGTGGACCCGGGCGCCGTCGAACGCGGTGGCGGCCCGTCCGCCGTCCTTGACCACCAGGACACCGGGCTCGGGCAGCAGTGCGCGTACGTCGGCCGCGTCCCCCAGTCCCTCTCCCCACAGGGCCTGCGCCTCGTCCAGTCCGACGAAGACGATGTCCGCCCGCCGGGCGAAGCCGAGCAGCACGGCGGCGGCCGTGCCGTCCGTCCACAGGGCGGGCCGGTGGTTTACGTCGAAGCTGACGGGGCATGGACGTTCGTCCGCCGTCGGCTCCAGCAGTGCGGCCACCAGTTCGCGGCAGCTCTCGGAGAGGGCCGGGGTGATACCGCTGAGGTGGATGAGTCCGGCGGAGCGGACCGCGTCGTCGTCCAGCAGGTCCGGGGCCAGGGCCGAGGCGGCGGAGCCCCGGCGGTAGTAGTGGACCCGGGTGCCGTCGGGGCCCGGGTCCTTGACGAGGAGCCCGGTCGGACGGTGCGGATCGGTGCGCACCCCGCTGACATCGACACCGCAGGCGGCCACCTCGCCGCGGATCCGGCGGCCGAACGGGTCGTCACCGAGGGCGGAGACCCAGCGGGCGGGCACTCCGTGGTCGGCGAGGTACATGGCCACGTTCGACTCGGCGCCCGCGATCCGTACGCCGAGCTGTCCCGCACCCTCCAGCGGGGCGGGAGGTTCCGGCACCAGGGCGGCCATGGTCTCGCCGATGCAGGTCACCGGGGGCCGGGCGGTCCGCCGGTCCGCCGGGGACGCGGGCGTGGGTGCGCCGGCGCTCGTCACCCGGCGTCCGTCGGCAGGCGCACGGCGTCGAGGAAGGTGCGGGTGCGGGCGCGCAGCGCGTCGGGGCTGCCGCCGTCGGCCGCGTCGCCGATCAGCGGGGAGCCGACGCCCACGGCTGCCGCTCCCCCGGCGAGATAGCTGCGGGCCAGGTCCGCGTCCACGCCTCCGACCGGCACGAACGGCGCGTCCGGGAACGGCCCGCGCAACGCCTTCAGATAGCCGGGGCCGCCGGCCTGCGCGGCGGGGAAGAGCTTGTACGCGTCGGCGCCGAGCCGCTGTGCGGCCACGATGTCGGTCGGGGTCATCACTCCGGCCAGCACGGGCAGTCCGAGGCGCTTCGCCTCGCCGACGCCCTCGCACACGGCCGGGGTGACGACGAAGTCGGCTCCCGCCTCCCGTACCGCGCTCGCGTCCGCCGCGGTCAGGACCGTTCCCGCGCCGAGCGGTGCGGTGGGGCCGAGGGCGGCCCGGGCCCGGCGGATGACGTCGAGTGCGCCCTTGCCGCTGAGGGAGACCTCGATGAGCGCGAGGCCCTCGTCGGCCAGGGTGAGTACGGTTTCGAGCGCTGCGTCCGCGTCGTCGCCGCGCACGATGGCGACGATCCGGTGGGTGCGCAGTGCGGTCAGCAGATCCATGTCCGGGCTCACTGTTCCTTCGGTACGGCTGGTGCTGTCTCCGGCTCCCGGGCCCGGCCGTGGAGCGGCGCGCCGCCACCACCGGCGGGACGGCGGAGGCCGGACGGACGGCTGTCCGGCCGGCCTCCGCCGCTCTGTCGTCGGCCGGGCCCGGCCGGCCCTCAGGCCTTGTTGGCGGGGCCGCCGACCTGGATGCCCGCCATCCGCGTCCACTCGTACGGGCCGGTGTGCACCTTGGCGGCGAACTCGCCGTCGAAGGAGTCGTGCATCGTGATCCCGGCCTTCTGCGCGGCGCTCTCGGCGACCGCGTACGACGGGGCCACCAGATCGCCCCAGCCGCCGTCCTCACCGACGAGGATGATGCGGGTGCCCGTCCGGCCGATGTAGGCGAGCTGCCCCTCGGCGCCGCCGTGGGCCTTCGCGAAGGCACCGATCTGCTTGGCCAGCCGCGCCGCCCTGCGCTCCGCGCGCGCCGCCTGCTTGCTGTCCACCTGCTGGGTCTCAGCCGTCTCTGCCATGCACAGGATGCTACCGACGGGTAGATCAAGTGGCGACGGGCGGGGCACGTGGCGTGGGCCACGCACCCCGCCCGGCGGCGGGAGTCGAGGGGGCGGACTACCTCAGGAAGGGGTCCACCGCGACTGCGACGAACAGCAGCGACACATAGGTGATCGACCAGTGGAACAGCCGCATCTCCTTGAGCTTGGCGCCGGCCATTCCGGCCTTGGCCCGGTTCTGCAGGCCGTGCGCCTCCCAGAGCCAGAAGCCACCGGTGAGCAGCGCCACGGCCGTGTAGAACCAGCCGGTGTAGCCGAGCGGCGTCAGCAGCAGGGAGACGATGACCATCACCCAGCTGTAGAGAACGATCTGGCGGGCCACCACCCGGTTGGTCGCAACCACGGGGAGCATCGGGACGCCGACCCGCGCGTAGTCGTCCTTCACCTTCATGGAGAGCGGCCAGTAGTGCGGCGGCGTCCAGAAGAAGATGACGGCGAAGAGGATCACCGCGGCCCAGGACATCGAGTTCGTCACGGCGGACCAGCCGATGAGGACCGGCATGCAGCCCGCGATACCGCCCCAGACGATGTTCTGCGAGGTGCGGCGCTTCAGCAGCATCGTGTAGACGACGACGTAGAAGAGCAGCGCTCCGAGTGACAGCGCGGCCGACAGCCAGTTGACCAGCAGCCCGAACCAGACCGTCGAGATCACCGCGAGGGCGATACCGAAGGCCAGGCACTCGCGCGGGCTCACCATGCCGGTGACCAGCGGTCGCTGCGACGTACGGTCCATCAGCGCGTCGATGTCGCGGTCGATGTACATGTTCAGCGCATTGGCACCACCGGCGGACAGGTAGCCGCCGATGGTGGTAGTGAGTACGAGCCACAGGTCGGGTACACCCTGAGCGGCCAGGAACATCACCGGAACAGTGGTGATCAGCAACAGCTCGATGATCCGAGGCTTGGTCAGCGCCACGAACGCCTTGACACGGGCCCCGAACGGGCGATGGCCCCCTGGGCCCGGAGTCAAGGCGACCCCTGCGGGTCGGGACTCGACGGCCGTCACGCACACCCCTGACAGAGAAATCCCAGCAAGCTCCGGGCGTGAAGGCCCGGTAAAGACTTGCGCGAACCAGACCACTGTAGACGTTGGGGACAGGCCGCCCTTCGCGGGGGTGGGCTCGTGTTGATGTGGCGCGGAGGGCGGCCGCGGCGGGCGCCCCGGGGCTCTCGCTCATCCGGGTGACGGACCGGAATGCCCGGGGCTCGGGCGGGCACGCTCAGGAGTGTCCGGGCGCGCTCCTCGGAGTGCCTCAGGAGTGGGTCGCCGCGCTCATCGGAGTGGCGCATCGGTGAGCCTCCGCGCTCATACGGGAGGCGGATTCAGCGGCCCGCCCGCACCCTGGGATTACCCGGAAAGAGCGGGTGGCGACGGGGGTAGGCTCGACAACGCCCGGTGCGGTCACAGTCACCGGTTTACAACAGTGGAGAGGAGCCCTGACTCAGGGTGAGCACCAAGCCGACCACCACAGACCTCCAGTGGACCGAATTGGACCAGCGGGCCGTGGACACTGTCCGCGTTCTCGCCGCGGACGCCGTACAGAAGGTCGGAAACGGCCACCCGGGTACGGCCATGAGCCTGGCTCCCGCCGCGTACACCCTCTTCCAGAAGGTGATGCGGCACGACCCCGCCGATGCGGAGTGGACCGGCCGCGACCGGTTCGTGCTCTCGGCGGGCCACACCAGCCTGACGCTGTACATCCAGCTCTACCTGGCCGGCTACGGCCTGGAGCTCGATGACCTGAAGGCGTTCCGTACCTGGGGCTCGAAGACCCCGGGCCACCCGGAGTACGGCCACACCACCGGTGTCGAGACGACCACCGGCCCGCTGGGCCAGGGTGTCGCCAACGCCGTGGGCATGGCCATGGCCGCCCGCTACGAGCGCGGCCTGTTCGATCCGGAGGCGGCCCCCGGCACCTCCCCCTTCGACCACATGGTGTGGGCCGTCGCCGGTGACGGCTGCCTCCAGGAGGGCATCTCCGCGGAGGCGTCCTCGCTGGCCGGGCACCAGAAGCTGGGCAACCTGGTCCTGCTGTGGGACGACAACCACATCTCCATCGAGGGCGACACGGAGACCGCGGTCTCCGAGGACACCCTGAAGCGCTACGAGGCGTACGGCTGGCACGTCCAGCGCGTCGACCAGCTGCCCGACGGCGACCTGGACCCGGCGGGCCTGTACAAGGCGCTGCTGGCCGCCAAGGCCGAGACCGGGCGCCCGTCGTTCATCGCGGCCCGTTCGATCATCGCCTGGCCCGCCCCGCACGCCCAGAACACCGAGGCCGCCCACGGCTCCGCGCTCGGCGACGACGAGGTCGCCGCGACCAAGAAGGTGCTGGGCTTCGACCCGGAGAAGTCCTTCGAGGTCGCCGACGAGGTCATCGCGCACACCCGTGAGGCGCTGGACCGCGGCCGCGAGGAAAAGGCCGAGTGGGAGAAGACGTTCGCCGCGTGGCGCACGGCCAACCCGGAGCGCGCCGCCGATTTCGACCGTATCCGCGCGGGCGAGCTGCCCAAGGGCTGGGAGGACAAGCTCCCCGTCTTCGAGCCCGGCAAGGCCGTCGCCACCCGCGCCGCGTCCGGCAAGGTGCTCCAGGCCCTCGGCGACGTCGTGCCCGAGCTGTGGGGCGGCTCCGCCGACCTCGCGGGTTCGAACAACACCACGATCGACAAGACGTCGTCGTTCCTCCCGGCGGGCAACCCGCTGCCGGAGGCCGACCCGTACGGCCGCACGATCCACTTCGGCATCCGTGAGCACGCCATGGCCGCGGCCATGAACGGCATCGCGCTGCACGGCAACACCCGCATCTACGGCGGCACCTTCCTGGTGTTCTCCGACTACATGCGCAACGCCGTGCGGCTGTCCGCGCTGATGCACCTGCCGGTGACGTACGTGTGGACGCACGACTCGATCGGCCTCGGTGAGGACGGTCCGACCCACCAGCCCGTCGAGCACATCGCCTCGCTGCGCGCGATCCCGGGCCTGAACGTGGTGCGCCCGGCCGACGCCAACGAGACGGCGATCGCCTGGCGCGAGATCCTGCGCCGCTACACCAAGGTGTTCGGCAAGGGCGCCCCGCACGGTCTGGCGCTGACCCGCCAGGGCGTGCCGACGTACGAGGCGAACGAGGACACCGCCAAGGGCGGGTACGTCCTTCGAGAGGCCGAGACGCCCGACGGGCACAGCGCAGCGCCCCAGGTGCTGCTGATCGGTACGGGCTCCGAGGTCCAGCTCGCCGTCGACGCGCGCGAGGAGCTCCAGGCCGCCGGCATTCCGACCCGTGTGGTGTCGATGCCGTGTGTCGAGTGGTTCGAGGAGCAGGACCAGGCGTACAAGGACAGCGTCCTGCCGTCTTCCGTGAAGGCCCGCGTCGCCGTCGAGGCGGGTATCGGCCTGACCTGGTACCGGTACGTCGGGGACGCCGGCCGGATCGTCTCGCTGGAGCACTTCGGTGCCTCGGCCGACGCCAAGGTCCTCTTCCGTGAGTTCGGCTTCACCGCCGAGCACGTCGCCGCCGCCGCGCGGGAATCTCTCGCGGCCGCCGCGCGCTGACGCCGTTATACGACTAGTAGGAGATGCAATTCTCATGACAGACGCACTCAAGCGCCTCTCCGACGAGGGCGTGGCGATCTGGCTGGATGACCTGTCGCGCAAGCGGATCACCTCGGGCAACCTCGCCGAGCTGATCGACCAGAGCCACGTCGTGGGTGTCACGACCAACCCGTCGATCTTCCAGAAGGCGATCTCGTCGGGTGACGGTTACGAGCAGCAGCTCACCGACCTCGCGGCCCGCAAGGTGACCGTCGAGGAAGCCATCCGCATGATCACGACGGCCGACGTCCGTGACGCCGCCGACATCCTGCGCCCGGTCTTCGACGCGACGGACGGCCAGGACGGCCGGGTCTCCATCGAGGTCGACCCGCGCCTGGCGCACAACACCCTGGCCACGGTCGCCGAGGCCAAGCAGCTCGCCTGGCTGGTGGACCGGCCGAACACACTCATCAAGATCCCGGCGACCAAGGCGGGTCTGCCGGCGATCACCGAGACCATCGGCCGGGGCATCAGCGTCAACGTCACGCTGATCTTCTCGCTGGAGCGCTACCGCGAGGTCATGGACGCCTACCTGGCGGGCCTGGAGAAGGCCAAGGCCGCGGGCCTGGACCTCTCCAAGATCCACTCGGTGGCCTCCTTCTTCGTGTCCCGTGTGGACACCGAGATCGACAAGCGCCTGGACGCGATCGGCGGCGACGAGGCCAAGGCCGCGAAGGGCAAGTCCGCCCTGGCCAACGCGCGCCTGGCCTACGAGGCGTACGAGGGGGTCTTCGCCGGTGAGCGCTGGGCCGCCCTGGACAAGGCGCACGCCAACAAGCAGCGTCCGCTGTGGGCCTCCACCGGCGTGAAGGACCCGTCCCTCAAGGACACCCTTTACGTCGACGACCTCGTCGCGCCGAACACGGTCAACACCATGCCGGAGGCGACTCTGGACGCGGTGGCCGACCACGGCGAGATCACCGGCAACACCGTCGCCGGTTCCTACGACCAGGGCCGTGCCGACCTCGAAGAGATCAAGAAGCTCGGGGTCAGCTACGACGACGTCGTCCAGCTTCTGGAGGACGAGGGCGTCGAGAAGTTCGAGGCCGCCTGGACCGACCTGCTCAACTCGACCGAGGCAGAGCTCAAGCGCCTCGCCCCTTCGGAGGGCTGACCACTTTGTCTGGTGTTCCCGGAGCCAACCCGCTCCGTGACGCCCAGGACCGACGGCTCCCGCGTATCGCGGGGCCGTCGGGCCTGGTCATCTTTGGCGTCACGGGCGATTTGTCCCGTAAAAAGCTGATGCCCGCCATCTACGACCTGGCCAATCGCGGCCTGCTGCCGCCGGGCTTCTCGCTCATCGGTTTCGCGCGCCGCGACTGGGAGGACGAAGACTTCGCCCAGGTCGTCCACGACGCAGTCAAGGAGCATTCCCGCACACCCTTCCGCGAAGAGGTCTGGCAGCAGCTCAGCCAGGGCATGCGCTTCGTGCAGGGCAACTTCGACGACGACGTCGCCTTCGAGACCCTCAGGGCCACGATCGAGGAGCTCGACAAGGCACAGGGGACGGGCGGCAACTTCGCCTTCTACCTGTCCGTGCCGCCGAAGTTCTTCCCCAAGGTCGTCCAGCAGCTCAAGAAGCACGGGCTGGCGGACCAGAGCGAGGGTTCCTGGCGCCGGGCCGTCATCGAGAAGCCCTTCGGCCACGACCTGAAGAGCGCGCAGGAGCTCAACCAGCTCGTGCACGACGTCTTCCCGCCGAACGAGGTCTTCCGGATCGACCACTACCTCGGCAAGGAGACGGTCCAGAACATCCTGGCGCTGCGCTTCGCCAACACGATGTGGGAGCCGATCTGGAACAGGTCGTACGTCGACCACGTCCAGATCACGATGGCCGAGGACATCGGCATCGGCGGCCGGGCCGGCTACTACGACGGCATCGGCGCGGCCCGTGACGTGATCCAGAACCACCTGCTCCAGTTGCTGGCCCTGACGGCGATGGAGGAGCCGGGCTCCTTCCACCCCAAGGCCCTGGTCGCCGAGAAGCTCAAGGTGCTCACGGCCGTGGAGCTGCCGGAGGACCTGGGCAAGCACACGGTGCGCGGCCAGTACACGCACGCGTGGCAGGGCGGCCAGGAGGTGCCCGGCTACCTGGAGGAAGAGGGAATCGACCCCAAGTCGAAGACCGACACCTTCGCCGCGGTCAAGCTGACGATCAACAACCGCCGCTGGGCGGGCGTGCCGTTCTACCTCCGTACCGGAAAGCGGCTCGGCCGCCGGGTCACGGAGATCGCGGTCGTCTTCAAGCGCGCCCCGTACCTGCCCTTCGAGTCCGGCGCGACGGAGGAGCTCGGCGGCAACGCCCTGGTCATCCGGGTCCAGCCGGACGAGGGCGTGACGGTGCGGTTCGGCTCCAAGGTGCCCGGCACCTCGATGGAGGTCCGGGACGTCACGATGGACTTCGCCTACGGCGAGTCCTTCACCGAGTCCAGCCCGGAGGCGTACGAGCGGCTCATCCTCGATGTCCTGCTCGGCGACGCCAACCTCTTCCCGCGCCACCAGGAGGTCGAGCTCTCCTGGAACATCCTGGACCCGATCGAGCAGTACTGGGACAAGCACGGCAAGCCGGCGCAGTACCCGGCCGGTACCTGGGGCCCGTCCGAGGCGGACGACATGCTCGCACGAGACGGACGGAGCTGGCGTCGGCCATGAAGATCGATCTCACGGAAACCACATCCAGCAAGATCAACCAGGCACTGGTGTCGGCCCGCCGCGCGGTCGGCGCCCCGGCCATCGGGATGGTGCTCACCCTCGTCATCGTCACCGACGAGGAGAACGCCTACGACGCGCTGAAGGCGGCGAGCGACTCCTCGCGGGAGCACCCCTCGCGGATCATCGCCGTGATCAAGCGGGTCAGCCGTTCGCCGCGCGCCCGCCGGGACGCGCGGCTCGACGCCGAGGTCCGGGTCGGTTCCGACTCGGGCTCCGGTGAGACCGTCGTGCTGCGTCTGCACGGCGAACTGGCCAACCACGCCCAGTCGGTCGTCCTGCCGCTGCTGCTGCCGGACGCCCCGGTGGTGCTGTGGTGGCCCCAGGACGCCCCCGCGGACCCGGCGAAGGACGCGCTGGGCGCCCTCGCCCAGCGCCGTATCACCGACACCTACTCGGCCGAGCAACCGATCGACGAGCTGGCGGTGCGTGCGACGACGTATCAGCCCGGAGACACGGACCTGGCCTGGACCCGCATCACGCCCTGGCGCTCGATGCTGGCCGCGGCGCTCGACCAGCAGCCGGCGGAGGTCATCTCCGCCACGGTCGAGGGCGAGTCCGACAACCCGAGCTGTGAACTGCTGGCCATGTGGCTGGCGGACCGGCTCCGGGTGCCGGTGGAGCGCACCACGTCCGGTGGCCCCGGTCTGACGGCGGTCCGGATGACGACGAAGAACGGCGACATCGTCCTGGACCGGGCCGACGGCTCGCTCGCCACGCTCTGCATGGTGGGCCAGCCGGACCGTGCGGTGGCGCTCAAGCGCCGCGAGACGGCGGAACTCCTCGCGGAGGAGCTGCGGCGTCTTGACCCGGACAACATCTACGAGTCCACGGTGAAGTTCGGGGTGGAGCGGCTCGGGGAGACGGCGAAGGCCAAGGCCTCGTCCTCGGCCCAGAGCGCTCCGGCCGCCAAGAAGACGGCCGCGCCCGCGAAGAAGGCGGCGGCCAAGTGACCGTCGTCCCCCAGCTCGTCGTGCACCGCGACAAGGAGCTGATGGCGCAGGCCGCGGCGGCCCGGCTGATCACGAAGGTCGTGGACGCCCAGGCCGCACGCGGTCACGCCTCGCTGGTGCTGACCGGCGGGCGCAACGGCAACGGCCTGCTGGCCGCGCTCGCCGGGTCGCCGGCCCGGGACGCGGTCGACTGGTCGCGGCTCGACCTGTGGTGGGGCGACGAGCGGTTCCTGCCGGAGGGCGATCCGGAGCGCAATGTCACGCAGGCCCGCGAGGTCCTGCTGGACTCGGTGCCGCTGGACCCGTCCCGGGTGCACGCGATGCCCGCTTCGGACGGTCCGCACGGCGGTGACGTCGATGCGGCGGCCGCCGCGTACGCCGCCGAACTGGCCGCCGCGGCCGGTCCGGAGGACCACGGTCCGGTGCCGGTGTTCGATGTGCTGATGCTGGGCGTCGGCCCGGACACGCATGTCGCCTCGCTCTTTCCGGAGCTGCCCGCGGTACGGGAGACCGAGCGCACCGTCGTCGGTGTGCACGGGGCGCCCAAGCCGCCGCCCGTCCGCGTCTCGCTGACGCTGCCCGCCATCCGGGCGGCCCGTGAGGTGTGGCTGCTCGCGGCGGGCGAGGACAAGGCGGAGGCCGCGGCCATCGCCCTGTCGGGTGCCGGGGAGATCCAGGCCCCGGCGGCGGGTGCGTACGGACGCGGCCGCACGCTGTGGCTGCTGGACGCGGCGGCGGCCTCGCAGCTGCCGCGCGCCCTGTATCCGCCGGCCTCCGCCTGAGCGGACGTCAGCGGCGCTGACCACGGGCCCGGTTCGCTCCTCGGAGCGGCCGGGCCCGCGGCATGCGGGGCAGTCGTTCGCGCGCCGGGCTCACTCCCCCGCCGGGACCCGCTCCAGAAAGGGTTCCAGCAGCCCCGGGACGGCGTCGGCGGCGAACTCCAGGCCCTCGGTCCCGCCGGTGTCGTACACCGTGTACGCGCCCGCTCCGGCGGCCGTCGTGGCGGTGATGCTCAGCAGCCCTGCCCGCCGCTGGAAGTAGGAGCGGCGCACCGTCCAGCCGATCACCCCGGCGCGTTCCAGCGCGGCGGTGGAGCGGCGCAGCGCGCCCGAGCGGGTCACCAGGTACCCGCCGCTGAGGGCGTGTCCCAGACCCCGGTAGGCCTCCCGGGCCAGCAGCACCCCGGCGGGCAGTCCCACGACCGCGCAGCCGAGCGCGATCCAGAGCAGGACGGGTGTCAGCAGGGCGCCGAGCACGACGAGGACGAGTACCGGCGCGAGCACGGCCGCCAGTGCCCGGCGCAGCCGCCGGCCGCGGGCCGCGGTGGGGTGCCCGGTCAGTGCGGCGCCGGTCGGGGAGGTGGTCTCGCGCAGCACGGCGGCGGCGACGGCGTCGGCGACCGGCCGGGGCGCTGCGGGCAGCAGGTTGTTGTGGTCGCCGTGCCGTTCCTCGTCGTCCTTGGCCAGCCCGGTGGTGATGGCGTCGACCCGGGCGGCACCCAGCAGCCGGACGCCGAGCGGCTCGACGAGGTCGACACCGCGCAGCCGGCGCTCCTCGATGGAGACGGACCGGGAGGTGAGCAGCCCGCGCCGGATGCGCAGGGTGCCGCCGGGTTCGCGTTCGAGGCGGTAGTTCCACCACATCTCGACCCAGAGGCCGAGTGCGCCGACGACCCCGGCGAGTACCGCGGCGACGACGAGGAGCACGACCACCGAGAGCAGCGAGCTCTCCCGGTAGCGGTCGCCGACCCATTCGATCACCCGGCCCTGCGCGCCGAACCAGTCGCTGACCTGGAGCACGGCTCCGGCCGCCGCGCCGCCGAGGGCGGGTGCGACGAAGGAGACCGGTGCGTAGCGGATCCAGCGCGGGTCGAGGGTGACCAGATCACCCTCGCGGTGGCTGCCTGACGTGGTGGTGGGGGCCCGCTCCAGGAGGGCGCGACGCAGCCGTTCGCCCTCGGCGCGCAGGACCGGGTCGAGCTCCAGGGTGGATTCGCCGCCGGTGTGCTCGCCGGTGCCGATGCGGACCGTGACGACGCCGAGGACGCGCTGGAGGAGGTGGGCGGTGAGGTCGACGCTGCGGATGCGCTCGCGGGCCAGGGAGCGTTTCTTGACGAGCAGCAGGCCGGTGTGGAGGTCGACGCGGTCGGCGCCGACGCGGTAGCGGGTGCGGCGCCACCGTACGTAGTCGGCACCGGCGGCCGAGGCGATCAGGAGGGCGGCGCCCGTCAGCACCCAGGCGACGGCGGGGCCGAACCCCAGGCGGCCGGAGAGCCCGAGCGTGGTCGGTACGGCGGCGCCCGCCGCCACCCCGGCGGTGACCAGGGCGGTGAGCCAGACCGTGCGCCGGTCGAGCGACCGCCAGTCCCCGGGTGGGGCGGCGGTGCTCATGTGGCGTCCCCCGGGGTGTCCTGGGTGATCCTGGTCAGCCGCTCGGCGAGCTCGGCGGCCAGCTCGTGGTCGAGGCCCTCGATGCGGACCGCGCCCTTGGCGGACGCGGTGGTGACGGTGACCGTGGCGAGCCGGAAGAGCTGTTCGAGGGGGCCGCGCACGGTGTCCACGGTCTGGATCCGGGACATCGGCGCGATCCGCCACTCCTGCCACAGCAGCCCCGTGCGGACGTACACCGCCTCGTCGGTGACCTCCCAGCGATGGGTGCGGAACCACCAGAGGGGAACGAGGACGGCACAGCAGATGCCGAGGGCCGCGAGCACCGCGGCGGGCAGCAGCAGCCAGAACCGGGCGGACGCGAGGAACGCGCCCAGCACGGCCAGGACGACCACGGGCCCGGCCGTCAGCAGCAGCCACCGGGTCCGCCACCAGCCGACGGCGCGCCGGTCCAGCGTGTTGGCCGGCGGCCGGAGCCGTACCGTCCCCTCCCCCCTGGGCATCCGGTTCAGCGCCCCCTGCGCTCGCGGTACGCGGCGACGAGCGCGGCGGTCGAGCTGTCCAGCTGCTCGGCGCCCTTGCCCTCGGTGAGCACCGGCTCGATCTTCTTGGCGAGGACCTTGCCGAGTTCGACGCCCCACTGGTCGAAGGAGTCGATGTTCCAGACGGCGCCCTGGACGAAGACCTTGTGCTCGTAGAGCGCGATCAGCTGGCCGAGCACCGACGGGGTGAGCCGGTTGGCGAGGATCGTCGTCGTGGGGTGGTTGCCCCGGAACGTCTTGTGCGGCACCAGCTCCTCGGCGACGCCTTCGGCGCGCACCTCGTCCGGCGTCTTGCCGAAGGCCAGCGCCTGGGTCTGCGCGAAGAAGTTGGCCATCAGCAGATCGTGCTGGGCGATCAGGCCGGGCAGCAGACCGCTGACCGGCTCGGAGAAGCCGATGAAGTCGGCCGGGATGACCTTCGTGCCCTGGTGGATCAGCTGGTAGTAGGCGTGCTGGCCGTTGGTGCCGGGGGTACCCCAGACGACCGGGCCGGTCTGCCAGTCCACCGGGTTGCCGTCCCGGTCCACGGACTTGCCGTTGGACTCCATGTCCAGCTGCTGGAGGTAAGCGGTGAACTTGGACAGGTAGTGGCTGTAGGGCAGCACGGCGTGCGACTGCGCGTCGAAGAACGCGCCGTACCAGACGCCGAGCAGGCCCAGCAGCAGCGGGGCGTTCTCCTCGGCCGGGGCGGTGCGGAAGTGCTCGTCGACGAGGTGGAAGCCGTCGAGCATCTCGCGGAACCGGTCCGGGCCGATGGCGATCATCAGCGAGAGGCCGATGGCGGAGTCGTACGAGTAGCGGCCGCCGACCCAGTCCCAGAACTCGAACATGTTGGCGGTGTCGATGCCGAAGTCCGCGACCTTCTCGGCGTTGGTCGACAGCGCCACGAAGTGCTTGGCGACCGCGTCCTGACCGGCACGCAGTCCGGTGAGCAGCCAGTCGCGGGCGGAGGTGGCGTTGGTGATCGTCTCGATCGTGGTGAACGTCTTCGACGCGATGACGAACAGCGTCTCGGCCGGGTCGAGGTCGTGCACGGCCTCGTGCAGGTCGGCGCCGTCGACGTTGGAAACGAAGCGGACGGTGATCGAGCGGTCCGTGAAGGAGCGCAGCGCCTCGTACGCCATGGCGGGGCCGAGGTCGGAGCCGCCGATGCCGATGTTGACGACGTTTTTGATCGGCTTGCCGGTGTGGCCGGTCCATTCGCCGGACCTGACGCGCTCGGAGAAGGCCGCCATCTTGTCGAGCACGGCGTGTACCGCGGGCACCACGTTCTCGCCGTCTACCTCGATCACGGCGTCGCGCGGGGCGCGCAGCGCGGTGTGCAGTACGGCGCGGTCCTCGGTGGTGTTGATCCTGTCGCCGCGGAACATCGCGTCCCGCAGCGCTGCGACGCCCGTGGCCTCGGCGAGCTCACGGAGCAGTCGGAGCGTCTCGTCGGTGACCAGTTGCTTGGAGTAGTCGACGTACAGGTCGCCGACGCGCAGGGTGTACCCGGTGCCGCGTTCCGGATCATCCGCGAAGAGCTCCCGCAGATGGGTCGCCCCGAGCTGCTCACGGTGCTTTCCCAGCGCGGTCCATTCCGGCGTCTGGTTGAGCCTGGTTCGACTTTGTGCGTTCATCCCGGACATCAGCCCACTTCTTCTCGTAACCGCAGTTCCCCGCTGCCCCTCCAACTTAATTGATCAGGGCGGCGGACGGGACAGCGAAGGACTGCGGCACGGCAGAAGCATTCCGGCCGGGCACCCTTTGGGTGTCCGGCCGGTGAACTGTTCCTGAGGGCTGTCCCGTGATCCGTCGTGCGCCCGCCGGGGATTACGGGACAGCTGCTAGATCTCGCCGCGGAGTTTCGCGAGGGCTTCCGCGAGGATGGCCTCACCGTCAGCGTCGCTGCGCCGCTCGCGCACGTACGCGAGATGCGTCTTGTACGGCTCGGTGCGCGGCGGGTCCGGCGGGCTGTCGCGGTCCTGACCGGCCGGGAAACCGCAGCGTGGGCAGTCCCAGGTGTCCGGTACCTGCGCGTCATGGGCGAAGCTCGGCTGCGTCTCGTGCCCGTTCGAGCACCAGAAGGAGATGCGGGCGCGTGGCGCGGACTCGCCGCGCTCGGCCTCCCCCATCGGCCCCGCTCCGACCCGGCTTCCCCGGATCGCGTTGCCACTTGCCACGGTCGTAACTCCCTGCGTGATGGTGCTCGAAGATGCCCCAGTCTACGTAAGGCCCAACGCGCGTCCAGTGAAAGGAGTTACACCCTCACAGGAATCGCGTACGACGGGTCAGTTGTCCAGCTTGATGAGCAGACCAAGCACCACGATGCACGCGAACCAGCCCAGACCGACCACCACGGTGATCCGGTCGAGGTTCCGCTCGGCAACCGAGGACCCGCCGACGGACGACTGCATACCGCCACCGAACATGTCGGAGAGGCCGCCGCCCTTTCCCTTGTGCATCAGCACCAGCAGCATCAGCAGCAGGCTGAAGACGATCAGGGCGATCTCGAACCCCAAAATCACGGCTGGTCCCTACTTTCCGGAAATCCTGACTGCATGTGCGAACAACGGGGGCCGGGAGGCTGCCCTCCTCGGCCCCCGCAAGGGTACGACGGATCCGCGCTACCGCATACTCACTGGTCGCGGAAGCGGACGATCTTGACGAACTCGTCGGCGTCCAGAGCGGCGCCACCGATCAGTGCGCCGTCCACATCGGGCTGCGCCATGATCGCGGCGACATTGCCCGACTTGACCGAGCCGCCGTACTGGATGCGGACCGCGTCGGCCAGCTCCTGGGAGTACAGCTCGGCGAGGCGGCCGCGGATCGCACCGCAGACCTCCTGCGCGTCCTCGGGGGTGGCGACCTCGCCGGTGCCGATGGCCCAGACCGGCTCGTAGGCGATCACGATGGACTCGGCCTGCTCGGCGGGGACGTCCTTGAGGGCGCCGTCCAGCTGGGCGAGCGTGTAGGAGACCTGGTCACCGGCCTTGCGGATGTCCAGTCCCTCGCCGACGCACAGGATCGGGGTCAGGCCGTGCTTGTACGCGGCCTTCACCTTCGCGTTGCAGACCTCGTCGTTCTCGGCGTGGTACTGGCGGCGCTCGCTGTGTCCGACGGCGACGTAGGTGCACTTCAGCTTGGCGAGCATCGGGCCGGAGATCTCACCGGTGTACGCGCCGGAGTCGTGCGCCGAGATGTCCTGGGCGCCGTACTTGATCTTCAGCTTGTCGCCGTCGACCAGCGTCTGCACGGAGCGCAGGTCGGTGAAGGGCGGCAGGACGGCGACCTCGACGGCGTCGTAGTCCTTGTCGGCCAGGGCGAAGGAGAGCTTCTGGACGTGCGCGATGGCCTCGAGGTGGTTGAGGTTCATCTTCCAGTTGCCCGCCATCAGCGGGGTGCGGGTGGTCATGAAAGGTCAGTCCTCCAGTGCGGCGAGGCCGGGAAGCGTCTTGCCTTCGAGGTATTCGAGGCTGGCGCCGCCACCGGTCGAGATGTGTCCGAACGCGTTCTCGTCGAAGCCCAGGATGCGGACGGCCGCGGCGGAGTCGCCACCGCCGACCACGCTGAAGCCCGAGGAGTCGACGAGGGCCTGGGCGACGGCCCGGGTGCCCTCGGCGAAATCGGGGTGCTCGAAGACGCCCATGGGGCCGTTCCAGAAGACGGTGGCCGCGTCGGCGAGCTTCGATGCGTAGAGCTTGTTGGTCTCCGGACCGTTGTCGAGCCCCATCTGGCCGGCCGGCATGGCGTCGGCGGCGACGGTGGCGGGGTGGGCCGGTGCCTTGGACTTGAGGTCGGGGAACGCCGGGGCGACCACGACGTCGACGGGGAGCACGAACTCCACGCCCTTCTCCTCGGCGCGCTTGAGGTACTCGAGCACCACCGGGATCTGGTCCTCCTGGAGCAGCGAGCTGCCGACCTCGTGACCCTGGGCCTTGAGGAAGGTGTACGCCATGCCGCCGCCGATGAGGATGCGGTCGGCCCGCTCCAGGAGGTGGTCGATGACGCCCAGCTTGTCGGAGACCTTGGCGCCGCCGAGGACCACGGCGTACGGGCGCTGCACGTCCTCGGTCAGCTTCTTCAGGACGCCGACCTCGGTGGCGATCAGGTCGCCGGCGGCGTGCGGCAGCCGGGCCGGGAGGTCGAAGACGGAGGCGTGCTTGCGGTGCACGGCGCCGAAGCCGTCGCCCACGTACACGTCGGCGAGCTCGGCGAGCTGGTCGGCGAACGCGCCGCGCTCGGCGTCGTCCTTCGACGTCTCGCCGGGGTTGAAGCGGAGGTTCTCGATGACGGCGACCTTGCCGTCGGTGAGCGCGGCGACCGTGGCGCGGGCGGACTCGCCGACCGTGTCGGTCGCGAAGGCCACGTCGGTCCCGAGCAGTTCACCGAGCCGGGTGGCCGCGGGGGCCAGCGAGAACGCCGGGTCCGGGGCGCCCTTGGGGCGGCCCAGGTGCGAGGCGACGACGACCCGGGCGCCGGCCGCGGCCAGCTTCTCCACGGTCGGCTGGACGGCGCGGATGCGACCGTCGTCGGTGATGGTGGTGCCGCTGAGCGGCACGTTGAGGTCGGCGCGGACGAATACGCGCTTGCCGGTGACCCCTTCGGCGAGAAGTTCGTCGATCGTCTTCATCTTCTGGACTCCTTGGAAGGACGAGGGAGCATGCAACGGGGCTCGAACGGCGCTGCGTTGCGCTGTTCGAGCCCCGTGCTCACATCGAGGTGCCTGCCGATCCGAGGATCAGAGCTGGCCGCCGACGAAGACGGTCAGGTCGACGAGGCGGTTGGAGTAGCCCCACTCGTTGTCGTACCAGCCGAGGATCTTCACCGTGTTGCCCTCCTGGACCATGGTCAGGGAGGAGTCGAAGGTGCAGGACGACGGGTCGCCGACGATGTCCGAGGACACGATCGGGTCCTCGGTGTACGTCAGGAAGCCCTTGAGGTCGCCGTCGTCGGAGGCCTTCTTGAACGCGGCGTTGACCTCGTCCTTGGTGACCTCGCGCTGCAGGGTCACGACGAGGTCGGTGGCGGAACCGGTCGGGACCGGGACGCGCATCGCGATGCCGTCGAGCTTGCCCTTGAGCTGCGGAAGAACCAGGGCGGTGGCCTTGGCGGCACCCGTCGTGGTCGGAATGATGTTCTCCGCGGCGGCGCGGGCGCGGCGCAGGTCGGAGTGCGGGAAGTCCAGGATCCGCTGGTCGTTCGTGTACGCGTGGACCGTCGTCATCAGGCCCTTGACGATGCCGAAGTTCTCGTCGAGAACCTTGGCCATCGGCGCCACACAGTTGGTGGTGCAGGAGGCGTTGGAGATGACGTGGTGGTTGGCGGCGTCGTACTTGTCCTGGTTGACGCCCATCACGATGGTGATGTCCTCTTCCTTGGCCGGAGCCGAGATGAGGACCTTCTTGGCGCCGCCCGCGATGTGCTTGGCGGCGTCGGCCTTCTTGGTGAAGATGCCGGTCGACTCGATGACGATGTCGACGCCCAGCTCACCCCAGGGGATGTCCGCCGGGTTGCGCTCGGAGAGCACCTTGATGGTGTGACCGTCGACGGTGATGGTGTCGGCGGTGTGGCTGACCTCGGCCTTGAGACGACCCAGAATGGTGTCGTACTTCAGCAGGTGAGCCGTGGTCGCAGTGTCACCCAGGTCGTTGACAGCCACGATCTCGATGTCCGCACCCTGCTCCAGCAGCGCGCGGAAGTAGTTACGACCGATGCGGCCAAAGCCGTTGATGCCTACGCGGATCGTCACGAACCGATCTCCTCGTTAGGTACGCCGGTTTTCGACGCCGGCGAGTTGTATGGGATGTCCCCGACCGCCTACGACCCTACCCCTCCGAGGCCCTCGGAGTGACATCGAGCGGGGCCGGAAGAACGGCGGAGGCCCGTACTCCCCAGTAGGAGTACGGGCCTCCGGTTGCCCTGCCCCGCCCGCTGCGACGATTACGCAGTGTCAACGCCCCCGGGAACGTGGCGCGTTCCTGCTCCGGCCGGCCGACGAGGGGTGTGGGTCAGCCGACCAGGCCGTCGGCCAGCTCTTCGCTGAGGGTGGATTCCGTGCTCGGGATCCCCAGGTCCTGGGCCCGCTTGTCGGCCATCGCCAGGAGACGACGGATACGGCCCGCCACCGCGTCCTTGGTCAGCGGCGGGTCGGCGAGGGCGCCCAGCTCCTCCAGGGAGGCCTGCTTGTGCTCCATGCGCAGCCGTCCGGCCGCCGCGAGGTGCTCGGGCACCTCCTCGCCGAGGATCTCCAGTGCGCGCCCCACGCGGGCGCCGGCGGCAACCGCGGCCCTGGCCGAACGGCGCAGGTTCGCGTCGTCGAAGTTGGCGAGCCGGTTGGCGGTGGCGCGGACCTCGCGCCGCATCCGGCGCTCCTCCCAGGCCAGCACCGACTCATGGGCGCCGAGCCGGGTGAGCAGGGCGCCGATCGCGTCGCCGTCACGGACGACGACCCGGTCCACGCCGCGCACCTCGCGGGCCTTGGCCGGGATGGAGAGCCTGCGGGCGGCGCCGACCAGCGCGAGTGCCGCCTCGGGCCCGGGGCAGGTCACCTCCAGCGAGGAGGAGCGCCCCGGCTCGGTGAGCGACCCGTGTGCCAGGAAGGCCCCGCGCCAGGCCGCCTCGGCATCGCAGGTGGCCCCCGATACCACCTGCGGAGGGAGTCCGCGGATGGGACGGCCGCGGCCGTCCACCAGCCCCGTCTGACGGGCCAGCTGGTCGCCGCCCGCCACCACCCGCACGACGTAGCGCGAACCGCGCCGCAGCCCGCCGGGTGCCATCACGATCAGTTCCGAGCTGTGCCCGAAGATCTCGAGGATGTCGCGCTTCAGCCGGCGCGCCGCCATCGCGGTGTCCAGCTCCGCCTCGATCACAATCCGGCCGCTCACCAGGTGCAGTCCACCCGCGAACCGAAGAATCGCCGAGACCTCTGCCTTCCTGCAGCAGGTCCGGGTCACGGGAAGCCGAGAGATTTCGTCCTTCACCGCTGGCGTCATCGCCATGGGCCGATCCTTCCATGCATCCGAAAAATACGGTCGTACGCGGCGGCCAACAGCTCCGGATCATGAATCGGAACGCCGTCGGGTGAGGCCACGGGCGCCAGCTCGACCGCGGCGCCGAGCCGTTTTGCGGCATCGGCGAGGGACTCGCGGTCGGGCACGGCGGCCTCGTCGGCCAGCACCACGTCCAGGGCGAGTTTAGGGGCGTGTCGTCCCAAAACCTCCAAATGACGCTGCGGAGAGAAGCCATCTGTTTCACCGGGTTGCGGCGCGAGGTTCAGCGAGAGGACCTTGCGGGCCTTCGTTTCGATCAGTGCGTCGAGCAGATCGGGGACGAGCAGATGCGGAATGACCGAGGAGAACCAGGACCCGGGACCGAGCACCACCCAGTCCGCGTCCAGCACCGCGGCGACCGCTTCCGGGACGGCCGGCGGGTCGGCCGGGACGACGTGCACGGACTGCACCTCGCCGGGCGTGAGCGCCACGGTGGCCTGGCCGCGGACCGTGTCCACCTCGTCCGGGCGCTCCGGGTCGTGTCCCCGTACGAGCGCCTGGAGCTCCAGGGGCACGGCGGACATCGGGAGCACCCGGCCGTGCGCCCCCAGGAGCTTGCCGACCAGGTCCAGGGCCTGGACGTGGTCACCGAGCTGTTCCCACAGGGCGACGATCAGGAGATTGCCGACGGCGTGCTCGTGCAGATCGCCCTTGGACTGGAAGCGGTGCTGGATGACCTGGGCCCAGGTCTGGCCCCAGTCGTCGTCGCCGCACAGAGCGGCCAGCGCCTTGCGCAGATCGCCGGGCGGCAGTACGCCCAGCTCCTCCCGGAGCCGGCCGCTGGAGCCGCCGTCGTCGGCGACGGTGACCACGGCGGTCAGATCACCCGTGATCCGCCGGAGCGCGGCCAGCGAGGCGGACAGGCCCATGCCGCCGCCGAGGGCGACGACCTTGGGCTGTGCGCCGCGCTTGCGGCCGGACAGCGCCGAGGTCGCCCTGCTGAGCCGGCGCAGGCGCAGGTTGCGACTGGTCACTCGCGCCCCATGTCCCGGTGTACGAGCACGGTCTCGATCCCTTCGGTGGCGAGCCGGGCCGCCAGCTTCTCCGACATGGCCACCGAGCGGTGCTTGCCGCCCGTGCAGCCCACGGCGATGGTCACGTAGCGCTTGCCCTCACGGCGGTATCCCGCGGCGATGAGCTGGAGCAGTTCCGTGTACTGGTTGAGGAACTCCTTGGCGCCCGGCTGGTCGAAGACGTAGTCCGAGACCTCCTCGTTGAGCCCGGTGAAGGGGCGCAGCTCGGGGACCCAGTGCGGGTTGGGCAGGAATCTGCAGTCGACCACGAGGTCCGCGTCGACGGGCAGCCCGTACTTGAAGCCGAAGGACATCACCGTGGCGCGGAGCTCGGGCTCCTCGTCACCGGCGAACTGGGCGTCCATCTTGGCGCGCAGTTCGTGGACGTTGAGGCTGGAGGTGTCGATCACCAGGTCGGCGTCGCCGCGCAGCTCGCGCAGCAGATCGCGCTCGGCGGCGATGCCGTCGACGATGCGGCCGTCGCCCTGGAGGGGGTGCGGGCGGCGGACGGACTCGAAGCGGCGGACCAGCGCGTCGTCGGAGGATTCGAGGAAGACGATCCGCCGGGTGACGCCCTTGGCCTCCAGATCGGCGAGGGACTCCCGCAGGTTGTCGAAGAAGCGGCGGCCGCGTACGTCCACGACGACGGCGATCCGGGCCACGTTGCCCTGGGACCGGGCGCCGAGCTCCACCATGGTGGGGATCAGGGCCGGTGGCAGGTTGTCCACGACGAACCAGCCGAGGTCCTCCAGACACTTGGCCGCGGTGCTGCGTCCGGCGCCCGACATACCGGAGATGATCACCAGCTCGGGGATGGCCACCGCGCTGTCGCCCGTCTCGTTCGGGGTGCCCGTACTCACGTGTGCTGCTCCGTCTGCTCGGTCTGTGCGGTCGTGCCCTTGTTCGTGTTCGCGCTCAGTCATGTCGTGCTGCCCCCGTCGTCCTCTTCAATGATCTCTCCTGTGGCCGTGTTCACGGCGGGCGTGGCCGGGGTGGTCGAGGCGAGGGCGACAGCCACTGATTCCGCCGTCCTGCGGCCTATCCCCGGAACCTCGCAGATCTCGTCGATTGTCGCCTGCCGCAGCTTCTTCACGGAGCCGAAATGCTTGATCAGGGCCTGCTTGCGGGTCTCGCCGAGACCGGCCACGTCGTCCAGCGGACTGGAGCGGATGCGCTTGGCCCGTTTGGCGCGCTGGTAGGTGATGGCGAATCGGTGCGCCTCGTCACGGATGCGCTGAAGGAGATAGAGGCCCTCGCTGGAGCGGGGCAGCACCACCGGGTCGTCGTCATCGGGCAGCCAGACCTCTTCGAGGCGCTTGGCGAGGCCGCAGACGGCGATGTCGTCGATCCCCAGCTCGTCCAGTGCCCGCTTGGCCGCGGCGACCTGGGGCTGCCCGCCGTCGACCACGAGGAGCTGCGGCGGATAGGCGAAGCGCTTGGGCCGCCCGTCGTCCTCCCGGCGCTCGGCGGCGGCGTCCGAAGCGGCGGCGTCCGGGGCGGCGGCGTCCGGGGCGGTGCCTGCGGGTACGGCGGCCGCCGGGACGGGCCCGGTGGGTGCGGGGCCGGTGGGCGCGGGGCCGGTGGGTGCTGGGGCCGACGGGACGGGGCCGGACTCCGCCGGGGTCTCCTCCCACTCCCCCGTGCGCTCCTTCTCGTGGAGGTAGCGCCGGAAGCGCCGGCCGATCACCTCGTGCATGGAGCGGACGTCGTCCTGGCCCTCGAAGGTCTTGATCTGGAAGCGGCGGTACTCCCCCTTGCGGGCCAGCCCGTCCTCGAAGACCACCATCGACGCCACCACGTCGTCGCCCTGAAGGTGGGAGATGTCGAAGCACTCGATGCGCAGCGGAGCCGTGTCCAGGCCGAGCGCCTCGGCGATCTCCTCCAGGGCCCGGGAGCGGGTGGTCAGGTCCGAGGCGCGCTTGGTCTTGTGCAGCCCCAGGGCCTGCTGGGCGTTGCGCTGGACCGTGGCCATCAGGTCCTTCTTGTCGCCGCGCTGCGGGATGCGCAGGCTGACCTGGGAGCCCCGGCGGCCGGCCAGCCACTGGGAGACCGCGTCCGGGTCCTCGGGCAGCGCCGGAACGAGGACCTCCTTGGGCACGGAGTCCCCGGCCTCCTCGCCGTACAGCTGCTGGAGCGCGTGCTCGACCAGGCCCGAGGTGTCGACGTTCTCCACCTTGTCGGTGACCCAGCCGCGCTGTCCGCGCACCCGGCCGCCCCGGACGTGGAAGATCTGGACAGCGGCCTCCAGCTCGTCCTCGGCGACCGCGATGAGGTCGGCGTCGGTGGCGTCGGCGAGCACGACCGCGCTCTTCTCCATCGCCCGCTTGAGCGCCTCGGCGTCGTCACGGAGCCGGGCCGCCCGCTCGTACTCCATGTCCTCGGCCGCCGCCATCATGTCCTTCTCCAGGCGGCGGATGTACGTACCGGTGCGGCCGGCCATGAAGTCGCAGAAGTCGTCCGCCAGTTCGCGGTGCTCCTCGGGGGTGACGCGACCGACGCAGGGAGCCGAGCACTTGCCGATGTAGCCGAGGAGGCAGGGGCGGCCGGTCCTCGCGGCGTTCTTGAAGACACCGGCGGAGCACGTGCGGACGGGGAAGACCCGCAGCATCAGGTCGACCGTCTCCCGGATCGCCCAGGCATGGCCGTACGGACCGAAGTAGCGCACGCCCTTCTTCTTGGCGCCGCGCATCACCTGGACGCGCGGGAACTCCTCGTTGAGCGTGACGGCGAGGTACGGATAGCTCTTGTCGTCGCGGTACTTGACGTTGAACCGGGGGTCGTACTCCTTGATCCAGGAGTACTCGAGCTGGAGCGCCTCGACCTCCGTGGAGACGACCGTCCACTCCACGGAAGCGGCGGTGGTCACCATCGTGCGCGTACGCGGATGGAGGCCCGCCAGGTCCTGGAAGTAGTTGGCCAGGCGCTGGCGCAGGTTCTTCGCCTTCCCGACGTAGATCACCCGGCGGTGTTCGTCGCGGAATTTGTAGACCCCCGGGGAGTCGGGGATCTGTCCCGGCTTGGGGCGGTAGCTGGAGGGGTCTGCCATGTCTCCCACCCTACTTGCGGGCAGTGACAGCGCGGTGTGCCCGTGCGTGCGTGGGCGGGCTGCGGCGCGCTGCGGCGCCGTGCTCCGGAAGGCGCGTTGGGGGTACGCCTCCCGGAGCACGGGGTCATCGGGCGGTGGCGTCCGCCGCGGTCATGCGCAGGCGCACGCCGGGCGGCTCAGCGGGCCCGGCGGCGGCGCAGGGCCGTCGCACCGCAGAGGGCCAGTACGGCGAGGGCGCCCGCCGCCGCCGCGCCGGAGCTCGCGGTGAGCGCGGTGCCCGCGCCGGTGTCCGCCGCGACTGCGGGCCCGGACCGGCCTGTGGTGGCCGCCGCGACGGCAGGCCCGGACCGGCCGGTGGTGGCCTGCCGTCCGGCGTCCGGCTGCTCACCGGCGGGCCCGTAACCGCCGGCCCGGCCCGAGCGTGCGTAACCGGAACCGGGCAGCTTGTCTCCGTACGCGGCCCGCACCCGGGTGCGGTAGGCGGCCAGCGTGGTGCCGTCCGCGCCGACCGCGCCCACCGCGTCCCGGTCCAGCGGGAGCACCCTGCTCCCCTTCTGGACGTACCAGGCGTCGATCTGCGGCTCCCGGAAAACGGTGCCGCCGGGCAGCTTGCGGGCGCCCGCGGCGGTGTACCGGGCCTCGTCGTCACCGCTGGCGATGTTCACCACCTGCCAGCTCCCGTCCTTCCCCGGCTCGGGGAGCGTCCACAGCGACGCCTTCTGCCCGTCCGAGGAGACGGCGGTGCTGGCGAGGTAGTCCAGCTCCGCGACCGGGGCCCCGGTCTCACCGGCGACGAAGCCCGCGGCCAGGGTGCGCACGGGAACGGCGGCGCCCACG
The DNA here is from genome assembly GCF_042672475.1 of Streptomyces sp. NPDC127177. Classification (NCBI taxonomy): domain Bacteria; kingdom Bacillati; phylum Actinomycetota; class Actinomycetes; order Kitasatosporales; family Streptomycetaceae; genus Streptomyces; species Streptomyces sp. NPDC127177. The sequence continues at coordinate 102,424 of NZ_JBHXUW010000016.1, forward strand.
ATCCGTGGGGCGGCCGCCGCCCTGGTGACGGCGCCCTCCCGGGCGAAGAACCGGGACAGCGTGTCCAGGGTGGTGGCGTCGGTGGCCGCGTCATGGGCCGCGGACAGCGCCGCCGGGGTCGCCGCCGGCCCTTCTGCGGCGGACGCCTGCGGGGCGGCGACGGTGAGCAGGGCGGACCCGGCCAGCACACCGGCGGAGGCGAGGGCCACCGCGGCGGAGCGCACGGTGGGGGCCGAAGGGCGGAGCGGGAAACCGGTGGAGATCATGCCGTCACGCCCCTATCCGGTAGAGCGAATGCGTCCAGGAGAACTCGCTGTTGTTCACGTACCAGTCGTGCGAGGCCCAGTTGTAGCGGTTGTTGGAGGGCCAGGGATCGCCCCAGTAGACCCAGCTGTTCGCGGTGTCGTATCCGTACAGGACGTGCATGTGGCCGCCGCCCGAGGACCACTGGATGCGGGTCTCCACCGGCCTCCCGGCGGCGATCTCGGTCTGCACGGTGGAGTATCCGAGCCAGCCGGTGACGTACGAGCCGGGGTTGATCCCGGCCCAGTACAGGCCGTCCTGGACGTTGCCGAGCGTGGCCTGCGAGTTGGGGCACTCGGAGCCCTGCGCCCGGCCGAACGAGGCGTTGCAGAACTCGTTCTGGCTGTAGTTCCGGCCGAACCAGCCGGCGACGGTGTTGCCCGAGGCGGCCCAGCACCAGTTGGTCTTCTGCTGGGCCTGCATGGTGATGTTCAGCCGTTGGGCCGCGGCGAGGCTCCCGGCGGCGGAGGGTGCGGAGCGGGCCTGGTCCGACGCGGTGGCGGTCGCGGTGGCCGTGGGGACGGCGAGCAGTACGGCGGCGAGAACGGCCGTCACCGACAGCCGTCGCGGCCTGACTCTTCGGTTGCGCATGGCGTTCCTCCCGGGGCGGGGGGTGGGGGTTCCAAGGAGCGCGTCCGGACGCTGTCGAGGAGCATCAACCGTTGTCGGGAACCGGTCAACACGCTTCAATGCGGGGAACAACGTGGTGTGAACGCCAGGGGCCGAACGTGAACGTCTCCCCCCGGCCACCTGCGGTCCGGCATCCGTCGGCGCGCCCCCGGGGCCGCGCGACGTGAACGTTCACCTGGAGGACCCATGCAGCACACCGAGGCCGAACTGGCGCAGGTGCTGCACACCGGCCCGTTCCACCTCGCGCTGCGCACCGCGCTCTCGGTGCGCGGGCTGCCGCTCCAGCGGGTGCAGCACCATCTGGCGCACCGGGGGGTGAAGGTCGGCGTGACCAGCCTGAGTTACTGGCAGCAGGGGGCCAGACGCCCGCAGCGCCCGGAGTCCCTGCGGGCCGTGAAGGCACTGGAGGAGGTCCTGGAGCTGCCGGGGAACTCGCTGCTCGCCCTGCTGGGGGCCGGGGAGCCCCGTGTGGAGGCCGACCGCCCGGCGGGGCGCTCGTACCGTTCCCTGGTGGACGCGTCCGGCACGGTGGAGCGGCTGCTCACGGCCATGGAGTCCCCCGCGGACGGCGGGCTGCACACCGTCGGGCACCAGGAGCGGGTGCGGATCGGGCCCGGCCGACAAATGCAGCACCGGAACTCGCAGCATGTGGTGCGCGCCCACCGTGACGGGATCGACCGCTATCTCGCCGTCTACCGCGGCGATCCGGGGTGCGATCCGGCACGGGTCGGCGTGCGCGCCCGGGAGAACTGCCGGACGGGGCGGGTCCGCTGGGACGCGGAGACGGGGGTGCTGGTCGCCGAGCTGCTCTTCGACACCCGGCTGCGGGCGGGCGAGACGTACCTCTTCGGCTACGGCTTCGAGGACGGTACCGGAGGGCCGTGCGGCGAGTACGTACGCGGCTTCAGCTTCGGCGGCGGGCAGTACGTGCTCCAGGTCCGGTTCGACGAGGAGGCGCTGCCGGTGCGGTGCCGGCGCTTCGCCCAGGTGTCGACGGGGGCGCCGCGCGGCGCCCGGACGGACCTCACGCTCACCGGCCACCGGACGGTCCACCTGGTCGAGCAGGGGGTGCGCCCCGGCCTGGTCGGCATCGACTGGGACTGGGAGTGAGACGGCCGCGGAGAGCCACGAGTACGGCGCCAAAGGGCATCGGGCGGCAGATACGGCGCCGCGAGCCGCGGGCACCGGGCCGCAGTCGCCAACCGGCCCGGCCGGTTCAGGCCTCGGGGCCCGGCCGGTTCAGGCCTCGGGGCCCGCGACCAGGCGACCGCCCTCGATCCTGACCGGGACGGACGGCAGCGGCACGGTCGCCGGACCGTGCACGGCCTTGCCCGTGGTGGTGTCGAAGCGGCTGCCGTGACAGGGGCAGTGGCCCTCGTTCTTCTCGACCTTGTCCAGCAGGCAGCCCGCGTGGGTGCACTGGGCGCTGAACGCCTTGTACTGCCCCTTGGCCGGGCAGGTGACGACGACGCGCTGCTCGCGGTAGAGCTTGGACTCGCCGACGGGGATCTCGTCCGGGGCGCCGAGCTCGACGGGCGCGGTGGGGGTCGGGGTCTGGGCGTGCCCGAGCTTGGAATCGGTCGAGCAGGCGGCCACTCCCAGCCCGGCGACGCCGGCGAGAGCGGCGCCCTTCAGCACGGTACGGCGGGCGGCGGGCTGGCCGGACATGCGGTCTCCACTGGTCAGAAGGGGTTCGGTGCGGTGCCAGAGGTGCCTGGGACCGCAGAGGGAGCGCGGGCATCGGTGACGTAACCGACGATACCGGCGGAGAAGGACGCCCCTGCGCCCGGGGCAAGGAGCGAGGAGCCAGGAGCCAGGAGCCAGCAGGGAGGCATACGGCGGGGCGGCGGCTCCCGGATCCCGGGAACCGCCGCCTCACCGTGCCGTCAGACCTTGCGCGTGGGCCGCCTGGACGGGCGCCACGCGGCGTGCGCGTACTCGGCCGTCAGGCCTTGCGGGCGCGGGTCGCCTTCTTGGCAGCGGGCTTCTTCGCCGCGGCCGTCCCAGTGGCCTTCGCCCCGGTGGCCTTCGCCGACTTCGCCGTGGTGGTCTTCGCCGTGGCCGTCTTCCTGGCCGGGGCCGACTTCGCGGCGACCGCCTTCTTCGCGGCCGCCTTCCGCACCGGCTTACGGGCCTGGGGAACCGCCGCCTCGCTGATCCGGTCCGCGTCCAGGATGCCCTGGAGGAACTTTCCGGTGTGGCTTGCGGGGACGCCCGCCACGTACTCCGGGGTGCCCTCGGCGATGACCAGGCCGCCGCCGTTGCCCCCCTCGGGGCCCATGTCGATGACCCAGTCGGCGGTCTTGACGACATCGAGGTTGTGCTCGATGACGATCACCGTGTTGCCCTTGTCGACGAGCCCGGAGAGCACCTTGATGAGCTTGGAGATGTCCTCGAAGTGCAGACCGGTGGTCGGCTCGTCCAGGACGTAGACGGTGCGGCCGGTCGAGCGCTTCTGGAGCTCGCTGGCGAGCTTCACACGCTGTGCCTCACCGCCGGAGAGCGTCGGCGCGGACTGGCCGAGCCTGACGTATCCGAGGCCCACCTCGTTGAGCGTCCGCAGGTGGCGCGCGATGGTGGGCACGGCCTCGAAGAACTCCAGGCCCTCCTCGATCGGCATGTCCAGCACCTCGGCGATGGACTTGCCCTTGTAGTGGACCTCCAGGGTCTCCCGGTTGTAGCGCGCTCCGTGGCAGACCTCGCACGGGACGTACACATCCGGCAGGAAGTTCATCTCGATCTTGATCGTGCCGTCGCCCGAGCAGTTCTCGCAGCGGCCGCCCTTGACGTTGAAGGAGAACCGGCCCGGCAGATAGCCGCGGACCTTGGCCTCCATCGTCTCCGCGAACAGCCTGCGCACGTGGTCGAAGACACCGGTGTACGTCGCCGGGTTGGACCGGGGGGTACGGCCGATGGGCGACTGGTCGACGTGCACCACCTTGTCGACGAGGTCGTCCCCGTCGACCCGGGTGTGCCGGCCGGGGACCGACTTGGCGCCGTTCAGCTCGCGGGCCAGGTGGGTGTAGAGGATGTCGTTGACCAGGGTCGACTTCCCGGATCCGGAGACGCCGGTCACGGCGGTCAGGACCCCGAGCGGGAAGGCGACGTCGATGTCCCGGAGGTTGTTCTCCCGGGCGCCGTGCACCGTGAGCAGTCGCGAGGGGTCGACGGGACGCCTGATCTCGGGCATCGCGATCGACTTCTTGCCGGTGAGGTACTGGCCGGTGATCGACTTGTCGTTGGCCAGCAGCTCCTTGAGCGAACCGGAGTGGACCACCTTGCCGCCGTGCTCACCGGCGCCGGGGCCGATGTCGACGATCCAGTCGGCGACCTTGATCGTGTCCTCGTCGTGCTCGACGACGATGAGGGTGTTGCCCATGTCGCGGAGCCGGACCAGGGTCTCGATCAGGCGGTGGTTGTCGCGCTGGTGCAGGCCGATGGACGGCTCGTCCAGCACGTAGAGCACGCCGACCAGACCGGAGCCGATCTGGGTGGCGAGCCGGATGCGCTGGGCCTCGCCGCCGGAGAGGGTGCCGGCCGCGCGGTTCAGCGAGAGGTAGTCCAGGCCCACGTCGACCAGGAACTTCAGCCGCTCGTTGACCTCCTTGAGCACCCGCTCGGCGATCTTCTTGTCGCGGGCGTTCAGCTTCATCCGGCCGAGGAACTCGGCACACTCGCTGATCGACATCGCGGCGACCTGGGCGATGGACTTCTCCATCACCGTCACCGCGAGGACGATCGGCTTGAGCCGGGTGCCCTCACAGGTCGGGCAGGGCACCTCGCGCATGTAGCCCTCGAAGCGCTCCCGGCTGGAGTCGCTCTCCGCCTCGGAGTGCCGCCTCTTGACGAACTGGACCGCGCCCTCGAAGGAGGGGGTGGTGTAGGCGCGCTCGCGCCCGTACCGGTTGCGGTAACGGACCTCGGTCTGGATCTTGTGCCCGTGCAGCAGGGCCTTCTTGGCGCGCTGCGGCAGCCCGGCCCAGGGGATGTCCGTACGGAATCCGAGGGCTTCGGCGAGGGCGTTGATCTGCCGGCCGAAGTACTCCTTGGTGTGGCCGTGCGACCAGGGGTGGATCGCACCCTCGTCGAGGGACTTCTCCTCGTCCGGGACGATCAGCTCCGGGTCGACCTCCATCCTCGTACCGATGCCCGTGCAGTCGGGGCAGGCGCCGAAGGGCGAGTTGAAGGAGAAGGAGCGCGGCTCCAGCTCCTCGAAGGAGAGGTCGTCGTACGGGCAGTAGAGGTGCTCGGAGTACATCCGCTCACGCTCGGGGTCGTCCTCGGGGAGGTCGACGAAGTCGAGCACCACCATGCCGCCGGAGAGGCCCAGTGCGGTCTCGACCGAGTCGGTCAGCCGGCGCTTGGCGCTGTCCTTGACGGTGAGGCGGTCGATGACCACCTCGATGGTGTGCTTCTCCTGCTTCTTGAGCGTGGGCGGCTCGGAGAGCTGGATCGTCTCGCCGTCGACCCGGGCCCTGCTGTACCCCTTGGTCTGCAGATCGGCGAAGAGGTCGACGAACTCGCCCTTGCGCTCGCGCACCAGCGGCGAGAGCACCTGGAACCGGCTGCCGGCGGGCAGGCCGAGCACCTTGTCCACGATGGCCTGCGGCGACTGGCGGGAGATCGGACGGTGGCACTCGGGGCAGTGCGGCTTGCCGATCCTGGCGAAGAGCAGCCGGAGGTAGTCGTAGACCTCGGTGATGGTGCCGACCGTCGAGCGCGGGTTGCGCGAGGTCGACTTCTGGTCGATGGAGACGGCGGGCGACAGACCTTCGATGAAGTCGACGTCCGGCTTGTCCATCTGGCCGAGGAACTGCCGGGCGTACGAGGAGAGCGACTCCACGTACCGCCGCTGGCCCTCGGCGAAGATCGTGTCGAACGCGAGCGACGACTTGCCCGACCCGGAGAGCCCGGTGAAGACGATGAGGGAGTCGCGGGGGAGGTCGAGCGAGACGTTCTTGAGGTTGTGCTCGCGAGCGCCACGGACGATGAGACGGTCGGCCACGCCGGTCCGCACCTTTCTAGAGAGAAGCGGGGGAACTGAGCCCCTGCCCCAGGGTATGGGGGGTGCCACAGCGATGTAAGGAGCTTTCGACTCCGAGCGTATAGCACGCGCATTCGATTTACGGACGGCTGATGACTCCTTCACCCGAATGAGTGGCGGGGCTACGCTCGGCCCCATGATTGATCACGTGCACGACCTGGAAGCACTGCGGGAAGCGACCGGCCGGCTGCTCAGCGCCACGGAGAAATTGGACGACTCCGCGCTCGCCAGGCCGTCGCGACTGCCCGGCTGGAGCCGGGGTCATGTCGTCGCGCACCTTTCACGTAACGCCGACGCGCTCGTAAATGTTCTCCGGGGCCGCCCGATGTACGCAGACAGCGAAACCCGCGACCGCGACATCGAGCGCGACGCCCCCCGGCCCCGGGCCGAACAGCTGGCCGACCTGGTCGCGAGCGCCGCCCGCTTCGTGGACACCTCCGCCGGCCCGGCGGACTGGTCACGCACAGTGACGCTGCGCAACGGCGTGACGGACTCCGCCTCCCGGGTCCCCTTCCGCCGCCTCGTCGAGGTCGAGCTGCACCACGTCGACCTCGATGTCGGCTACGAGCTGGAGGACCTGCCGGACGAGTTCACCGCCCGGGAGATCGATTTCCTCACCGAGCGGTTCGCCGGACACCCCGACGTCGTGCGGACGGGCGTGGCCGACGGCACGGGCCGGCCCCGGACGACCGGCGGCGGGGCGCAGGGCGACCCCGTCGTGGTCCGAGGCACCGCACCCGAGCTGCTCGGCTGGCTCAGCGGCCGCCGTGACGGGTCGGCGCTGACGGTCGAGGGCGGAACCCTTCCGGCCCTGCCCCCGCTATAGGCTGAGACGTATGACGTACAGCGGAGCGGTCAAGGTCGGCGGGCCTGCGGACGTACACGAGTTGACGGATCTGATGATCTCCAAGGTCGCCGTCGGCCCGATGAACAACAACGCCTATCTGCTGCGGTGCCGGACCACCGGCGAGCAGCTCCTGATCGACGCGGCCAACGAGGCCGGCACCCTGTTGAAGCTGATCGGTGACGACTCGATCGCATCGGTCGTCACCACCCACCGGCACGGCGACCACTGGCAGGCGCTGGAGGAGGTCGTGGCGGCCACGGGCGCGTGTACGTACGCCGGGCGGTACGACGCCGAGGGGATCCCCGTCCCGACGGATGTGCTCGTCGAGGACAACGGCACCATCCGGGTCGGCCAGGTCTCCCTGACCGCACGCCATCTGACCGGCCACACCCCGGGGTCGATCGCGCTCATCTACGACGACCCGCAGGGCGCTCCGCACGTGTTCACCGGTGACTGCCTCTTCCCGGGCGGGGTCGGCAACACGTTCGACGACCCCGAGGCGTTCGCGAGCCTGCTGCACGACGTGGAGACGAGGCTCTTCGCCCCGCTGCCGGACGAGACCTGGGTCTACCCGGGCCACGGACACGACACCACGCTGGGCGACGAGCGCCCGCAGCTTCCCGTCTGGCGCGCACGGGGCTGGTGAGACGGCCCCGGCGACCGCCCGCACAGCGGGGGTCGCCGGGGCCGCGCCGCAGGCGTCACCGGGCCTGACGGCCGGGGGTCAGGCGTCGATTCCGGCGCCCTTGTCGGCACCGTCCCCGCCCTTCACGGCCTCTGCCTCGGCCTGCTTCCTGGTGGCGAGGAGGCTGGTGACCGTGGTGATCACCAGCACGCCGCAGATGACGCCGAGCGAGACCGGGATGGAGATCTCCGGGACGTGCACCCCGGACTCGTGCAGGGCGTGCAGCACCAGCTTGACGCCGATGAAGCCGAGGATGACCGACAGCCCGTAGCTGAGGTGGACCAGCTTCTTGAGCAGGCCACCGATCAGGAAGTACAGCTGCCGCAGCCCCATCAGCGCGAAGGCGTTGGCGGTGAAGACGATGTACGGGTCCTGGGTCAGGCCGAAGATGGCCGGGATGGAATCCAGCGCGAACAGCACATCGGTGGTGCCGATGGCGAGCATGACGACCATCAGGGGCGTCAGCACGCGCTTGCCGTTGTTGCGGATGAAGAGCTTCGTTCCGTGGTACCGGTCGGCGACGCCGAAGCGGCGCTCGATCGTCTTCAGGAGACGGTTCTCCTCGAACTCCTCTTCCTCCTCGTCGGCCCGCGCCTCCTGGATCAGCTTCCAGGCGGTGAAGATCAGGAACGCGCCGAAGATGTAGAAAACCCACGAGAAGTTGGCGATGACCGCGGCACCGGCGGCGATGAAGGCCGCCCGCAGCACCAGAGCTATCAGCACACCGAAGAGCAGTACCCGCTGCTGGAGGTGGGAGGGCACCGAGAACTTCGCCATGATCAGAACGAAGACGAAGAGGTTGTCGACGCTCAGCGATTTCTCGGTGATGAAGCCGGCGAAGAACTCGCCCGAGGCCTGGCTCTCGCCGAACACGAGCAGGCCGAGCCCGAAGAGGACGGCCAGCGCGATCCAGACGATGGTCCAGATTCCGGCTTCCTTGGTCGACACGTCATGGGGCTTGCGCCCGATGAAGAAGTCGACGGCGATGAGGGCGCACAGACCAAGGATGGTCAGCGCCCAGAGGGTCCATGAAACGTCCACTGCGCCTCCGGCAGTTCGCTACGGCTACTGATCAGCGTCGTCGCTGCCGGAGGTCTCTTCCACCCGGGCGCACGGACTGCGCGCCTGGGCCGGCGCCCCGGGACCGGTCACAGTCCGTACTGACGGGAACGCCGCGACGGGAGTACTCCCCTCCGCTCAAAGAACAGTACAGGGAACACCAAGGAAAGGTAAAGGAAAGGGTAAAGAATCCTCAAAAGAGCAGGTCGGAGCGGTACTGGGGGAACGGGTGCGGGGCGGGTCAGCGGTGTCCGCTGCGACGGGCGGCCGCGACCTGGGCGAGCACCAGGTCCAGGACACCGCTACCCGGAGGTGTCCGCAGCGGCTCGTACGTCCAGGCGTGGCCGACCCAGGGATCGGCCAGATGGTCGTCGGCGACCGGGGTGATCCGGAGCAGGGACCGCCAGAGCGGGCCGAGCACCGGCCCGTACTCGGAGGCGTCCTCCCGGTCGGCGACCATGAGGAGATGGACGCCGACGGACGGTCCCTCGTCGGCGAGGTAGCGCAGCTGGGTGACGGCGCGGTCGTCGAATCCGTGCGGGAAGTCGTTGACGATCAGCAGCTGTTCGGCCGGGTCCAGATCGGGCGGCAGCGAATCGGCGGCACCGGCCCGGATCGCCATCTGCACCAGATCGACCCGGCGGGTGAGCCGGGCGAGCACCGAGGACACTCCCCCGGGGCCTGACGCGGGCGGGTCGGCGAGCACACCGGAACGGACCAGCGGGGCGAGTGCGGCGGTGGCGGAGCCCGCCGGGTCGATGACGTGGACCGAGAACTCGCCGGCCGGGTAGACGGCCAGCAGCCGGGCGGCGTGCAGCACCGCGCTCTCCATGGCCAGCCGGCGCAACTGGTCGGTGTCCGTCAGGGCGGCCGCCTCGGAGGCGGTGCGCCCGCTGTCGATCCAGATGCCTCGTTCGAGCGGCAGCCGTACGAGCAGCGGGATGCGCAGGGCCGTGTCCTCCGGCAGGTGCAGATCGCCGATCCGCAGCGCCATCGGGATCTCCATCGGAACGCGGTAGGCGTGCCAGACGGGGTTGTCCCAGCCCGCGTACGAGGCGGGGAGCGCGGGTTCCACCACGGCGGACTCGGCGGCCAGCTGGGCGAGATCGCGGTCCAGTGCCTCGCGGGCCCGGCCGGTCAGCTCGTCGCGTTTGGCGCGGGCCTGCTCACGGGCGCTGTCTCCGGCACCGCCGATCCGGCTGCGCGGGTCGGACAGGGTCCGCTCCAGCTCCTGGTCCATCCGGGACTCGGCGAAGTCGACGGCGCTGCGGTACGCGGCGGTGGCCCTGGCCAGGTCCTCGAACATCCCCCAGACCTGGTTGTAGAGGCGCTCGTCCATGGACCATCCGGTCGCGTCCCCGGCGACGGGCTGCGCGGGCTGCCCCGGCCCGGCGGGCGGCGCGGCGGGCGGGGGCGGCGGCGGTGCTGCGGACTGACGGCGAGGGTGCGCGTAGTCGATGGGGCCTCCCGGGGCGGCCTGTGGCGCGACGGGTCCGGGCTGCGGGGCGGCGGGACCGGGCTGCGGGGCCGCCGCGCCGGGCTGCGGCACCGCGGGACCGGGCTGCGGGACGGCCGGTGGCGGGACCGGGGGCTGTCCGCTGCCCGGGGCCGGTGCGGGGGTCGCCGCGTGCCTGATCCGGTCGCCCTCCGGGGTGCGGGGCGGGGGCGGCGCCACCGAGCGGGCGTTGCCCCGGGCGACCGCCTCCTGTATCGCACCGGCCAGTTCGGCGGCATCGGCCACGCCCTGGTCGGCGAGCATCGCGGCGAGGCCGCCCGCGTAGCCCTGGCCGACCGCCCGGACCTTCCAGCCGCCCTGCCGCCGGTAGAGCTCCAGGGCGGCGACGGCGGACTCGGTGTCCAGGCCGGTCAGGGTGAAGGTGGCGATCTCGGTGCCTTCGAGGCCGGTGACGGCGACGAAGGGCGAGGCCACGGCGCCGAACCGGGCCGGTCCGCCCGCCTGGAGCGGCAGCGCGAGCAGCACCGTGACCCGGTGCACCCCGTCGGGCATGGCGTCGAGGTCGATGGCGAGCCGGTGGTCGGACGCGGCCTGCCGGGACACCTCGAGCCCGGGCAACTGCGGCGAGCCGGGATGGGCGATCCACTCGACGCCGCGCACCTTGCCGTGCTCGTCGCCGAGCGTGGCCCCGGCCACGACGGGCGCACCGGCCGACACCCGGATCTCCAGACGGGTCTGGGGCAAGGTGTGGTTCTGCCCCCGGACCAGCTCGGCCGTCATTGCCCTGTCCCCTCGACGAGTTGCCGCCGCGCGGCACGGTGCCGCGTGCGGTGCGGCACCGTCCGGTGCCGTGTCATGCGTACTGATGGGTGCCGCGATGCGGTACAGCTCCCGGCGGCCGATGCCTCCGGGAGCTGCTCGTATCTATACGGACCGGTCGGCCCGGCTCTGCCTACAGGTGCGGCAGGATCGCCGGCATGAGGTCCTGGAAGGTGCGGCCGTTGGCCGGGGTGCCGATGGCGGTCATCTGCCAGCCGTTCCCCGAGCGGTGCACCTTCGCCATGATCTGGGCGGTGTACTGCCCGCCGCCGTCCAGCGTGTAGCGGGCGAGCTCCTGGCCGTTGGTCTCGTCCACGATGCGGCAGAACGCGTTCTGCACTTCCTGGAACGTCTGGCCGGTGAAGGAGTTCACCGTGAAGACGATCTGGTCGATGTGGACCGGCACCCGCTGGAGGTCGACCAGGATCGCCTCGTCGTCGCCACCCGAGCCGGCGCCGCCGACCAGGTTGTCCCCGGTGTGCTTGACCGAGCCGTCGTCGCTGACGAGGTGCCGGAAGAAGACCACGTCGACGGGCTGCTTGTCGGCGAACAGGACCGCCGAGGCGTCCAGGTCGATCTCCCGGGTGCGCGAGCCGAACAGACCGCGGCGCGGTGCCGCCTGCCAGCCGAGCCCCATCCGTACCGCGGTCAGGGTCCCCCCGTCGCTCTTCTGCAGGCTGATGGCCTGGCCCTTGGTCATGTTGACCGTCACGCGCTGTCCCCTCTCCGCTTTCCCCGCAACCGTCCTTGCGCGGTTTCCAGCACCCTACGCAGTGGCACCACCGGCGTATCTGGTCCGAGCCGTTTTGTGTCGGTCCTGCAACACACCGCCTCCCCGCGGGGTCAGGCCAGACCCGCCTCCCGCATCTGGCGCAACTCCTTCTTCAGCTCCCCCACCTCGTCGCGCAGCCTGGCGGCGACCTCGAACTGCAGATCCGCGGCCGCCGCGCGCATCCGGTCGGTCATCTCCTCGATGATCCCGGCGAGTTCGGTGGCCGGGCGGTCGGTGACCGCCGCCCCGGCCTGTCCGGACTTGGCGGAGCCGGCCTTGACGCCCAGCGTCGGCACGGGCGCCTTGGTGCCCTTCCCCTGGCGGTAGCCGGTGCCGAGCAGCTGTTCCGTGTCGACCTCCTCGCGGGCGATCGTCGCGACGATGTCGTTGATCTTCTTGCGCAGCGGCTGCGGGTCGAGACCGCGCTCGGTGTTGTAGGCGATCTGCTTCTCGCGGCGCCGGTTGGTCTCGTCGATGGCCTGCGCCATCGCCGGGGTGACCTTGTCCGCGTACATATGGACCTGCCCCGACACGTTACGGGCGGCTCGCCCGATGGTCTGGATCAGCGACGTGCCCGAGCGCAGGAATCCCTGTTTGTCGGCGTCGAGGATGGCGACGAGCGACACCTCGGGGAGGTCGAGACCCTCACGCAGGAGGTTGATGCCGACCAGGACGTCGTACTCGCCGGAGCGCAGCTCGCGCAGCAGCTCGATGCGGCGCAGGGTGTCGACGTCGCTGTGGAGGTAGCGGACCTGGATGCCGAGCTCCAGGAAGTAGTCGGTGAGGTCCTCCGACATCTTCTTGGTGAGGGTGGTGACCAGGACCCGCTCGTCCTTCTCGGTGCGCTTGCGGATCTCGTGCACCAGATCGTCGATCTGGCCCTCGGTGGGCTTGACGACGATCTCGGGGTCGACGAGGCCGGTCGGGCGGATGATCTGCTCGACGAAGCCGTCACCCCGGGAGAGCTCGTACTTGCCGGGAGTGGCGGAGAGGTAGACCGTCTGGTTGATCCGCTTGAGGAACTCCTCCCACTTCAGCGGGCGGTTGTCCAGGGCGGACGGCAGCCGGAACCCGTGGTCGACGAGGGTCCGCTTGCGGGAGGCGTCACCCTCGTACATCGCGCCGATCTGCGGCACCGTGACGTGCGACTCGTCGAGCACGAGGAGGAAGTCCTCGGGGAAGTAGTCCAGGAGGGTGTTGGGCGCGGTGCCCGGGGTGCGGTCGTCGAAATGCATCGAGTAGTTCTCGACGCCCGAGCAGGTGCCGATCTGCCGCAGCATCTCGATGTCGTACGTGGTGCGCATCCGCAGTCGCTGGGCCTCCAGCATCTTGCCCTGCTTCTCCAGCTCGGCCAGCCGCTGCTCCAGCTCCCGCTCGATGCCGCCAACGGCCTTCTCCAGGCGCTCGGGGCCCGCCACGTAGTGGCTGGCGGGGAAGACGTGGAGGGAGTCGTCCTCGCTGATGACCTCGCCGGTGAGCGGGTGGAGGGTGGAGAGCGCCTCGATCTCGTCACCGAACATCTCGATGCGGACGGCGAGCTCCTCGTAGACCGGGAAGATCTCGATGGTGTCGCCGCGCACCCGGAAGGTGCCACGGGTGAACGCCAGGTCGTTGCGGCTGTACTGGATCTCCACGAAGCGGCGCAGCAGCTGGTCGCGGTCGATCTCGTCGCCCACCTTGAGCTGGACCATGCGGTCCACGTACTCCTGCGGCGTACCGAGGCCGTAGATGCAGGAGACGGAGGCGACCACGACGACGTCACGCCGGGTGAGCAGGGAATTCGTCGCGGAGTGGCGCAGCCGCTCGACCTCCTCGTTGATCGAGGAGTCCTTCTCGATGTAGGTGTCCGACTGCGGGACGTACGCCTCGGGCTGGTAGTAGTCGTAGTACGAGACGAAGTACTCGACGGCGTTGTTGGGCAGGAGCTCGCGGAACTCGTTGGCCAGCTGGGCGGCGAGGGTCTTGTTCGGCGCCATCACCAGGGTGGGGCGCTGCAGCTTCTCGATCATCCAGGCGGTGGTCGCCGATTTTCCGGTGCCGGTCGCGCCCAGCAGCACGACATCCTTCTCACCGGCCGTGACACGCCGCTCCAGCTCGGCGATGGCCGCCGGCTGGTCGCCGCTGGGCTGGTAGGGACTGACGACCTCGAAAGGCGCCACCGAACGTTCGATCTTCGAAACGGGCCGCATGCAACCACCGTACGACCCCCCACTGACAACGGGGTCCGCTCAGCGCTCGTGGTGGTCCACGGGGTGGCGCCGCCGGGAGTGGAAGGACGCCGGGTCGGCGTGCGTGCCGAACCGCGGCACCTGACGCTGGGCGGGGATGCCGGGGGCGCGTACGGCCGCGGGATCGTTCCAGTCCGGGGTGCCCATGACCACCAGGGGGTCGAACATCACGACGACGCCGGCCAGCAGCAGGAAACAGGCCGGGCCGAGCAGCAGGGGCACGAGCAGGCCGGTCGGGGTGTCGCCCGGGGTGGTGGCGGTGACCGCGGCGGGGTGCAGGTGCACCCGGAGCGCGGCCATGCCCGTGTAGTGCATTCCGCTGACGGCGACGCCCATCACGACGGCTGCGCCGAGGCTGGACAGGAAGCCGTGGATGGAGACGGCGGCCCAGAGCGCGGCGGTCGAGGCCACCACTGCGACGACCACGGAGAGCGTCACGGTGATCGTGTCGTACTCGAACTGCCCATCAAGTCGCATACCGGCCATGCCGAGGTAATGCATGGTGGCCACGCCGAGCCCGGTGATCATGCCGCCCGTCACCAGCGCCATCCGGGTGGCGCCCCGGTACCCGACCAGGAAGATCCCGACACCGACCATGACGATCGCGACGGCGAGGCTGGCGAACGTGACCGGCCTGTCGTAGCCGACCGGTGCCTCCGCGACGGAGAACCCCATCATCGCGATGAAGTGCATCGTCCATATCCCGGAGCCTATGGAGGTCGCCCCCAGAGCCAGCCAGCCGGCCTTGAAGGAACGTTCCGTGCGCAGTGACCGGGTGGTGCAGCGCAGTCCCAGTGCCGCACCGAGACAGGCCATGAGGAAGGCCGCGACGGGGGTCACCGCCCCATAGCTGAATTCGTCGATCGTGCCCTGCATCCATACGCCCTTCGCAGAAGCCCGGGTGCGGACGACCCTAAGGCGCAAGGCCCGGCAAACAAACAGAAGATCTGCATTTTATCGACAGGGGCACCGGCCCATGACGCGGTCCCCGAGGTGCGTTCACATTGTGGACATCCTTCGCCCGTCCCCTGTTCGACGGCGGCTGGGACTCTCGGGCGGTCCGCAACTCTGACGCAAGGAGTCCACGTGCACGCAGGCACCGCAACTGCCTCCGTCGCTGCCGCAGCCCTGCTGGGCGCCGGCATGTTCCTGATGTCGACCACCGACGATTCCGTCACGGACACGACCGCCGCCGGGCACGCCGTGACCGTGACCCCCGCCGTCACCGCCGGGCGCTCGGCAGCGGGCACCGGTACCGGGTTCCGGACGGCGGACGGCCCCGCTCCCGCCCTGGCCCGCGAACCCCTCGTCCTCGCCCACCGGGGCGCCTCGGCCTACGCTCCGGAGAACACCCTCGCGGCCGTGGACCGGGCCCGCGCACTCGGCTTCGACTGGGTGGAGAACGACGTCCAGTTCACCAGGGACGGCGTGCTCGTCGTCATCCACGACACCGATCTGAAGCGGACCACCGATGCCGAGGAGGTCTTCCCGGGCCGTGCGCCGTGGGCGGTCAAGGACTTCACGGCCGCCGAGATCGCCCGGCTGGACGCGGGCAGCTGGTTCGGGCCCCAGTACGCCGGAGCCCGGGTGCCCACCCTCAAGCAGTACCTGGAACGGATCGGGCGCAACCAGCAGAACCTGCTCCTGGAGATCAAGAGCCCAGAGATCTACCCGGGGATCGAACGGGCGACCCTGGACGTGCTGGACCAGGAGGGGTGGCTCGACCGCAGCCATGTCCGCGACCGTCTGGTGATCCAGAGCTTCGGCGCGGACAGTGTGCGCAAGGTCCACGAACAGCGCCCGGACGTCGTCACGGGCTTCCTGGGCACACCGGCCGTGGCGGAGCTGCCCGCGTACGCCCGGTTCACGGACCAGATCAACCCGACGTACACCTCGGTGTCGGACGACTACGTGGCGGCGGTGCACGCGCTGAAGGGGCCGCATCTCAAGGCGCTCCGGGTCAACGCCTGGACGGTCAACGACGCGCAGACCGCGCGCCAGGTGGCGGGCCACGGTGTGGACGGCATCATCACCAACGCCCCCGATGTGGTGCGGGCTGCCACCGGGATCCGCGCGGCCACCGGCTGACGTCTCCCGGTCCTGCGAGGCGGCCGGCCACCGACCGATGTCAGTGGCCGGCCGTACGGTGGTTTCCATGAACAGCAACGGGGTTGTCGAGTGGGCCGTCGTCGAGAGCGACATCGGCCCGCTGCTGCTGGCCGCGACCGACGCCGGCCTGGTGAGTGTGGTCTTCCACGCACGGCCGGCGGTGCGGGACAGGGCGCTGGCCCAGCTGGGCTCCCGGCTCGGCGCGGAGCTCGTCGAGTCACCCGGCTCCGCCCGGCTGGCCGAGCCGATACGCCAGCTCGCGGCGTATTTCACGGGCACGCTGCGGGACTTCGCGCTGGAGCTGGACTGGTCGCTGACCAGCGGTTTCAACCGTCAGGTGCTCCGTGAGCTGTCGGCCGGCGTGCCCTACGGCTCGGTCGCCGGTTACGGGGAGCTCGCCGACCGGGTCGGACAGCCCGGGGCGGCCCAGGCGGTGGGGGCCGCCATGGGGTCCAATCCGCTGCCGGTGGTGGTGCCCTGCCACCGCGTGGTGGAGCGCGACGGCGGGATCGGCGGTTTCGGCGGCGGCCTCGAGACCAAACGGCAGCTGCTCGCGCTGGAGGGCGTGCTTCCGCAGCCGCTGTTCTGACCCCGCGCCCGGGCCGGCCGGTCCGGCCTCAAACGGCTTCTGGGCGTGGCCTCACGGGGTGGCTTAACGGGGTGGCTTCAGAGCGTGATGTGGTACGCCTTGCGCAGCGTCTCGTGCACGGTCCACGTCGTACGGTCGCCCTCGCGCAGCACGCATGCGTCGCCCGGCCCGATCTCCAGCGTCGCGCCGCCCTGGACCGCCACGGTCGCGCGTCCGCTGACGACCACGAACAGCTCGTTGGCCTCGGTGTCGGTGACCACGCCGGGCGTGATCTGCCAGATTCCGCGCAGTTGCCTGCCGTCGGACGACTCCCACAGCACCTTGCCGGTGACCTCGGGCTCGCCCGACACGATCTGCGCCGGATCGAGCGGTTCCGGTTCGAGCACGGCGTCCGGAACGTGCACGGTGAACGAGGCGGGAGCTTGATCAATCGCGGTCATGAGCGGTCACTCTAGCGACCTCCCCGGCGCGCCCCGCAGGGCCTTCCGGGTGGAGCGGCACGAGCCCGGTGCCGGCCCGCGGGGACCACCCGGCCGCGACCGGCGGACGTTTGAGCCCGCCCCGTCCGCGACAGGGATGTGGACATGTCACAGACTGCGCCGACCGGCGCCGCTCACCACGCGCCCGTCCTCTCCGTGGAGGTGCGCGCCGCCGTCGCCGCACACCGGCCCGTCGTCGCACTGGAGTCGACGATCATCGCCCACGGCCTGCCCCGCCCCCGCAATCTGCGGGTCGCCGAGGAGCTGGAGGGGCTCGTACGGTCCGCCGGTGCGGTGCCCGCCACCGTCGCCGTACTGGACGGCCGGGCCCGAGTCGGCCTGGACAAGGACCAGTTGGAGCGCGTCGCACAGGACACGGCGATGCGCAAACTCGGCCACCGGGACCTCGCCCCGGCACTGGCCGGGGGCGCGAGCGGGGCGACGACGGTCTCCGCGACCGCTTTCCTGGCCGCACGGGCCGGACTGCGCGTCTTCGCGACCGGCGGGCTCGGTGGTGTGCACCGGGGCTGGACCGAGACACAGGACGAGTCCGCGGACCTACGGCTGCTGGCCGGCACCGGGATCACCGTGGTCTGCGCGGGCGTGAAGTCGATCCTGGATGTGCCGGCCACGCTGCAACGGCTGGAGACGCTGGGGGTCGGGGTGCTCGGCTACGGCACCGACCGGTTCCCCGGCTTCTATCTGAGCAGTTCGGGCGAGCCGGTCGACTGGACCGTGAACTCGCCCGAGGAGGTCGCCGATGTGATGCGTGCACAGGACGCGCTCGGCGGCCCGGGGGCGGCACTGATCGTCGCCAACCCCGTACCGCGGGATGAGCAGCTGGATCCCGCCCTGCACGACCGGGTGCTGGCCGAGGCGCTGGACTCGTGCCGGGAGCGCGGGATCGTGGGGCAGGCCGTGACCCCGTATCTGCTCGACCAGCTGATGCGGCGGACCGGCGGAGCGTCGCTGGAGGCCAATCTGGCGGCCGTCCGCGGCAATGTGGCGCTGGCCGCGCGGATCGCCACCGCTTGGGCCGCCCGGTGAAGGGCGGCCTTCTCGTCGTCGGGGACGTGGTCACGGATGTGGTGGCCCGGCACGGATCGGCGCTGGTCCACGGTACGGACACGGCGGCCAGGATCCGGACCAGGCCAGGGGGCGCGGGGGCCAACGTGGCCTGCTGGGCGGCACGTTCGGGCTGCCGGGAGGTACGGCTGCTGGCCCGGGTCGGCTCCGATTCGGCGGCCTGGCACCGGGACCAGCTGCGACGCGCGGGCGTACGCGGGCTGCTCGCGGTGGACGACAGCGCCCCCACGGGCACGGTCGTCGCCCTGGTCGACGCCGCCGCCGAACGCACTTTCCTCACCGACAGCGGCGCGGTCCTGCGTCTCTCACCGGGCGACTGGTCGCCGTCGATGCTCGACGGGGTCGACCGTCTCCACCTCTCCGGCTACCTTCTCTTCGCCGCGACGAGCCGCACGACGGCCCAGCTCGCGCTGCGGGAGGCCGAGCGGCGGAACATCCCGGTGAGCATCGACCCGGCGTCGACGGGGTTCCTGGCCGGACTGGGCGTCGACCGCTTCCTGACCCTGGTCGAGGGCGTGGACCTGCTGCTGCCCAACGCGGCCGAGGCCCACCTGCTGACCGGTCTGCCCGAACCCGCCGACGCGGCTGCCAAGCTGAGCCTGCTGGTCCGCCGGGTCGTCGTCACGCTGGGCCGGGACGGCGCCCTGGTCGCAACGGCCGGTGCGGTGACCGCCCGCGTTCCGGCCGAGCCGGTGCGGGACCCGGTGGATTCCACCGGGGCGGGTGACGCGTTCACCGGAAGCTTCCTCGCGGCGCTGCTGGCCGGCCAGGACTCCGAGGCGGCCGCAGCGGCGGGGTGCCGGGCGGGCGCGGCGGCCGTACTGACCGTGGGCGGCCGGCCGCCACTGCCCGGGGACACGCGGTGAACGGACCCCGGGCACCTCGCCGGACAGCCTGGATAGCGCGCGCCCAGACGCCGTGGGGCAGGCAGGGCAGGCAGGGCAGGCGGGGCAGGCCCGAGTGCGGAACACGTCAGGAGGCGTCCTGTCCCGTTCCGGTCCAGGCGGGATGGCGCGGGTCGTCGGCGCGGACGACCACGTCCGCGCTCCCGGCGGGCGCCACCTCCTCCTCGTACCGGATGAACGCGGGCAGCGTCCACTGCTCGTCCTGCTCGGTGCGCCGGCGCAGCGCACCCGGCGACAGTCGCAGGTGAACGCTCAGATCGAACGGGAACCAGTGCCCCAGCAGCAACGGCCCGTGCACCACCAGCACCCCGCCCTCCGGCAGGCTCAGGTACGGGCTCCGCGTGGCCCGGTCCGTCGCCGGGTCCCACAGGTCGGGCAGCACCCGCCCGCTGCCGCCCGGCTCCAGCGGTCCGAACACCTCACGCCACAGTGCCCCGGTGTCGAACCAGCTGCCGTAGTACGAGTCCGGGTCCCGCTTGCCGTACTCGTACCGCAGGCTGGCCGGCCGCAGGAACCCCGCCGTGGACACGCAGAGCACGGACCTGCCGCGTAGCCGCAGCGCCTGTGCGAGCGCCTCGGCGGGCTCAGCCGTCCCGGCGGCCGGTGCGCCGTCGACGGCCACCTTGAGCCAGGGGCCGCCGTCGGCCGGTTTCAGCGCGTCGGCGTGTGCGGCGAGCGCGTCCGTCAGCCGTTCCCAGGTGATCGCTTCGAATCGCACACATCCATCATCACCCGTCGTGATCCGGTCAACGCACGCATCCATCGTCAACCGTCGCGACATCATCACCCGTCGTGATCCGGTCAAGGCGTTCGGCCGGGGCCGACGGGCCCGTCGCGCAGGCCCGGCCCGTCAGCGGCGGAGGTCCGCCCGGTGGTGCTCGGCCAGTCCCAGGACGCGTTCGGCGAGCGGGCCCCGGGCCGGTTCGGCCGCGGCGGCGGCCCGGGCGAGACGGGTGATGTCGGCGAACCAGTCGCCGGAGACCGTGTCCACCGCCCCGATCCGCGCGAAGCCACGCTCCAGCAGGCCCTGGGCGGTGTCCGGCTCTCCGCGCAGCACCGCCTTCACCGCCGCGACCGCGTTGGCGAGCGCGCTGGCGGGCCTGGACCAGTCGTCGCCGCGCGCCGCCGGATTGCCCTGGTCGTAGCCTGGCCGGTCGGCGACGGAGAGCGCGACGACCTCCAGGTCCAGCCGCCAGAAGAGGGGCAGGCCGTCGAAGTCGACGAAGAGCAGTCGCCGTTTCCGGGAGTTGAGCAGATCGGGGTCGGTACGCAGGGACGCGACACCACGGACCGTGCCCAGCACGTCGGGCACGGCGGCCACGCAGTCGTCGAACCGGCTGTCGGGCACGATCCAGACGGCGTCGATATCGCTGTACGCGTCGGCGGTGCCCCGGGCGAGTGAACCTCTCGGCTCCGCCCGTGACCCGGCGCAGCCGGCGCGGAGCGCCCGCAGGATCTCCTGCGCCAACGCGGCCCGGTGCGCCGGGTCCAGGCCCGCTTCCCCGGGCCCCTGTTCACTCATCGTCAGCCGTCCCTTCCACCTCTCGCCCACCGGATCCGCCTCGTACGATCTTCCTCATGGACCTCGAATTCGCCCGCACGTTCGCAGCGGAGTGGCAGGACGACTGGAACTCGCACGACCTGGAACGCATTCTGACGCACTATCACGACGACGTGACGTTCAGTTCCCCCATGATCGCCCGGTTCACCGGTGACCCCTCCGGCACCGTCCGCGGCAAGGACGAGCTGCGCGCGTACTGGGCGCGCGGGCTGGAGCTCATCCCCGACCTCGCGTTCGAGGTGATGGACGTACGGGTGAGTGTGGACACCGTGGTGATCGACTACCGCAACCAGATCGGCGGCCGGGTGTACGAGGTGCTGACCTTCCGGGACGGTCTGGTGATCGGCGGCCTCGGCGCGTACGGGGAGACGCTCGCCCGCTGACGGCCGGCGGCGCGGTGGCCGTCAGCGGCGACAGGCGGCGGGCATCAGCCCTGCCTCACTTCTTGCCGCAGTCCACCGCGTCCGCGTCGTCGGAGAGTTCGCTGCCCTCGGGCAGCAGATACGTCACCCACAGGACGACGGGCTCGGTGCCCAGATTGCGCCCGATGTGGCGGTGGGCCGCCCCGGACGGCTCGATGAAGGACGTACCGGCGGGTGTCACCTCGACCGAACAGTCGTCGAGGGTGCGCGTCAGCGTTCCCTGTTGGACGACCGCGATCAGCTGGCCCCGATGGGTGTGCCAGCCGGTTGAGCCACCCGGTTCCACGGTGATCTTCCGGAAGGTGACGTCCGTACGGCCCTTCGGCGTACTCACCTTCAGTTTGCCCGGCGATGTGCCCTCCGCGACGACCGTGCCGCTCACCCCGCTGCCCGGCGTGGCGAGGGCTGCCGACGGTATGAAGCCGAGCGCGGCCACACACCCCCCGATGACCAGCGCCTTACCCAGCCGCCCCTGCCGGCCGTCCTTGCCCGCCCGCCCCTGCCGGCGGCCGTCCTCGCCCGGCCGTCCCAGCTGTCTGCCGATCCTCACGGGCAACTCCTCTGCATCGGTGTCCCGGGCATCCCAAATGCCCCGACGCTACCCAGAAGTTGACCGATGGAACCATGCCGTCACCGCCGTCACTCGCCCCGCAGCTCCACGGCCAGCGGCCCTTCGCCAACCACCTCGATCCGCCCGTCCTTCACCGCCTGCGCGAACGTCAGCTCCCCGCGCCCCAGCTCGAGGCAGAGCCCGGCGTCGAGCACGATGCGTGCGTCGGCGCGGTCGGCGGGCCCGTCCCCGTAGACCGCGCTCCCGGCCGCCCGCTCCCCCGTACGGACGTGGAACTCCCCCTCATCCAGATGCACGTCGAGCACTCCCGTACCGGCCGGGCCGCCGGGCCCGGCCAGCGCGCGCAGCAGCGGGAGCGCGAACCAGTGCGCCCGGACCGCGTCCGTCGGTCTGCGCTCCGCGAGTGCGGACGCCCCCCATTCGGCGAGTGCGGCGAGTACGGGCAGCAGGCCGTGGCCGCGCTCGGTGAGCTCGTACACCGAAGCGGCGGCGGGCGGCGGGAGCCTGCGGCGGGTGGCCAGTCCGCCCTGCTCCATGTCCTTGAGCCGGGAGGCGAGCACATCCGTGCTGACGCCGGGCAGGTCCGCGTGCAGATCGGTGTACCGGCGCGGGCCCGCCAGCAGTTCACGGACGATCAGCAGGGTCCACCGGTCCCCGACGGCGTCCAGGGCGCGGGCACCGGCGCAGAACTGGTCGTAACTCCGGCGGCGGGCCGGGCGGGTCGCGGTCTGTTGCTGACGTGGCATGCGACGCAGTCTAGACATGTTGTTGGACTTTCCAAGCTCAAGCTTGGTAAAACCAAGTATCGCAATCGGGTCGGGAGGCAGCACCGCATGGAATTCCGCCAGTCCAGCAAGCTCAACGAGGTCTGTTACGAGATCCGGGGCCCCGTCATCGAGCACGCCAACGCCCTTGAGGAGGCGGGCCACAGCGTGCTGCGGCTCAACACGGGCAACCCGGCACTGTTCGGTTTCGAGGCGCCCGAGGAGATCGTCCAGGACATGATCCGGATGCTCCCGCAGGCCCACGGCTACACCGATTCGCGCGGCATCCTGTCCGCCCGCCGGGCGGTGGCGCAGCGCTACCAGGCGATGGGGCTCACCGACGTCGGCGTCGACGACGTCTTCCTCGGCAACGGGGTGTCCGAGCTGATCTCCATGGCCGTACAGGGGCTGCTGGAGGACGGCGACGAGGTGCTGATCCCCTCCCCGGACTATCCGCTGTGGACCGCGGTGACGACGTTGGCCGGCGGAAAGGCCGTGCACTACATGTGCGACGAGGCCTCGGACTGGAACCCCGATCTCGCCGACATGGCGTCGAAGATCACCGACCGGACCAGGGCCGTCGTGATCATCAACCCGAACAACCCGACCGGTGCCGTCTACCCGCGCGAGGTCCTCGAATCCATCCTCGACCTGGCCCGCAGGCACGGGCTGATGGTCCTCGCCGACGAGATCTACGACCAGATCCTCTACGACGAGGCCGAGCACCACAGCGTGGCGGTCCTCGCCCCCGACCTGGTCTGCCTGACCTTCAGCGGCCTCTCCAAGACGTACCGGGTGGCCGGCTTCCGTTCGGGGTGGATGGTGGTGTCCGGTCCGAAGCAGCACGCGCGCAGTTACCTGGAGGGGCTGACCATGCTCGCCTCCATGCGCCTGTGCCCCAACGCCCCCGCGCAGTACGCCATCCAGGCGGCGCTCGGCGGACGGCAGACGATCCGGGAGCTGGTGGCGCCCGGGGGCAGGCTGTACGAGCAGCGCAACCGCGCCTGGGAGAAGCTCAACGAGATCCCCGGGGTGTCGTGCGTGAAGCCCAAGGGCGCGCTGTACGCGTTCCCGCGCATCGATCCGAAGGTGCATCCCCTGGTCGACGACGAGAAGTTCGTCCTGGACCTGCTGCTGCGCGAGAAGATCCAGGTGGTGCAGGGCACCGGTTTCAACTGGCCGCGTCCCGACCACTTCCGCATCCTGACCCTCCCGTACGCTGATGATCTTGACGCGGCGATCAGCCGGATCGGCCGCTTCTTGACCGGGTACCGGCAGTGATCCGGACGCCGGGGACGGACGGATGAACGGATACCGAGCGTGAGCTGTCCCACCTGCCAGGTCCCCGTGCACACCCAGTTCGCCTCGTTCGAGCTCGTCGGGCCGATCGTCGAGGACGGGCTCGACCCGGCATCCGACCCCGCCTGGGCGGACTCGGGAGCGAGTTCACCGGCGGAGTACGCGCGCTGGGCGGGTCATCTGTGCGGCATGACGTGTCTGCGCATGGCGCTCGGCGCCGGCGCCCCGCCCCTCTTCGCGCTGCGCGACGGCGCACTCGGGTACGGCGCGTACACCGAGGACCCGGACGGCGTGATCCGGGGCCTGATCTACGATCCCTTCGCCCGGTACGTCCGCGAGCGGCACGGCATGGACGCCACGGTCCACCGCCACCTGACACCGCGGGAGATCCTGGACCTGCTGGACGCGGGCTGGTCCGTGATGGCCTCGGTGCACTACGCGATCCGCCGTCCGCGGCAGCCCGCACCGGGACGCGGCGGGCACCTGGTCCTGCTGACGTCACGTACGCCCGACGACACGGGCGTCCACTTCCACAACCCGTCGGGCACCACGGCCGCGACCCGTGCGGCGGAGCTTCCCCTGTCCGACTTCGAGCGCTTCTTCGCGGGGCGCGGGGTGTCGATGCGCGCGGGAGCCTGACGGCCCAGCAGGCGGTCCGGCCTGACCGTTCGGGTGATTCACGCGCGACGCCCCCTTGTTCCGCCGCCGTCCGGCGGGGGCCGCTTGCCACAGTGAGGCCCGCGCGTCCGCGCCAGACCCCCGCATCCGGAACCGAAGGGCTCCCCATTCCTCACCTCCCCCGCACCCGGCGCCGGACCGCACTCGCCGCCGCCACGACCGGCCTCGCCGTCCTGGCCGCGGGCGCGCCCGTCGCGTACGCCACGCTGGACACCGGCTCATCCCCGGAACCCCGGCCGGCGACGGTGGCTGCCGTCCGGGGCAAGGACTACATCGAGACGCGGCTGTAGTTCGGCACCGAACGCCCGGACGGTGGAGCCGATGTGACCGGCCGCGGCGCGGGCCCAGTCGGACGAGGCGTTCACCGCGGCCGGGGTCCGGCGGGAGGTCGCCTTCGAGGTGACGAATGTGAACTTCATGGTCCGGCTGATCCGGCAGGGACTGGGCATCGGGATGCTGCCCGAAGCCGCCGTCTTCGATCTCCCCGACCTGCTGACCCTCCCGGTCCGCGACGCTCCCGCCCGGGTGGAACGCCTCATCTGGAGTGAGTTCCCGCCCTCGCCCGCCGCTGTGGCGTTCCTGTCCCCCCTCGGTGTCCGGGCGACGGAGTCATCGGGATCGCCGGAGGCCGCCGGTGCTCCCGGGGAACCGCCCGGCCGGGTCAGCCGCCGCTGAGCTCCAGGAGCGCACCGACCGGGTCGGTGTCGGGCACGGCGCGCGGCCACCACTCGTCCTGGCCGGGGTCGGACTCGTAGCCGTACCAGCGGCCGTCGTGGCCGAAGCGGAGCTGGAGCGTGCCGCCGGGGTGGGTGAGGTGGTTGCGCCAGGGCTGGAAGCGGGGGAAGCCGGCCGCGGCGAGAGCCGGCCTGGCCCGGTCGAACGGCCCCGCCGGGGGGTCCCACGGCGTTTCGAGCACGTCCAGGCCCTCGGGCCCACCCTGACGCCAGGCGGCGACGGCGCGGGCCAGGTCGGTGATGTTGCGGCCGGTGGCGGAGGCCAGTTCGCGATAGAGGGCACGGGTGGTGGCGGTGAGCCCCGCGGTGGGGCGGGCCGCCGCCAGCCGGACCGCGTCCTGCCAGGGCGTGAGCCCGGCGAGCGGGTCGAGACCGGTGGTGAGCAGGGCGTGGGCGCGGGCAGCCGCGTCCGTGGCCAGCTGGTCGAGGGCGAGCGGGTCCCTGCTCCCTGGCAGGCTCGGGTACGAGGGCGGCTGACCCGGGTGCGGCTCCACCGGGAACGGGACGGGCAGCGGGGGCAGGAAACGGTCGGCGAGCGCGTCCCGCGCCGGCACGGCGGGGGCCGCCGGGGCGGCCGGCCGCTCCCGTGCGGAGTGCGCGGCGTTGCGCCGGCCGAGGTCCTCCAGGAGCTCGCGCTCCCCCCGGCCGCGCAGGAGGAGCAGGACGAACGGATCCGCGTCCAGGAGCCGGGCCATCTGGTAGCAGAGCGCCGACACGTGCTTGCAGGGCCAGCCGTGGTCGGGGCAGGAGCAGGTGGGGTCCAGGTCGTTCGCCGCGGGGAGCAGCGCGACCCCGGAGGCGGCCGCCGTGTCCGCCAGGGAGTGCGGCATCTCCTTGGCGAGCAGCGCGGCGAGGTGGCCGGGACGGGCGGCGACCGCGTCGAGGAAGGTCTCCCAGTCGGCGTCCGTGAGGGTGCGAAGCCGCAGCTCGGCACGGTAGGGCCGGGGGCGGCTGCCGTGCACGTAGGCGACCACGCGGCCGGGGGTGACGGTGACCGCGGCGACGTGCCCGCCGTCCGCGTACGCACGGCCCCGGGCAAGCCTCGCAGCGTCCATCGAGAGGGCTTCCAGCGCCGCCACCCAGGCGCGGCCCCACCAGCTGTCGGCGAACGGCCCGTCGTCGCCGGACGTCCGCGCGGGCACCGCCTCGAAGGTGCGCCGCAGATCGTCGGGGCCCGGCCTGGACCGGGCGACGGGGCGCGCCTCGCGGGCGGAGGGCAGGGACGGGGGACGGGGGCTCATGACGGCCTCCGGAGGGAGACGAGGTCGGCCAGGTCGCGGTCGCTGAGCTCGGTCAGCGCCGTCTCCCCGGTGCCGAGCACGGCGTCGGCCAGGGCCCGCTTCGCGAGCAGCATCTCGCCGATCCGGTCCTCGACCGTGCCCTCGGCGATCAGCCGGTGCACCTGGACCGGCTGGGTCTGCCCGATGCGGTAGGCGCGGTCCGTGGCCTGTTCCTCGACGGCCGGGTTCCACCAGCGGTCGTAGTGGATGACGTGGGCGGCCCTGGTGAGGTTCAGCCCGGTGCCCGCCGCCTTCAGGGAGAGCAGGAACACCGGCACCTCGCCGGACTGGAAGCGGTCCACCATCCGTTCCCGCTCGGGCACCGGCGTACCGCCGTGCAGGAGCTGGGACGGGATCGCCCGCGAGGTGAGGTGTGCGGAGAGCAGCCGGGCCATCGTCACGTACTGGGTGAAGACCAGGACGGAGCCGTCCTCGGCGAGGATCGTGTCGAGGAGTTCGTCGAGCAGGTCGAGCTTCCCGGAACGGCCGACGAGCCGGGTCGGCTCCTCCTTCAGATACTGCGCGGGGTGGTTGCAGATCTGCTTGAGGGAGGCCAGCAGCTT
This sequence comes from Streptomyces sp. NPDC127177, assembly GCF_042672475.1. Classification (NCBI taxonomy): domain Bacteria; kingdom Bacillati; phylum Actinomycetota; class Actinomycetes; order Kitasatosporales; family Streptomycetaceae; genus Streptomyces; species Streptomyces sp. NPDC127177. The sequence continues at coordinate 129,307 of NZ_JBHXUW010000016.1, forward strand.
CATGATCAGGCCGCGCCGGGCGATGCCCTCCGATGCCTCGATGTACGCCATCGTCTCGCGCACCGTCGCCTCGTAGAGCGTGGCCTGTTCGCGGGTGAGGAAGACGGGGTGGTCGGTCTCCGTCTTGGGCGGCAGCTCGGGGGCGATGCCCGGGTCCGACTTCTTGCGGCGCAGCAGGAAGGGGCGGACCAGCCGGGAGAGCCGCTCCACCGCCTCGTCGTTGCCGATTCCGGCCGCCGTGCCGGTGTTCTCCACGATCCGGGCGTGCCGGGCACGGAACGCCTTGAGGGGGCCCAGCAGTCCGGGCGTGGTCCAGTCGAGCAGGGCCCACAGCTCGGAGAGGTTGTTCTCGACGGGCGTGCCGGTCAGGGCGACCCGGGCCGGGGAGGGGATCGTGCGCAGCGCCTTCGCTGTCGAGGAGTGCGGGTTCTTCACGTGCTGCGCCTCGTCGGCGACGACCAGTCCCCAGCTGTGCGCGGCCAGTTCGGCGGCGCTGGAGCGCATCGTGCCGTACGTGGTGAGGACGAAGCCGCCGTCGGGTTCGGCGAGGGTGCGGTCGGTGCCGTGGAACCGGCGCACGGGGACGCCGGGGGCGAAGCGGTTGATCTCCCGGTGCCAGTTGCCCAGCAGCGAGGCGGGGCAGATCACCAGGGTGGGCGCGGGATGGGCGCGGCGCAGATGCAGGGCGATGAGTGTGATCGTCTTGCCGAGGCCCATGTCGTCGGCGAGGCAGCCGCCGAGGCCGAGCGAGGTCATCCGGTCCAGCCAGGCCAGGCCGCGCAGCTGGTAGTCGCGGAGTGTCGCGTCGAGGCCGGTCGGCGGTTCGACGGTGGTGTCGTCATCGAGGATGCGGCTGCGGAGCGCGGCCAGCGCCCCGACCGGCACGGCGTCGACCTGCTCGCCGTCCACCTCGGCGCTTCCGGTCAGGGCGACGGCGAGCGCGTCGACCGGATCGAGCAGGCCGAGCTCCCGCTTGCGCGCCTTGCGCACGAGCGCGGGGTCGACGACGACCCACTGGTCCCGCAGCCGCACGACGGGCCGGTGGGCCTCGGCGAGCCTGTCCATCTCGGCTTCGGTGAGCTGCTGGTCCCCCAGCGACAGCTGCCAGTTGAAGGCGAAGAGCTGTTCGGCGTCGAAGAACGCCGTGCCGTCGGTGGCCGTGCCCGGCGCGGTCCGCACCACGGCGGCCGCGGTGAGGGTACGGGCCAGCTCCCTGGGCCAGTGCACGCTGACCCCGGCGGCCGACAGCCTGGCCCCGGCGTCGCTCAGCAGCTCGTACAACTCGTCCTCGGTGAGGGCCAGTACGTCGGGGACGGGCTGGTCCAGCAGCCGTTCCAGCGGGGCCCAGACGCGGGCGGCCCGGCGGAGCGCGAGCACGGCGTCGATCCGGGCCCGCGGGCCGAAGGGCTCGCCCGCCCCGCCGTTCCACAGCGCGGCGGCGTCGACGACATAGGTCGGGTCGGCGAGGCTGTGCACCTGCGTGATGGCCGCGGCGGCATGGCGCGCGGCGGCAGCCGTGCCGCCGGACTCTGAGGTGTCGGTGGGGTCGCCGGTGCCGGGGTGATAGCCGGTACCGGTGGCATCACCGGCGTCGGGGCCATCACCGGCGTCGGAGGTGTCAGAGGTGTCAGAGGTGTCGAAGAGTTCGTACGCCGAGAGGTCCAGGCGCAGCGAGACCCGTACGCCCGCGTCCAGTCCCGCCGCGACCTCCACGGCCCACTCGCGGGCGGCGGGCAGGTACTGGGCCTCCCGGGCGGCGAAGGGCGCGCCCATGGCGAAGGCCGCCGCGGGGGTACGGGGCAGCGTGTCGGCCACCGCGTCGAGGAAGGAGCCGATCAGCGGCCCGGGGTCGGGGACCTGGAGCGGGGTGCGGTCGGGGAACGGCACCGCGTACCCCTCGGGCGGCATGGCCGCGGCGACCGCCCGCAGATGAGCCACGTCCTCGGCGGCGCGCGGTCCCGCCCGCCAGGCGTCGTGGTCGTCGGGCGTCAGCCCGGGGAGCATCCGGCCGCTTGCCACCAGATGCAGCGCGTGCAGCGTGGCCGCGCCCCAGCAGCGGGTGGCGGGGTGCGCGGACTGCTGGTGCCTGGCGCGGGCCAGCAGCGGCACGGCGTCGGCCAGGGGGAACACGAGGGCCGGGACGGTGTGCGGGCGGATGTCGTCCCCCCGGCCGCCGTGCCGTCGGACGACGGTGATCTCCGTGATCTCCGGGACGTCCGGGATCCGCTCGCCGGTGTCGGGGCCGGAACCGGCCGCGAGAGCGGCCGTCTCACCGGGGCCGGGGAGCGGGGCGCCTTCCGGCTCCCAGAACGCGATGCGGCCCTCCCTCGGCAGCGCCGCGGGCAGGAAGACGGCGGCGCAGCGCAGCAGCCGGCCGACTGTCGCGTCCTGCGATTCCGATGCGATGGCCACCGGCCCCTCCCCTCACTGTCCTGGGTCCTGATCACGGCCGTCACCGGCACGTCCGGTACCGGATCCCTCTGACTGGCGAGTCTAGGCGGGGGGTCCGACAGCGGGCCGTCCGGCGCCCCCCCGCGGGGGC
>NZ_JBHXUW010000017.1:0-130550 GCF_042672475.1 Streptomyces sp. NPDC127177
CGCCATCGGTGAGCCGGCCGGAGGCCGGGCCGGGCGCTCGGCGGCGATACCGCAGACCGCGTAGAGCGTGATGGCGTGGACCACGGCCGCGTCGTCTCCGACGACGTGCGCCCGGCCGTCGGGGTCTCGGTTTCGCAGGCCGAACGGCATACGTTTGGGCGGTCACCCGACGACGACGGAGGTGCCCTCGCATGCGGATCGCCACAACGATCTTCCTCACCGACGAGACGATCACACCGGTACGCCTCGCGCACGAGCTCGAACAGCGTGGCTTCGCCGGGCTCTACCTCCCGGAGCACACGCACATCCCGGTGAGCAGGGACACCCCCTACCCGGCGGGCGGCGAACTGCCGCCCGAGTACGGCCGCACCCTGGACCCCTTCGTGGCGCTCGGGCAGGCCGCCGCGGTCACCGAACGCCTCGCGCTCGGCACCGGCATCACGCTGATCGCCCAGCACGACCCGATCGACCTGGCCAAGCAGATCGCCACCCTCGACCACCTCTCCGGTGGCCGCTTCACCCTGGGCCTCGGCTTCGGCTGGAACGTGGAGGAGGCCGCCGACCACGGCGTGGACTGGCGCAGCCGCCGCGACCTGGGCCGCGACCGCATGGCCCTGATGCGTGCGCTCTGGACGGAGGAACCGACCGCGTACGAGGGTGAGTTCGGCTCGGTCCGGGCCAGTCATGCGTACCCGAAGCCGTTCCAGCAGCCCCGCGGCCCGGTGGTCGGCCCGCGCACCCTGGTCGGCGGAGCGGCCGGCCCGAAGCTGTTCGCGCACATCGCGGAGTACGCGGACGGCTGGCTCCCGATCGGCGGCCGGGGCCTGACGGAGTCGGTGCCACAGCTCCGTACGGCCTGGGAATCCGCCGGCCGGGACCCGAAGGACCTCCAGGTGGTCCCGTACGCGGTCCTGCCGGGCGCGGGCAAGCTGGCGCACTACGCGGACCTGGGCATCGAGGAGGTCGTGCTGCAACTGCCCCCGGCGGGCGAGGGAGAGGTGCTTCGGACGCTGGACGCGTACGCGGAGTACCTCTAGGGGCGTCGGATGGAGGCCCCGGGACGCTCCCGGGTGACGCGGTCCGGGCCTCCGTACCCGCCGAGGCGGAAACCCGCTGGAGACCCGGCGGCCGCGCTGGTGGAATGAGGCGATGCAACGTGACGCGTCGATCGTCTCGGTGGACCGCGGGCGCTACCCGGACGCCGTGACGCCGTGGGAGGCACCGGAGCGGCGGGACGCCGCCCTCGCCTGGGCGGAGCGCGGGCTCGCCGCCCACGGCCTGCGCACGGCGAGACGGCTCACGGTCCGGCTGCGGCCGTGGTCGGTGCTGGTACGGATGTCGGCGGACGGCGAACGCGACGTCTGGTTCAAGGCGACCCCGCCCGCCGCCGCCTTCGAAGCGGGCCTGACCGAGGCGCTGGCCCGCTGGACCCCCGGCCACGTCCTGAAGCCCCTCGCCGTGGACGCCACCCGTGGCTGGTCCCTGCTCCCCGACGGCGGCAGGCTCTTCCGGGACGCGCTCCGTGACGGCCCCGACGGCCCGTGGGCGTGGGAGGAGCCGCTGCGGCAGTACGCGGCGATGCAGCGCGCGCTCGTCCCCCGTACCGATGAGATGGCACAACTCGGTGTCCCGGACGCCCGGATGGCGGTCCTCCCGGGCGTCTTCGACCGCCTGGTCGAGGAGAACACGGCCCTGGACCCCGCCACCCGGGCATCCCTGCGCGAACTGCGCCCCCGCCTCAAGGGCTGGTGCGACGCGCTCGCGGCGACCGGCATCCCCGACTCGCTCGACCACGCCGACCTCCACGACGGCCAGTTCTTCACCGCCGGAGCCGCAACAGCCGCCGGACCGGGCCGCTTCACCTTCTTCGACTGGGGCGACGCCGCGATCTCCCACCCCTTCTGTAGTCTGCTCGTCCCGCTGCGCACGGCCGCCGACCGCTATGGCCCCCAGGTACTGCCGAGGCTGCGCGACGCCTACCTGGAGGCGTGGACGGACACCGGACTCCCGTCGGCGGAACTGCGCCGGGCGGCGACCCTCGCCCGGCGCCTGGGCGCGGTGGGCAGGGCCTGCTCCTGGGCCCGGCTCTTCCCGGACGCGGGCGACGGCCTGACGGCGGTGGGCGACGCTGAGGGCGCGCGGTGGCTGCGGGAGCTGTTGACGGAGCCGGAGCTTCAGGGCCTGTCCGCATAGCCGGTCGGCGTCCGGACCGGCGCGGGGCGCAGGCCGCGCCGGGTCAGGCCGTGGCGTCCTTCGGGTAGTGGCGCCGCAGGTTGGCGGCGAGGATGCGGTCGAGCGCGCGGTCGGGCAGCACTCGGCCCAGGCGCATGATCAGGGCGGCGTCCCGGCCCGCGGTGTAGCGGATACGGGGCCTGCGTGTCGTCACGGCCTTCGCGATGACCCGGGCCGCGGCATCGGCGGTCAGGCCGGACGCGGTGCCCGATGCCATCAACTCGTTGTTCGCCCGGACCAGGCCGCCGTAGCGCTCGGTCTGCTCCGGTGTCATCCCCTCGGCGAGCTGGTTCGCCGTCGCGATCCCGCGGGAGGCCATCTCCGTACGGATGCCGCCGGGTTCGATCACGATCACCTGCACGCCCAGCGGCGCGACCTCGCGGCGCAGCGAGTCGCTGACCGCCTCAAGGGCGAACTTCGCACCGGCGTACGCCCCATAGGTGGCCATGGCGAACCTGCCGCCGATCGAACTGATGTTGATCACGCGGCCCTTGCTGCGCAGCAGTGCGGGAAGGAGCGCCTGGGTGACGGCGATGTGGCCGAACAGGTTGACCTCGAACACCTGGCGCCACTGCGCCATCGGCAGGGCTTCCACCGGGGCGTTCACCTGGACCCCGGCGTTGTTGACGAGCGCGTGCAGAGTGCGTGGGTCCTCGGCGATCCGCGCGGCGAGCGCCGTCACGTGTTCGGGCTCGGTGATGTCGAGGATGACGGGCTCGATGCCGTCGGACCGGATGGCGTCGGCGTCCCGGTCGCGGCGCACTCCGGCCAGGACGTGGTACCCCGGCGGGCCAGCTCGCGGGCGGTCGACGCACCCATGCCGGTGGATGCCCCGGTCACGGCGACGAGCTTCTGGGTTTCAGATGACATTGTCACCTTGATGACGCTACCAGTAGAGATGACACTGTCAACTGTATGATGGGGGTCATGGTCACTCGTGCGGAGTCCGCCGCAGCCACCCGCCGCGCTCTGCTCGACGCGGCCGCCGAACTCCTCGACCTCGGCGGCCCCGAAGCCGTCACCCTGCGCGAGGTGGGCGCGCGCGCGGGCGTGAGCCGGGGGGCGCCCTACCGGCACTTCACGGGCAAGGAAAGCCTGCTGATCGCTGTCACGACCGAGAGCTGGCAGCGCATCGGCGATCAGGTCCACGCCCTGCGGGCCGACCCCGCACTCTCGGAAGTCAGCAGACTGCGCGGCGCTCTGCACACCCTCCTCACCGTCGGCAGGAAGCAGCCGCACGTGTACCAGCTGCTGTTCAGGTGCCACGGGCACCGCACCGAAGAGCCCGCCGGGGGAGTCGACGGCGCCCGGCCCCAGCCGTACGGGCCGGAGGACGCATCGGTCACGGCCGGACTGCGTGCGGCCGGACGCTTCCAGGACGAGTTCCTGGCGATAGTCACCGAACTGGTCGGAGAGCGGAACACACAGCACTACGGCGCCCTGCTGCTCTCCGGTACCCACGGCATCGCGGACATGGAACTCAGCGGCCACCTGGAGGCCGACGGGCTGCGCACCACCGCGGACGAGCTCATCGACACCCTCGTCCGCATGGTCGCCGCCGTGGACGGGTCGACTACATAGCAACGCCATAGCAACGGCCGCCCCGGTGGTGCGTGGTCGTGGTCTCCCGTCAGTCACCCGGTGGTGCGTGGTCCCGTCCGCTCCCTGGTGGCGCGTGCCCCGTCCGCCCCCCGGTGGTTCCTGGCCCCACCGCCCCCGGTGGTGTGTGCTCCCGTCGCATGCTCAGTGGCGCATGGCCGCGTCCTGCCCAGCGGCGCGCCCTGCCGCCCCCCATCAGCGGCGCGGCCTTCCGCCCCACCAGCGGCTCAGCCTCAGGCAGCCCGCTACTCCGCGCGCATCAGCAGATGCCCGCGCCGGAACCGCTCCCCGTCGAGGGGTTCGCGCAGCATCCGGCCGACTTCCGTGAACCCGGCCTTGCCCGCGAGCGCGGCGAGGTCGTCGATCGGCCACCGGTAGGCAGTCGTGACCTTGTGGTCGAAGGCCGTCACCGGCCCGCCCCCGGCCTCGAAGAAGCCCAGCAGGAAGGTCCCGCCCGGGGCCAGCACCCGCCGGAACTCGGTGAAGTACGGAGGCAGTTCCCCCGGTGGCGTATGGATGACCGAATACCAGGACACGACACCGCCCAACTCACCGTCGGCCATCTCCAGCGCGTCCATCGAGCCGACCTCGAACCGCAGCTCCGGGTACGAATCGCGGGCCAGGCCGATCATCACGGGCGACAGGTCGACGCCGAAGGCGTCCAGCCCCAGCCCGTGCAGGTGCGCGGTGAGGTAACCGGGGCCGCAACCCAGCTCGGCGACCGGACCGGCACCGGCCGTCCGCGCCAGATCGGCGAACGCGCCGATCATCGCGCGGTCCAGCGGGAGTGCGGCGAGCGAGTCACGGGCGAAATCGGCGTAGACGGTCGCGATGGCGTCGTAGGCATCGGCTGTCGTCCGGAGGTGAGCGGGGAGTTCGGTCATGGGGGCCGATCCTAGGAGAGTCCGTGGCCGGTGGCCGCGAGTCCGTCGCCTCCGCTGTGAAAACCGCTGGCCGGTCGCGGGATCATGGTGGTAGACAGCCCGGGTGCACATAGAAACCCTGGAGTTCTCCGATCTGCTGCGGCTGATCGACGATCGGTCGACCGCCTTCCGCGCCGCGGTCGCAGCCGCGCCCAGCCTCGACGTGCAGGTGCCGACCTGCCCCGAGTGGACGCTGTTCGATCTGGTGCAGCACCTGGGCGAGGGGCGCCGCTCGTGGGCAGCCACCGTCGCCGCGGGACCGGCGTCGACCAAGTCCGCGGCGCTGGGGGCCCCGGCCGCACCCCGCGAGCGCGAGGCCCTGCTGGACTGGTTGGCCGAGTCCACGGAACAACTGCGGGACGCACTGCTGGAGTCCGGCCCGGACCGTGGTGTCTGGACATGGTGGGGCGCGTCGCAGTCGCCGCAGACCTGCGGCGCCGTCGCCCGGCACCAGCTCCAGCAGATGGCGGTGCACACCTACGACGCCCAGCTGGCCGTGGGCGCCTCGCAGCCCTTGCCGGACGAGGTGGCACTCGACGGTGTCGACGAGTTCCTGTCCACCTGCTGTGCCACGACGGAAGCCGCCTGGCCGCACGAGCCCGCCACCGTCGAATACCGGATCACCGAGGGCCCCTCGTGGCGCCTCCAGCTCTCCGCCGAAGGTGCACGGGTCGCCCGTATCGGCGAGGCCCCGGACACGGCCGACGCCTCCGCCCGGGGCACGGCCGGTGACCTGGTCCTGTTCCTGCACGGCCGCATTCCGGCGGACTCCCTGGAACTCGACGGCAACCGCCACCTCTTCGACCAGCTCCAGGCCTGGGACCCGGACGCGTAGGACGTCACCGCAGGCGGACCACCGCGTCCCGGCGTCCGGGCCCGGCCCCCGGCCCGGCCTCTCAGCCAGGCAGCGCCGCAGTGAGATCGACCTCTACGAGCTGCCCCGTGAAGCCGAGTTGGGCGACGCCCAGCAGGGTGCTCGCGGTGGTGAACGCCGGGCCGAGGGGGGATTCCGTGAGCCGCTGCCAGGCAACCCCCAGTGCGGCCCTGTCATCGCTGCGCACGTAGATCACCGAGCGGACGACATCGAGCGGCCGCGCGCCCACCGCGTCGAGCGCGAGCACCGCGTTCGCCACCACCTGGTCGACCTGCCGCTCCAGATCCCCCGCCCCGACCAGCTTGCCGCCGCCGTCGAGCGGGCACTGCCCGGCGAGATAGGCAGTCCGGCCGGCCTCGACGACGGTGATGTGGTGGTAGCCAGGGGTCTCGTGCAGCGGGGCGGGGTTGATACGCGTGATCTTCGCGGCAGACATGCGGACGAGTCTGACGGGCCGGATGCCGGACCGCACCCGCATTTACGACCGTGCCGGTACGGCCTCGTGCGGGTGCCGACCGGGCGGGCGCTCTCGGCCGCGTATGCGTCGCAACGTCCGGGCTCGGGGCCCTGAGTGCGGGGTCAAACGCGTCGCGGTTCCGGAGTGACAGGCCGAGGCGGGGCCAGGGGGGGCAGGGGGTCAGGCAGCCAGGGGGCCTGGAGTCCCGGGCGTGGGTGGTGCGGCCGTGGGGGAGGCGGCCGCCTCGGCGCAGGACCCGGCGAGAACCCGCCCGTCGGCGCAGGCCATGGTGATAGCTTTGCCCGCCAGATCTTGACATGAACGCTGAACACAGGGGGAACCATGCGGCAGTCGGTGCGGAGTCGAACGGCGACGCGAGCGGTGGCGGGGGTGTTGACGGTGCTCTTCGCCGTGGGCTGTTCGGCCAGTGTGGGCTCGAAGGTCGTGAAGAAGGACGAGGTCGAGAAGCAGGCATCGACGGCCCTGGGCAAGAAGGTCGGCCGCGACCCGGACTCCGTCACCTGTGAGGACGACCTCAAGGCCAAGGCCGGGGAGACCGTGCGCTGCACGGTCACCGTGGACGGCAAGAAGTTGGGCATGACGGCCACCGCGAAGACGGTCGACGGCGACAACGTGCACATGGACTTCAAGGTCGACGACGACGCCGGTGCCGGTTCCACGGCCGACCCGGCACCGAGCGACTCCGCCCAGCCCACCGAATCGGCGAGTACCGGCACCGGCACCGGCGGTGGCGAGCAGTCGGTGGACAAGGCGGAGGTAGCCCGTCAGGGCAAGGCCGCCCTGACGGCGCAGGCGGGCAAGGCGCCCGACGCCTTCTCCTGCCCGGAGAACCTCCCGGCCCGGGTGAACGCCACGGTTCGCTGCCAGTTGGCCTCGGACGGCAAGCAGTACGGCGTGACGGTCACCGCGACGTCGGTCCTCAACGGCCAGGTCAAGATGAACTTCAAGGTCGACGACACCCCGAACGGCTGACCCGACGGCCCGGACCCGGGCGGGACGTGAAATCGACTGCGCCCGGGGACGGCCACTGTTAACTTGCGGCCGTGGACCACTTCTCACGCTCCTGGACAGCACTGCTCGCAGCGGTGGCCGAACTCGCGGACGAGGACTTGGCCCGGCCGTCCGGCTGCACCGGCTGGCTCGTGCGCGACCTGGTCTGCCATCTGGTGATCGACGCCCAGGACGTCCTGATCACGCTCGCCACCCCCGCCGAGACGGAACCGACGCGGGACGCGGTGACGTACTGGGAGGTCGCGCAGACACCGCCGACCGGTGACGACCCGCTCGACGCGCTGACCGTCCGGCTGGCCGCCGCGTACGGGGAGCCGTGGCTGCTCAGGTTCCACTTCGACGACGTCGGTTCGGCCGCCGGACGCGCGGCCGGGCTCGCCGCCCCGGACCTGCGGGTGAGCACCCGCGACGAGGTGCTCACCGCGACCGACTACCTCTCGGTCTACGTCCTGGAGAGCACGCTGCACCACCTCGACCTCGTCGCACACGTGCCGGACGCGGCGGACCCGCCCGCCGAGGGGATGGCGCGGGCGCGCGAACTGCTGGCCGCGATCGTCGGCACGGGGTTTCCGTCGTCGTTCTCCGACAAGGACGCTCTCCTGGTCGGCACCGGCCGCCGCGCCCCGACGGAGTCGGAGAGGGCCGCCCTCGGCGCGTCCGCCGCGAGGCTCCCCGTGTACATCGGCTGAGAGCGGGGCGGCCGACGCCCGCCCCACCCGGACCTCTCCCGACTCCCGCCCCGGGCCGGTTGGGAGTGGGGTGGGGGCTGGGGTGGACCGGTTGACCGGGGCGCCTTCGGGCCGTGGAATACCGGTGATCGTTCCGGCCGGGGCGGCGAGGGTATCGGGAGGATGCGTATGTACGACGTCAGCGGGTTCAGGGAAGTGTCACCGACCACGCTCGCCGATCTCCTCGGGCGCGAGCAGGTGATGGATACCGGGGTGCGACCGCTGTGGTCGTCGCACGAGCGGGTCGCCGGTCCGGCGTTCACCGTGCGGTGCCCTCCGGGGGACAACCTCATGCTGCACGCGGCCATTCACCGCGCCGAGCCCGGATCGGTGATCGTCGTCGAAGCGGGGGACGTGGACTACGCGTTGGCCGGCGGAAACGTGTGTGCCGTCGCCCAGCGGCGGGGGATCGCGGCGTTCGTGCTGGACGGGGTGATCCGGGATCTCGCCGAGGTGCGCGAGATGGGTTTTCCCGTCTTCGCCCGGGGCGTCATCCCGGTTCCGGGGAAGAAGAAAGCCGTGACGCCGCTGAACGAACCCGTCCGGTGCGGTGGGGTGACCGTGCGGGCCGGGGACATCGTGGTGGCCGACGAGGAGGGCATCGTCGTCACGCCGGCGGCCCGGCAGGAGCAGGTGCTGCTCGATGCACGGGCGAAGGCGGCCAAGGAGGCGGACGAGACCCTTGACGCGTGGGAGGCGGCGCACCGCGCCCGTATCGACGAGATCCTCGCGGACAACGGCGCCGCCTCCTCCTAGCCGGTACGCCTCCCTCTGGCCCGGTGCGCCCGGTGCGGCCCGGTGCGCTGCCCGGTCCAACCCGTGCGGCGTCCGAGCACGGAACCCTTCGCTGGGTGGGCGGTTCCGAGAGGGGGCGGCCGGTCAGCCCGGCCTCGGGTCCGTCCTCAAACGCCGGACGGGCTGGATGGGGCCGCCGGGGGCAGGCTGGATCGGGCCTCCGGGGACAGGCCGGATCGGGGCGCACTGGCAGCCCGGATCGGGGCGCCGGGGGCGGCCGGACCAAGCCGCCGGGGCGGGCCGGATTGGGCCGCCGGTGCCCGGAGGGATGGGGCGGTGGGGGTCACAGCGCCCGCAGCGCCCTCGGGCGCGCCGGTGCCGGGGGCTTCGTCAGGAGGGCCGGGATGTCCGTCAGGGCGTTGATGCGGAAGTCCGCCGTGTCGATCACGTCCGGGTGGTCCGCCCACCAGTGCCCGAACGCCCCGCGCCGGAGGTGCGCCGCCGGCATCCCGGAGGACTTGGCGGGGAACAGGTCGTCGGCCGGGTGGTCGCCCACGTACAGGGTGGAGTGAGGGGCCGTCCCGGAGACCTCCAGCACGCGGGCGAAGAACTCCGGGTCCGGCTTGGAGACGCCCCACTCGTCCGAGGTGACGACCAGATCCGCCGGCAGGTCGAGGGCGCGCAGCAGTTCCCCGGCCCGGACCGTGCCGTTTCCGGCGACCACGACCCGCACGCCCAGCGCGCGCAGTTCGGCGAGGGCGGGCCGTACGTCCGGGTAGAGGTCGGACTCGTCGAGGTGCTCGCCGCGCCCCGCCGCGGCCCGCGCGAGAGACGCCTCGGTGACGTCTATGTCGGGGCGCAGGATGCTCAGCGCGTCCGCGCTGTCCCGACCCTGGGCGACCGCCGCCCCGACCAGGGCGCTCATGGTGTGCGGCGGGACGCCCAGCCAGTTGGCCCAGGAGGCCCAGTAGCGGTCGTCGCGGACGAGTGTCTCGCCGATGTCGAAGACGATCGTTTCCATCACCGTGCCGAGCCTACGGGGAGAGCCTGCGGGGAGAGGGTCGCCGCGCGGCCCCGGGCGTCAGGGGTGCGGGCGACCTGCGCCCGTCACCCGTCGGCCGCCGCTCGTATGCTCGGTTCATGACCGATCCTCAGCGCGGACGCCCCACCACCAACTCCATGAGGCGTGCCCTCAAGCGCGCCCGCGACGGTGTCGCCCTCGACGTGGCAGAAGCCGCCGTCCTGCTCCAGGCGCGCGGCGACGACCTGACGGATCTCGCCGCCTCGGCCGCGCGGGTGCGTGACGCCGGCCTGGAGGCAGCGGGCAGGCCGGGCGTGATCACGTACTCCCGCAAGGTCTTCATCCCCCTGACCCGCCTCTGCCGTGACAAGTGCCACTACTGCACCTTCGTCACCGTGCCCGGGAAGCTGCGGCGGGCCGGACACGGCATGTTCCTGTCGCCGGACGAGGTCCTCGACATCGCCCGCAAGGGCGCGGAGGCGGGCTGCAAGGAAGCGCTGTTCACCCTCGGCGACCGGCCCGAGGACCGCTGGCCGGAGGCGCGCGAGTGGCTGGAGGCCGAGGGGTACGACGACACCCTCGCCTACGTACGCGCCATGGCGATCCGCGTGCTGGAGGAGACCGGGCTCCTTCCCCACCTCAATCCGGGCGTCATGACCTGGACCGATCTCCAGCGGCTCAAGCCCGTCGCCCCCTCCATGGGCATGATGCTGGAGACGACCGCGACCCGCCTGTGGTCCGAGCCGGGCGGTCCGCACCACGGCTCCCCGGACAAGGAGCCGGCCGTACGGCTGCGCGTCCTGGAGGACGCGGGCCGGTCCAACGTCCCGTTCACCACCGGCATCCTCATCGGCATCGGCGAGTCGTACGAGGAACGCGCCGACTCCCTCTTCGAGTTGCGCAAGACCGCCCGCGCCTACCACGGCGTCCAGGAAGTCATCGTCCAGAACTTCCGTGCCAAGCCCGACACCGCGATGCGCGGCATGCCGGACGCGGAACTGGAGGAGCTGGCCGCCGCCATTGCCGTGGCCCGGCACATCCTCGGCCCGTCCGCCCGTATCCAGGCCCCGCCGAACCTCGTCGACGCCGAGTACGCGCTGCTCATCGGTGCGGGGATCGACGACTGGGGCGGTGTCTCGCCCCTCACGCCCGACCACGTGAACCCCGAGCGCCCCTGGCCGCACATCGACGAGCTGGCGGCGAAGACCGCCGAGAGCGGCTTCGCGCTGCGTGAACGGCTCACCATCTACCCCGAGTTCATCCAGCGCGGCGAGCCCTGGCTCGACCCGCGTCTGCTCCCGCACGTCCGCGCGCTCGCCGACCCGGAGACCGGGCTCGCGAAGGAGGGTGCGATCCCCGCCGGGCTGCCCTGGCAGGAGCCGGACGAGGGGTTCAACGCCTCCGGCCGCACCGATCTGCACCACACCATCGACACCGAGGGCCGGACCTCCGACCGTCGCGACGACTTCGACGAGGTGTACGGGGACTGGGAGGCGCTCCGCGAGGCCGCGGCCCCAGGCATGGTCCCGTCCCGTCTGGACGGGGACGTCCGCGAAGCGCTCAGCCAGGCCGCGGACGACCCGACGAAGCTCACCGACGAGCAGGCGCTCGCGCTCCTGCACGCGGACGGTCCGGCCCTGGACGAGCTGTGCCGGATCGCGGACACGCTCCGCCGGGACGTGGTCGGGGACGACGTCACCTACATCGTCACCAGGAACATCAACTTCACCAACGTCTGCTACACCGGCTGCCGCTTCTGCGCCTTCGCGCAGCGGCGCACCGACGCCGACGCGTACACCCTCTCCCTGGACCAGGTCGCCGACCGCGCCGCGCAGGCCTGGGACGTCGGCGCCGTCGAGGTCTGCATGCAGGGCGGAATCCACCCGGACCTGCCGGGCACCGCGTACTTCGACATCGCGCGGGCCGTGAAGGAACGCGTGCCCGGCATGCACGTCCACGCGTTCTCGCCGATGGAGGTCGTCAACGGGGCGACCCGTACGGGGATGTCCATCCGGGACTGGCTGGTCGCCGCCAAGGAGGCGGGGCTCGACTCGATCCCCGGTACGGCGGCGGAGATCCTGGACGACGAGGTCCGCTGGGTCCTCACCAAGGGCAAGCTGCCCACGGCCACCTGGCTGGAGGTCATCAAGACCGCCCACGAGGTCGGTCTGCGCTCCTCGTCCACGATGATGTACGGCCATGTCGACCAGCCCCGGCACTGGCTGGGCCACCTGCGGACCCTGGCCGCCCTCCAGCAGGAGACCGGCGGCCTCACCGAGTTCGTGACGCTGCCGTTCATCCACACCAACGCGCCCGTCTACCTGGCCGGCATCGCTCGCCCCGGCCCGACCGACCGCGACAACCGGGCCGTCACCGCGATGGCCCGGCTCCTCCTCCACCCGCACATCACCAACATCCAGACCAGCTGGGTGAAGCTGGGTACGGAGGGTGCGGCCGAGATGCTCCGCTCGGGCGCGAACGACCTGGGCGGCACCCTGATGGAGGAGACCATCTCCCGTATGGCCGGGTCGAGTTACGGCTCGTACAAGTCCGTGCAGGACCTGGTCGAGGTGGCCGAGGCGGCAGGGCGCCCCGCGAAGCCGCGTACGACGCTGTACGGGGAGGTGTCCCAGGAGCGGGTGACCGCGGCCGCCGCCTCGGACGGGCATCTGCCTGAGCTGCTGCCGGTACTGCCGAGCTGAGCGGAGCCCTGGGTGGCTTCCGGAGCCGCGCGGTCGGGCTCCGGAAGCGACAGCTCGCAACCGTCCGCCCGAGCTGCTGCTGGTCGTCTGTCAGGACCGTGCAACCGCGGAATGGGCTTCCCGCCCAGTCGCCATCGGCCCCCGTCAGTGGCCCGCGCTCACTCTGCGCCCGCTCGTCGCCGGCCCGCACAACATGCCGGTGATCACCAATGTCGCCGAGGCCCGCAAGGATCTGGCGCTCACCACGCTGGCGGCTATCACACATGCCGCCGATCCGGACATCGGTGCCATACTGAAAACGCTGTCAGCCGCTCTGCGGGACGTACCGGAAATCATCGCCGATCCCCTTGTCGAACTCACCGCACAGGGCCTGGGCAACCGCCCGGCCGCACATCAGTGGAGGAATCCGGTGGCCGTGGACCTCTCTTTCTACAAGTCCTTCATGGCAGAGGAAATCCGGGACGAGGGCCGGACGGAGGGCCGGACGGAAGGCATCGCGCAGGGCATCCTGCTCTTCCTCGCACGAGCCGGCGTCGACGTATCGGATCAGGCGCGTGAACGGATCACCACCTGCGGCGATCTCGACACCCTGAACCGCTGGCTTCTCCGGGCCCCCACCGCCAGGTCGGCCGAGGACGTCTTCGTCGGGGAGTAGTGGGTTCTCAGCCGAACCGGTCGTGGTCGGTCAGTACGGCCCCGATCACTTGTAGTTCGGAGTCGGCGCGTTCCCGGTCCTCCGCGTCGATGAACCCTGTCAGGTTCAGCAGCGCCTTCCACAGGGCCCAGCCCCGTGCCCGCGCCCAGGTGCCTTCGTCCTGGCCGACCGCGCGCCGGAACGCCTCCCGGCCGGCCCCGGAGAACAGGCCCCACGCGATCACCAGATCACAGGCGGGGTCGCCTACTCCCGACGTACCGAAGTCGATGACGGCCGTCAGCTCGCCATCGGCGACGAGGAGGTTGCCGGAGGCGATGTCGCCGTGGAACCAGACGGGTTCGCCGCGCCACGGTGCGGCGAGTGCCGCCTCCCAGACGGTGCGGGCCCGGTCCGTGTCCACACGGCCGGTGAGGGCGGTCAGACAGCGGCGGGTCTCCTCGTCGTAGTGGGCCGGCGAGGCGCCCCGGTACCAGCTGTGCTCCCCGGCGACCGGCCCGCCGGACGCGTCGCAGCCCTGGAGGGCGAGGATGAATCCGGCCACCTGGAACGCGAATTGCGTCAGATCGTCGATGCGGCCCCGGGCCGCGGTCTCGCCCCGCAGCCAGCCGCGTACGGACCACGGGAAGGGGTAGCCCTCGCCCGGGACACCGAGGCCCAGCACCGGCGGCACGGCGACGGGGAGCGAGGGGGCGAGGACCGGCAGCCAGTGGTTCTCCTTCGCCACCGCGGGGACGTAGCCGGCGGCGGTGGGCAGCCGGACCGTCATGGCGTGGCCGAGCCGGTAGGTGCGGTTGTCCCAGCCGTCGACCTCGACCGGTGTCACGGGCAGCCCGCTCCAGCGCGGGAACTGGGCGTCGATCAGGCGCTTCACGAGCGCCGCGTCGATTCCGGCCCGGCCGTCGGGACCGATGGGCCCGTCGGGGCGGACGGAGTCGGTGAAGCCGGTGGAGGTGCCGGGGCCGGTGGAGATGACAGGGCTGGGGGAGCCGTCGGGACCGTCGGGGCGTGGGGATTCCATCCTGAGATCCTGCGCCGCACGGCCGTCCCGCACAACGCAATTCGGCCGGCCGGCCGAGGACTCCGGACGCAGCGGGAATCCCCGGAGAATGCCCCGCAAAACTGAACCGAACCAGCACTTCGTACATACTGTTCCGCCCCATGAGCTGCGTGGTCGTTCGATTACAGTGCTGCGCAGTTACCGCGCAGTCGCATACGGGTGGACCGACGGGGGAGGGGCACGGTGAGCACAGGGACCACAGCTGTCTGGGGCCGTGCCGAGCAGCAGGACTTCCGCAGCCGGGTACGCGGCGCGATGCTGGGCTGTGCCATCGGGGACGCGCTCGGCGCGGGCGTCAGCGGGCTCTCGCTGGAGGAGATCCGTGAGGCCCATGGGTCCGACGCCGTCACCGACTTCGTCCCGGCCCACGGCGGGCGCGGGCACGTCACCGCCGTCACCCAACTCAACCTGTTCACCGTCGACGGGCTGATCCGCGCCCAGGTCCGGCGCGACATCGGCGCCTGGCACCCGCCGACCGACGTGCACCAGGCGTATCTGCGCTGGGCCGCCACCCAGCACGACTGGGGGCCCGACGAACGCCGCAAGGACAACGGCTGGCTCGCCGGGCAGGAGTGGCTCTACGTCCGCCGCGCACCCACCCGGGAATGCCTGAACGGCTTGGGCGACACCACGATGGGCACCCTCGACCGCCCCAAGAACCCCACCGCACACGATTCGGCCGCCGTCACCCGCTCCGCCCCCTTCGGGCTGCTCGTCGGCTGGGAGCCGCAACTCGTGCTCCAGCTCGCCGTCGAGTGTGCCGCCCAGACGCACGGCCACCCCACGGCCCTGCTGTCGGCCGGCGCCCTCGCCGTGATGGTGCACGGGCTGGCGCGCGGCGAGACGCTGGACGGTTCCGTGCAGCACGCCCTCGCCCTGCTCGCCGAGCGCCCGGGCCACGAGCCCGTCACCGATGCGCTGCAACAGGCCCTCGGCACCGTGCGGCAGGGGATACCGGGACCCGCCCTCATCGAGTCGCTGGGTGCCTCGGATTCCGCCGAGGAGGTCCTCGCGGTGGCCGTGTACTGCGCACTGGTGGGCGAGGACGTCCGGCACGGGCTGCGGCTGGCCGTGAACCACGGGGGGCCGTCCTCGGCCACCGGGGCCCTGTGCGGTGCGCTGCTCGGCGCGCTGCACGGCGAGACGGCTCTGCCGCCGGCCTGGCTCGCCGAGCTGGAGGGGCGGGCGACGCTGCTCGAACTCGCCGACGACTTCGCCATGGAGATGACCCAGGGCCCTGCCCTGCACAGCCCGGTCGCCGTCGCCGCCGGCTGGCTGGCACGCTACCCGCGCGGCTGAACACCCGGCTGAACGCCTGGGTGAGCGCGAGTGTTCACCCGAGGACGAGAGCGGACAGTCGGGGGCGGGTTACGGGGGAGCCGTCGGCATCCCCGTAACCCGCCCCCCGACTCCGTACAGCCGCACGTGGCACAGCGGCGGGCGTCGGTCCGCCGTCAGTCCTTCACGCCCTTCCCACCCTTCGCGCCCTCGACGACCGTCTCGTCGCTCGGTCCGGACTGGACCGGCAGGCTCGCGCCGGTGGCCGGTCCGTCGCCGTCCGAGTTGATCTTCGCGATGATCGCGTCGCGCTCCGGGGTGTCCTCCGGCTTGATGAAACCGATGACGATGAAGAGCACGAGCGAGATCGCCAGCGGCAGAGCCACCTGGTACTGCAACGCGACGTTCGTCTTCGTCGAACCGTCGAAGTTGTAGTTGGTGAAGTAGAACGCCAGCAGACCGGCCGCCCAGCTGACGAGCGCCGCCGTCGGCCCCGACTTACGGAACCGGCGCAGCAGCCCCAGCATGAACGGGATCGCGATCGGGCCCATCAGACCGGCGACCCACTTGATGACGACGGAGATGATGTCCTTGAACGTCGGCGAGTTGATCTGGGTCGCCAGCGCCATCGACAGGCCCAGGAAGCCGAGCGTGGAGATCCGCGCGGCCAGCAGTCCGGCCCGGCTGCTCCAGCTGCGGGCTGCCTTGGAGAAGACCGGCATGATGTCGCGGGTGAAGACGGCCGCGATGGCGTTGGCGTCCGAGGAGCACATGGCCATCGTGTGTGAGAAGAAGCCGACGACGACCAGGCCCAGCAGACCGTGCGGCAGCAACTGCTCGGTCATCAGCGCGTAGCTGTCGGAGGCGTCCGGCTTCTGCGCGTGGACCAGCAGCGGGGCGCACCACATCGGGAAGAAGAGGACCGTCGGCCAGACCAGCCACAGGACGGCGGAGAGCCGGGCCGAGCGGGTCGCGGAGGCGGCGGAGTCCGTGGCCATGTAGCGCTGGGCCTGGTTCCACATCCCGCCGTTGTACTCGAAGGTCTTGATGAACAGGTACGCCAGCAGGAAGGTCACGGTGTACGGGCCGGCCGTCGGGTCCGTGTGGCCCTCGGGCAGCTTGTCCCAGACCGTCCACAGGGTGCTGAAGCCGTCCAGCTTGCTCATGGCCGTGACGAGCATCGCGATACCGGCGAACAGCTGGATGATGAACTGCCCCAGCTCGGTGAGCGCGTCGGCCCACAGCCCGCCGACCGTGCAGTAGACGGCCGTGATGATGCCGGTGATGAAGATGCCCTGGGTGAGGGTGATGCCCGTGAAGACGGAGAGCAGGGTGGCGATGGCGGCCCACTTGGCACCGACGTCCACGATCTTCAGCAGCAGACCGGACCAGGCGAGCGCCTGCTGGGTCTGGATGTTGTAGCGGTTCTTCAGGTATTCGAGCGGTGAGGCGACGTGCAGCCGCGAGCGCAGCCGGTTGAGCCGGGGAGCGAAGAGCTTGGCACCGATGCCGATGCCGATGGCGATCGGCAGCGACCACGTCACGAAGGACGTGACGCCGTACTGGTAGGCGATCCCCGCGTAGCCGGTGAACATCACGGCGCTGTAGCCGGACATGTGGTGCGAGATGCCGGACAGCCACCACGGCATCTTCCCGCCGGCCGTGAAGAAGTCGCTGACATTGTCGACACGCTTGTGGGACCAGAGTCCGATCGCGATCATCACGCCGAAGTAGCCGATGAGCACGACCCAGTCGAGACTGTTCATGTGCCCCCTCCTGGGGTCCGCCTTGTGAACGGGTACGCACTTCGTCAGTACGGCCGTTCAGCGGTGTCCCCGTGCGGGAGCGGGGACATCGGGGATTGAACCGCCTGTCCGGTGCCTCGGTCAAGGTCTCCGGCGGTCAGAGATGTGAACGCGGATCAGTAAGCCGAACGATTTTACGCGTTCTTGACCTTCGGAGGCGTTGTCGTGAACGTGACGGCGGCCACACGATGAGCAGGCACTTCGTCAGGCTGTGCAGAAGAAACGAGAGAACGTCCACGAGAGCCGAAGAGCACAGAAAGACCGCACGGGATGCGGGTCCCGTGCGGCCGAGAAGGAGGAGACCTCTGTACGAGAGGGTCAGCGCATCAGCTCGCCGGCGTTGACCAGCAGGGACTGCCCGGTGATCGACCGTGCCCGGTCGGAGGCCAGGAAGACCGCGGCCTCCGCCACATCGCCGTCCGTGGCCAGCTCCGGCAGTGCCATGCGCCCGGAGAGCCTTTGCAGCACCTCGGCCTCGGGTGCGCCCTCGGTGTGGGCGGTGAACCGTACGTATGCCTGTACCGGCGGCCCCCACATCCAGCCCGGCAGCACGGTGTTCACCCGGATCCGGTCCGGGCCGAACTCCCGGGCCATGGAGTACATCGCGGAGGTCAGCGCGCCCTTGGAGGCCGCGTACGCCGCCTGCCGCACCTGGGAAGGGGCGGCCACCGCGGACTGCGTACCGATGACGACGACCGATCCGCCACGCTCCTTCAGGGCGGGCAGGCAGGCGCGCGTCATCCGCAGGGTGCCGAGCAGATTGACGTCGATGACCGACTTCCAGGTGTCCAGATCGGCGTCCTCGACCCCGCCGAAGTAGCTGTCCCAGGCGGCGACATGGACCACCGCGTCGATCCGCCCGAACCGCTCGACGGCCAGCGCCGCGAGCGCCTCGCACTGCGCCTCGTCGGTGATGTCGGTGGCCAGGTGCGCCGTGCGCCGGCCCTCGGGATCGATCTCCGCCGCCGACTTGGCGAGATTGCCCGCGGTGCGCGCCCCGAGGACCGCGCGGCCGCCGTCCCGTACGACCGTGGCCGCGATCCGGTGCCCGAGCCCGGCGCCCACCCCGGAAACGATGACGGTCTTCCCCGCGAGCAACATCGGCGCCTCCCGGCTCTGGCAGTTTTTCTGACGGAGCGTCAGAGTGGCGTCAGGGTAGGTGCCTCCGGCGGAGTACGGAAGGGGAACGGCGTGAGTGAGGAAACGCGGGACGAGGCGACGGACGAGGTGGCGGACGGGGCTGCGGCGGCCGGTGGCACGCGCAGCGACACGTACGCGGAGCTGGCCGCGCTGGGTCCGTACGGAGTCCGTCCCGGCCACGCGCTGATCACCATGGTGGAGCCGCACCCCGGCCACGAGTACGCGTACAACCGCTGGTACGAGGACGGCCACTACTACGCGGGCGCGATGGCGATGCCCTGGATGTTCGCCGGTCGGCGCTGGGTGGCCACCCGGGAGCTCCAGGAGCTGCGGTACCCGGAGAAGTCGGCGGTCGCGACGCCGGTCGGCGCCGGCTGCTACCTGTCCACGTACTGGGTGACGGAGGGGCGCTACGACGACCACATGAAGTGGACCGTCGGCATCAACAAGCGGCTGAACCGGGACGGCCGGGTCCACCAGGAGCGCACCCATGTCTTCACGGCGTTCCAGGACCACGAGGCGACGGTCTACCGGGACGGTGCGGCGGGGCCACGCGACTTCCACGCGCTCGACCATCCGTACCGCGGGCTGGTCCTCGAAGTGATCGACGCCGAAGGGCCGGAACAGCGGGCCGAGTTGCTGGAATGGCTGCGCTCACGGCATCTGCCGGGACGGCTGAGCGGGTCGCCGGCGGCGATGGTGACGGTGTTCCGCCCCACCCCGTTGCCGGGGGACCGGATGACGTACGTGAAGCAGGTCGAGGGCGTCGACACCCGGCTGACCCTGCTCTGGTTCCTCCAGGAGGATCCGAGGGAATGCTGGGAGCGGCATTTCACCGGGCTCGACGCGACGGTTGCGGAATCAGGCCTGGGGCGGGTGGAGCTGGTGGCGCCGTTCATTCCGACCGTGCCGGGCACGGACCGCTACGTGGATCAGCTGCGCCGGGTCGGCGGCGCCTGACACCGCGAAACCTCGCGGGGAGCCCCCTCGGCCAGGACGGCGAACCAGACGAGAGGGCTACCGGCAGCACCGGGTTCGGTGCGGCGATACGGGAATGCGGGAATCATCGGTCAGGCGGTGACGACGCCCTTGGCGACATCACGCACGAACGCGTTCCAGGCGCCGGGGACGAAGTTGATCGAAGGCCCCTCGGGAGCCTTCGAGTCGCGTACGGCGATCGCCTGCACGAGAGGGGACTTGACTTCGACGCAGGCGCCGTTGCCCCCGGAATACGACGACTTCGTCCACTTATCCGTAGCACCCTGACGAATGGCCATGTTCACTCCGGTTCAGAGAGTTGTGTGAGTGGCGCCAACGATGTGCTGTTGGCGTGATCGACGCTACTCGCCAAGCTCCCCGAGTGAAGGGGCCGTTCACTCGACCGGATGGCATCTGCCATGCAGGTCTTCCGCTACGGGGTGGCGACGGTGTATCGTGCCGTCGCCTCACCCGTAACATCGCTTCTTTTTTCGCATTCCAGACTTTACGGGCTGGCTGGTTTAAGCGCCCGTTCTGCGGGGATTCACGCCGCGTTCGGGCGCGTGTACTCCTTCGCGATCCGGTCGATGAAATCCCGGGTCTGTTCCACGTTCAACGCCTGGGCGCGCAGGTGTTCGTACATGACGCTGTACCGCTGCACGTCATTCGCCTTCTCCAGATAGAGGTCGCTGGTGACGCCCTCGATATAGACGACGCTGGAATCCGCGGCGTCCGGGAATTCCAGGATGGCGTACTGCCCGTTGATGCCCGGGTGGGCGCCCATGTCGAACGGCAGCACCTGGACGGTCACATGCGGAAGGTGCGACAGCTCCACCAGACGCTCCAGCTGTTCGATCATCACCTGCCTGCCGCCGACCAGCCGGCGCAGCGCGGACTCGTCGATCACCGCCCACAGCCGCAGCGGGTGCTCCGGGGCGTTGATCCGGTCCTGGCGGCGCGAACGGACGCTGACGCGCTTGTCGATGTCGGTCTGCGGCGCCTCCGGCAGCGCGCCGTTGATCAGTGCCTCTGCGTACTGCCGGGTCTGCAGCAGGCCGGGGACCACCTGGGGTTCGTAGACCCGCAGCGATTCGGCATCGGTCTCCAGGCCGATGTACACGCTGTACGGGATGTCCCCGAAGGCGTGCCACCAGCCCTGCTGGCGGGAGTCCTTGGCCATCTGCATGAGCGAGTCGACGATCCGGTGGTCCTCGACCTCGTACACCCCGCAGAGATCGCGGACGTCACGCTGGCTGATGGAGCGGCGGCCGTTCTCCAGGCGGCTGATCTTCGACTGCGAGACCAGAAGCCGCTCCGCCACCTCCTCGGCCGTCATGCCCTTGATCTCGCGCAGTCGGCGCAATTCCTGACCCAACCGGCGTCGCCTGACGGTGGGATTGACGTTGGACGGCACGGAAACGGCACCTCCGGCTATGTAGCTGTGCGTATCTACTGCTCAGCAGATTGCCACCCAGGCACCCGGCCGCGCTGGGAAATGGCCACACGCAGCGGCGCGGGGCAGCCGGTGGTACCGGCTGCCCCGCGCTTGGTGCGGCTCCCGAACCGGGTCTTTGGGGACGTCGGTGCGGCGGTATTCGGTTGTTGCGGTGCTGCGTTCGGAGCGGTGGTGCGTACTGCTCTCTGTGTGGTGCGTGGTGCGTGGTGCGGGTTGTGCGGGTGCTGCGTCGACGCCCGTGCGCCGCCCTAGTGGGCCGCGGTGTGCGCCATGCTGTCGCGTCGTGACTGCGACTGCGCTTGCGGTTGCAACGGCACACCCGGCGCCTGGTTGCGACGCGGTTGTGCGACCGCCCCGTTCTGGACGTCCATCACGGCATGCGCCACGAGACCGCCCATCGGGTCGTGTCTGATCAGGTCCCGGAGCCGGGAGCGCGATGAGCGCCCCTCGTTCCCGGGGTACAGGTGCTTGCCGAGTCCGACCGCGTGGGCCAGCGCGGCGAGCGCCGCGGTCCGCGGGTCCGGCGGTACGCCGGTGCGGATCGCACTGTCCAGCCGGGCCCTGATGTCCCGGCTGATTGCCGTGTCCGTCGCCTGGTAGCGAGTCGTCGGCAGCACTCCGCACATCTGGCCCGCCACGGCATGCACCATGCCGCACCGCTCCAGATGAGCGAGGTAGATCTGGCGAAGCCCCAGTCGGGGTCCGCCTATCCAGTGGACGGCCCGAACCGGGCTGCCGCGTCTGCGCAGCAGTTCCAGTGCGGAGTCCAGAGTCGGATCTCCTGTCGGCCGTGGCATCACCACGGCGATACGATCCCCGTCAGGGGCTATCCGTCCTGCCAGAGCCAGCTCTACTAGCTGAGCTCCGGCGAGGCCGAGGTCGAGCGACTGCGGCTGCGCTGTGGTACCCGTGGTCGGGTCCAGAGCGAGCAACAGAAGCTCCTCCGGAATTGTTCTGCGGCTCCTGCCCATCCATGCCTCCCCGCGTGGATGAGTGACAGGGTGACCCCTCTCACATCTGTCTGTCGAGGGTGCCTGGGTGCTTTGTACTGGAACCGTAGGTATGTCGTTCTCGTCTAGCAGCCCAGCCGAGGGTTCACACGGGACACTGGTAGATGGTTCGGACAGCGCGGGGATGTCCCCGCGCCGCATGGAGGAGGCATCGGTGGCGGGCGAGTCCCCCGACAAGTCGGAGCAGCAGAAGTCGTCGGGAGCGGCTCGGAGCGAGCACGATCCGCGGCTCGCGGTGTTCCGCGAACCCGACTCCCCGGCGGAGTCCGGCGGCAGGGCGGACACGGCGACGGCCGTTTTCAGCACGCAGCGGTCGGAGTCCGACGCGGAGACCGAGACGGAGACCGGGCCCGAGGCCGAGGCTCGGTCCGAGGCCGAGCCGGGCGCGGTAGCCGACGCTCGGAAGCCCGAGCCCGAGCCCGAGCCCGAGCCCGAGCCCGAGCCCGAGCCCGAGCCCGAGCCCGAGCCCGAGCCCGAGCCCGAGCCTGCCGCAGGCGCGGAGGGGGTCTCTGGAGGCTCTGAGGGCCCGTTGGAGGCCCCTGGGGTCGATCAGGGCGCTGCGGGGACGGCTGGGGAGCCCGAGGAGCCTGCGGAGGGCGTGGAGCCCGCTGGGGCGGCCGATGCGGCGGAGGGCGATGCGGCGGGGCCGGAGAGTGCGGCTGCCGAGGCCGGAGCTGCCGAGCCCGGGGAGGGCGACGAGCGGCTCCGGGCTGCCGTTGCGGCCTGGGTCTCGAAGGACGGCGACGAACAGGGCTCGGACCCCGAGCCCGAGCCCGAGGACGTGGGCGCGGCGGGCGAGGCTGAGGCCGCCGCCGGGCAGGACGTCGTCGATTCCGATTCCGATTCCGATTCCGACGCCGAAGGCGCTGCCGCTGCCGACGGCGATAGCGAAGGCGACGGCAACGGCGCTTCCGGCAAGGTGCGCGTGCCGCACACCCGTGAGGAATCCGGCGCGGACTCCGGCAAGGAGCCCGGCAAGGAGCCCGGCAAGGCCTCCGCGTCGAAGCTCGAATCCGACTCCGATCCCAAGCCCGCGCAGGACTCCGACCAGGATTCGGCACAGGCACCGGCACAGGCAGAGTCCGACGGGCCCGACAGGTCTGATGAATCCGACGGGTCCGACGGGTCCGACGAGAGCGCCCCCGGCACCACCGAAGGCGCTCAGAACACCACCACCACCGACGACAAGCGCGCGGTGGATCAGCCGACGGCCGTCTTCAAGGCGCCCCGGCTGCCCCGCGTCGACCAGCCCACGACCACGCTGAAGGTCACCCCGCCCGAGACGCCGAAGCCCGGGTCCGGGTCCGGGCCGGATGCCGGCCGGGAGTCGCAGCCCGAGTCCCCCGCCGAGCGGACCAGCAAGTTCGTACCGCTGCGCGCCGATGACGTACGTCCGGCCCCCGCGCCGCGCGCCCCCGTGGCGCCCGCGCGGCCATCCGGCCCGGACGCATCCGCGGCACCCGCGGCATCCGCCCAGCTGCCGCCCCCCGCATCGCTCAGCGGTGCGGAGCGGACCCGGCAGCAGCCGATGCCGCCCCGGCCGCCGCTCGACCTCCTGGCCGAGCTGACGAACACGCCTCCGCCGCCGGAGACACCGGTCCGCACGGCGGTGCGGAGGGTCAAGATCTGGACCCCGTTGGTCCTGCTTCTCCTGATCGCGTTTGCAATCGTGCAGATGGTGCGCCCGCTGCCCGACCCGACCCTCACGCTGTCGGCCAAGCCGACGTACACCTTCGAGGGCGCCAAGCCGACCCTGCCGTGGCCCGACGAGGGCCAGGGCTACATGGCGGCCACCGGCCTCGGGAAGGTCGACTCGTTCGGCGAGCAGAAGCCGGTGCCGATCGCGAGTGTGGCCAAGGCGATGACGGCGTACCTCGTGCTCAAGGACCACCCGCTCAAGCGCGGCGAGAAGGGCCCCGGCATCGAGATCGACGCCAAGGCCGAGTCGGATGGCCGGCTCACCAGCGAGGGCGAGTCCACGCTGGACACGGTGAAGGAGGGTGACGTGCTCTCCGAGCACGACGCGCTCGCCGCCCTCATGATCCCGTCGGCGAACAACATCGCCCGGCTGCTGGCGCGTTGGGACGCGGGCTCCGAGAAGGCCTTCATCAAGAAGATGAACGCGACCGCCGCCGAGCTCGGCATGAAGAACACCACGTACACCGACGCCTCCGGGCTCACCGCTTCGACGGTCAGCACGGCGGAGGATCTGGTGAAGCTGGGGGAGAAGCTCGTCGAGTTCCCGGCGCTGATGGACATCACCAAGCTGCCGGAGTGGAAGGACCCGTCGGGCAAGACCTGGCGGAACTGGAACACGCTCGTGCCCTACGACAACGCCCTCGGTATCAAGACCGGCACCACCACCAAGGCGGGCGGCAACCTGCTCTTCGCCGCACACAAGATGATCGACGGCACGGACCAGCTCATCGTCGGTGCGGTGCTCGCGCAGCACCGGTCCCCGATCATCGACGCGGCGAACGAGGCCAGCAAGAAGGTCATGCTGGCCACGCTGGACCTGCTCGACGGAGCCAAGGTCGTCAAGAAGGGCGATGTGGTCGGCGCGGTCGACGACGGCATGGGCGGCACCACACCCGTGATCGCGACGAAGGACGTGAAGGCGGTCGGCTGGTCAGGCCTCACGGTCAAGCTCGAACTGACCGACGGCGGCAAGGCGATCCCGCACTCGGCGGCAGCCGGTACGCATGTCGGGACGCTCACCGTCGGTGAGGGCACCAGCCAGGTGAAGGTCGCGGTCGCGCTCCAGAGCGACCTGAAGGAGCCGGCGGCCGGCGACAAGCTGACCCGGATCGGCTGACCGGGAGGAAGGGGGCGCCGACTCCGGCGCCCCCTTTCTCGTACGTGTTAGCGTCCCGGAACAACTCGGGGCGAGGGCACAGCGTCCTCACAGGTGAACGGCGTACGGCGTACGAAGCTCGGGGTACGGGACGGGAACTCGGGGAAACGGGGAGAGCTGTAGTGACCACCGCGGAGCCGAAACCCGGCCACGAGGCGGCCGACAGCAGAGGCAAGAGGGGCAGTAACGGCAGTATGCGGACCACAGTGCCTGCCCCCCGTACTCCGGAACCGGGCATAACCGAGCCCGAGACGACCCGGACGACGCGCCTGCTGCGGCATCCGGTGACCATCGCGACGGCCGCCGCGGCCGTCACACACGTCCTCTGGTTCTTCTTCTTCGCGAACAGCGGCGGCGACATCGCGGCGCAGGACGCCTGGGCCGAGTTCGTCGGCCGGCACCCCGGTACCGCGTACAACCTCGCCTGGTACGGGGGCATGCACCCCGTCTCGTACAGCGTCGTGTCGCCGTATCTGATGTCGGTGCTCGGTGTCCGTACGACGATGATGATCGTCGGTACGGTCTCGGCGGCGCTGACGGCGCTGATCCTGGTCAGGGTGCGGGCCGTGCGCAATCCGCTCGCCTGCTCGCTGGCCGGGGTCTTCGCGTACCTGTGCAACGCGCTGTCGGGCCGGGTGACGTTCGGGCTCGGCATGATGTTCGCGGTCGGTGCGGTGGCGGCGGTGTTCTGCTGGCCGTACCGCTGGCGCCACAAGCGGTGGGCGAAGGCGGTCGTCGCCGCGCCCCTCGCCGGGCTCGCGACGGCGGGCAGCCCGGTGGCCGGGCTCTTCCTCGGTGTGGTCGCGGCCGCCCTCTTCCTGAACAAGCGCCGCCCCGGGGCGTATGCGCTGGGGCTGGCACCGGTCGTGGTGGTGGCACTGTCGGCGTGGCTGTTCCCGTTCTCCGGCACGCAGCCGATGTCGGTCGCGACGCTCTCGGGGCCGTTCGTCTTCGCCGTCCTGATCTTCTTCCTCGTGCCGCGCGACTGGAAGACGGTGCGGACGGCGGCCGCGGTGTACGGCATCGGGACGCTGCTCACGTACGTCGTGGACTCGCAGATCGGCTCGAACGTGTCGCGGATGGCGATGCTGTTCGCCGGAGTGGTGCTGCTGGCCGCACTGCCGTACGCGGAGCCCCGCTCCCGCCGGTGGTACGCGCTGGTCCTCGCGTTCGCCGGGCTGAACTTCTGGATCGGGTTCAAGGGTGTGGACGACATCGTCAGGACCGCACCGGACGCGTCCTGGGCGCGGTCGCTGGCCCCGCTGGTCAACCAGCTCCAGAAGGTCGGCGCCGAACGCGGCCGGGTCGAGGTGGTCCCGCCGAGCAGCCACCGGGAGGCGTCCGCGCTGGCCCCGGTGGTCAACCTGGCCCGGGGCTGGAACCGGCAGGCCGACATGGAGCGCAACCCGGTCTTCTACGACGACACCCTGGACTCCGTCAGCTACCGGCAGTGGCTCGACCGCTGGGCCGTGCACTACGTGGTGCTGCCGCAGGGTTCCCCCGACTCCAGTGGGGCGGTGCAGGAGGCGGAGCTCGTCAGCAAGGGGCAGCCGTACCTGAAGCCGATCTGGTCGGACGCCAACTGGCGGCTCTACTCGGTGGACAGCCCGGTGCCGCTGGCCGACCCGCCCGCGACCGTGGACCTGGCGGGCGCGGGGGAGCTGACCATCCACGTGAAGAAGGCCGGACGGGTACTGATCCGGATCCCGTACTCGCGATGGCTCGCCCTGGTCGACGAGAAGGGG
Source organism: Streptomyces sp. NPDC127177 (assembly GCF_042672475.1). Classification (NCBI taxonomy): domain Bacteria; kingdom Bacillati; phylum Actinomycetota; class Actinomycetes; order Kitasatosporales; family Streptomycetaceae; genus Streptomyces; species Streptomyces sp. NPDC127177. The sequence continues at coordinate 26,282 of NZ_JBHXUW010000017.1, forward strand.
CGGAGCCTGGAGCGGCCCCAGGAGACCGAGGCGTCCAAGCACCGCGCGGACAAGGACGTCCCCAAGGACTTCGCCAACACCAACGGCTGCCTCATCAAGGTGGACGAGGACGAGTACGGCGACGAGTGGACGGAACTGCTGGCACCGCGCGCCGGTGTGTACCGGCTGGGCGCCCCGTACCAGCTGACGCCGGGCACGCCCTGCCCGGACGAACTGCGCTGACGGGGCGAGCCCGGCCGTCGGCGGCGTCGGGGTTCTTGAGGAACGGCTGCGCGGCGAGCGCCTCGTCCGTACCGGCGAGCACCGCGTGCGAGGTGTGCAGTCCGCGGGCCGTCCGCCGCTGGTGCGTGCACGGGCCCGCCGTGCTGTACTGACGAGGTGGAGCGAAGGCGCGCACCGGCATCGGCCGCCCACCTGAGGCGGCCCGGCAGGGCGGGTTCGGGCGGTGTGAGCGACCGGCGGGCGGCCCGCGTGCGCACCCGGGTCCGGCTCATGATCGAGATCACGGCACGGGCAGGGGCGTACCGGAAGGGGCTCGTCGAGGCGGCGCGCCGCCTCAGCCCGGAGGAGGCGGCGATCCTTTCGGATCTGGAACGCCACGGACTGCAGGTGCCCCAGTTGCACGACGTACTGTGCGGCGGCCACGTGCTGGTCGATGAACCGCAGCTGTACGAGGACTGGCGGTTCGCCGACGTGAGTCACGAGCGCCTGTCCAGCCACCACCGTGACATCGACAAGACGCGCTATCCCGACATCGGAATGCGCGGGGACGTGGTGCGGGAGAAGCTGCACGGGCGCACCGCCCAGGGCACCTGGATGCAGTTGGAGAAGACACCGGCCGCCTTCGGCGGGCGGAAGATCCCCAGCGTGAGCGACCTGCGCCACCTCATGGACTACGTGGTCTACCGGATCACGCGGAGCAACGTCGGGCCCTGGGGGCTGTCCCGGATGACCGAACGGCACCCGCTGTACCTGGCGCCGGTCCTCGCCCTGCCCACGTCGCTGACGCCTCCGGTCGCGCGGGTGCTGACCCAGGCACTGCGCCGGATCGAGGAGGGCGACGGCACCGCCGTCTCCACGGACCTGGCGGCTCGGTTCCCGCCCCCGGACCGGGAGGGCCTGGCCGGTGAGCTGGGACAGTCGCTGTCCGGCAGGGCGGGCCGTGGACTGTTCGGCAACTCCGAGGTGTGGGTGACCGAGACCCTCTCACGCAGCGCCGCCGCCGTGCTCCGCGAGAGTCGCGTGCCGCCCGTGGTGGAACTCTTGCAGCCCGGAGGACCGTCATGAGCGGCGACGACCAGCGCGATGTTCCCCCTGCGACGCAGTCGGACGCGGGTGCGGCGTCCACCCCCTCGGGACTGGTGTCGGCCGTGGTGAACCTGGTCGACACAGGACCGGTGCTGCTCGGCGCGTACACCGTCGCGGAGCTCATCGCCGTGGACGCGATCGTGGACTTCCTGGAGGCCAGGCCGTCGGACGACGTGATCGCCGAGGCCGTGCGCTCACTGGCGGCCCGGCAGCTTCTGCTGGCGGGTGAGACGGGCGAGGAGGTTCAGGTGCAGGGAGACCTGGGCATCGCCGTGGCGTTCCAGCAGAGGGCCCGCAAGGTGCTCGATGCCCGCACGACCGGGTCGGGCCAGGGCGAGCCGTGGCGGATCCTGTTGCTCCCGCAGCCCGAGGGGATCTGTCTCATGGTCCGCATCGACGCGCTCGGCGTCCACCAGTTGGGGCTGCACAAGATCGACGAAGCCCTGAACACGCTCACCGAGTGGCTGCCGCGAGGCCCGGCGGCGGACCCAGGAGAGCCGGTGGACGCCGAGGCGGTGCTCGCCGCCTCGGAGCGCTCCGCGCTGGTCACCGTCACCGACTACACGGCGCGGGGATCGGCCGAGACCGCGGGCAGCAGCAGGGATCTGGTGCTGGCCCGCAGTGGCGAACGGCTCCACTTCCTCGTCCGGGACCCCGGCGACCGGGAGAAGCTGGTGCCGGATCCCGAGGCGGGCAGGGCGGACGTCAGCGAACGGCTCGTCGGTCTGCTGGCGTAGCCCCGCGACTCGACTGTGCGGTGGCCGGGCCGGGCAGGTGACAGCCGTGGTCCGCCCGCCCTTCACCCCGTGCCGACGCGCACGAGGGACGCGAGCCTCGCCGCGTCCGGGCCGTCTGCCGCCGTGTACGTCCAGATCCGCACGTCCGCGTCCGGGACCTTCAGCACGTCGCAGTCCAGGGCCAGTTCACCGAACACGGCCCGGCCGCCGAGGCGGGAGCCCAGAGCGGACCGCGCCCACAGGGCGTGCCCGTCCGGGTCGGCGGACCGAGCCTCGGTGACGAGCTCCGTGAGGTCGTCGTCGTCCGGGTAGGCGGCCCGGGCGAGACGCAGTTCGGCGACGAGGGCGGTGCGGAAACCGGCGTGGAAGGGGCCCGGGGGAAGGCCGGGGGAGGCAGCTCCCGGCACGAAGACCGCGCGGACCAGATTGACGGGTGGCCCGGCCGGGGGTGCGCCCAGGAGCGCGACCCAGGCCGCGTTCCATTCCAGGAGCGTCCAGTCGGCGGCGAACACCCCTGCCGGGACATCACCCAAGCGGGCGACGACACGTCCCACGCTCGGCGGGACGCGGTCGGGGACCCGCCCCGGTGCGGGCGGGAGCTGCCCGGCGACCAGGTGCAGATGGCAGGACTCGTCGGCGGACAGCCGCAGCGTCTGGGCGAGCGCGGCCAGGACGTGCCGCGAGGGACGCCGCGCCCTTCCCTGCTCCAGACGCAGCAGGTAGTCGACGGAGACCCCGGCGAGCGCGGCCAGCTCCTCGCGCCGCAGTCCTGCCGTCCGGCGGCGTCCGGTCGCGGGCAGACCGACGTCCTCGGTGGAGAGCCGGTCGCGCCACGCACGCAGGGCCTCGCCCAGGGGGTTCTCGGTACCGCTCATGCGTCCCATTGTCGCCCGCCGCCCCGGGAGCCCCAGCCTGGTACTGCGATTCCCAGGCTCGACCGGGTACTGGCTCCGGTCGGGGGACGCGCCGACGCTGGTCCGGTACCCGCCCACCATCGCCCTGGAGCACCGCACATGAACCACGCAGCACCCTCCCTCGCCGGCCGCGTCGCCCTCGTCACCGGCGCCTCAAGCGGCATCGGCCGAGCCACCGCCATCGAGTTCGTACGGCGGGGCGCGAAGGTCGCGGTCTCGGCCCGGCGCGCCGACCGCCTCAAGGAGCTCGCGGCGGAGCTCGGCGACGCCGCCCTCGCACTGCCCGCCGACCTGACCGCCCCCGGCCAGGCCGAGGAGACCGTCCGGCGGACCCTTGGCGGTCTCGGCCGGCTCGACATCCTCGTCAACAACGCCGGGTACGCGACCAACGGGCTCGTCGAGGACGGCGACCCCGCGGTGTGGGACACCGTCGTCGACATCAACCTCCGTGCCGTCATGACCCTTTCGCGGGCCGCGCTCCCGCACCTGCTGGCGGCGGCGGGCGGCCCGGCGGGCGTCGCCGACCTGGTCACGGTCAGCTCCGTCGTCGGCCGCAGGGCCAGCGCGGGGAACGCCCCCTACGCCGCGACGAAGCACGCCGTGATCGCGTTCAGCGAGGTGATGCGCCAGGAGGTCGCGGCGCGCCGCGTGCGCGTCGGCGTGATCGAGCCCGGAATGGTCGCCACTGAAATGACCCTCGGCACCGGCATCGGCGGCGAACTCGGCACCTCCGCCGACGACTGGCTGCGGGAACAGGACCTCGCCGAGGCCATCGCGTTCATGGTGACCCGCCCTAAGCAGGCGGCCATAAGCGAGATCCTGATGCGCCCCACCACTCAGGAGTTCTGAGACCCCCGCTGATCCGTGGGGACGATTCGGGGGAAGCGACTCCCCGCCCGCTCACGCGAAACGGCCCCGGACGAGAAGTCCGAGGCCGATCAGAGCGCCTTACTGGGAGAGAAACCCCAGGTCAGCGGTGTAACGCACTGTGCCCCCGGCAGGATTCGAACCTACGACACCCGCTTCGGGAGTTTTCCCTGATCAAAGCTTTGAGCTGCATAAACGTCGGGTGCAGGGTGTCTGGCCTGCGAAAACTTCCCTCCGTAGTTCTCACGTGTTCGCGCGGTTTCCCGGCCTCATGTGTGCTGAATCCGTTCCACACGATCTCCTGCCGCCTATGCGGGCTACGCGGAGCAGGCGCCGTCAGATCAGGGGCAACTCTCAACAAGGCAAGGTCACTGCCATGAGATTGCCGTCCCCAAGGTGCAGCCATCCCCGGCCAGGAGTGATCGGCCTGCCGACAATGGAGTCTCCCGTTTTGATGCCGATCCAATCACCGGCGTGCCGCTGCTGGGGAGACAGAAGGAGGCCGCGGTGGGCTCTCTTCGCCCTGTCCAACCAGGGGTAGTGCGGTCGGAGCTTGTCCTCATCGCCTGCCAGGACCAGCGCCACCCCCTCGTCGAAGCCGTGCTTCAGCAGGTTCCGCAGCACTCGCCGGGCATCGCACTCGTCCAAGAGCTGTGCGTCGTCCATCACGACAACGATCGGCTGCTCAGCAGACGCCTCCGACAATGCCTCTTCGAGCTCGTCGTGCCCGATGTCATCTTGATCGAAGCAGGCCACCACGCCGTCTCGATCAGCCAACTCCCTTAGAGGTGAAGGCTTGGGCGTCGCGAACACGAGTTGGGTGCCCGATGCGAGCAGAGAGCGTGCGATGGTCACCAGTGCCGTGGAGCGACCTGATCCTGAGGGACCGGCCACGACGAAGGCGGGAGCCGTACCGGAGGCAAGATCAGGGCCGTACACGGCTAGATTCCCCTCTCCGACGCCCCCGACTCCTGTGAGTGCCCACATCCTCGGTGCCGCAGGGTCACGCATTGCCCACGCCTCGTCGAAGGTGATACCGGACGGTAATACGTCAGAGCGCTCCTGCGCCTCCAAGGCAGCACGGGCCGCGTCCCAAAGGCCGAGCAACAGGACGTGATCCTCCATCTGGAGTCCTGCCATGTGAGAGAACGCGACGAGCGCCTCACGCTCGGGCAACTCATCGTGGGTGTACCAGCGGATCCACGCATTCGACGAGACGCCCGTCTGCTTCTCCATGTCGGTGAAGGACCACTTGCGCTTCGACCTGTGTTCGTCAAGGCGGCGATGCAGCGTGACCAGCTCTAGTCGCGCCGGGGAGTAAGGCACCTCGAACTCTCTGCTCTTCACGCCGTAGAACGTCGCGTTCGCTGGCCGTCGCTCCTCCGCGGCATCAGCCATCTTGGCGAAGCCTTCACTACGGCGTACCACACCGAGAAACAATCTCAACGCGTCCTTGTCGTACCAAAGGGCCTGCGCTGCGTTGAGGATCAGCCCCTTCAAGGACTCCTCTGCGTAGTTGAACTGCGCAGAGGGTCGGTCAGGGTTGGATGGTGCCTTCCCGCCGACCGGTGGTTCTTCCGTTGTCCGCCGGCTTGAATCCGTGGTGTCCTGCTTCGGCAAGTCCTCCGAATGGTCAGCCGTGTCGCTCACGTCGTCATTGTCGGCAGGGGTTCTATCCGCTGGAGGCTGTACTGAAGCTTGGGCGACTGTTTCCCTGACGACTTGCTTCCACAGGTCCTTGAAACGGTTGACCTCGCCGTCTACATCGTTGTGCCCACCGACTTCGGCCAGGACACGGACGATGACCTCAAGGCGGCCCCGCGGCGGCCGATCAGGCTTCTGGAAGGTGTCCAGCACTGCCTGGTGATTCACGATCCAGTAGTCCTGCGCATCCTTCCCGACGCCGTCGCGAATAGTCCGGGCTGACGGGAGACCCGCTTCCAGCCTCAGATCGTGGAGCTCATCGTTCAGCTTCTTCAGGTCAGGCTGGTCAGCCAGCTCGGGCCTCTTCCACGGCTGAGCGACCATCGTCTCTGCCCCCTTCTGATGACTCTGCGTCAGTTTCTGGTAGGCCATGCGCGTCGGTGCCTGCACTTACGAGCGTCAGGACCTGTCCCGCGCTGTCATTCAGCGGCTGTTCTTGTCCGATGCTGTCAGCGATCGTCTTGAGCTGTCAGGGCCGTCCGTGAGGCCCCCACGCTGGATGCACAACCCAGTCGGTGCCATATGGAAGGTAGATCTTCATGGAACAGATCAGCGTGCGCCTCGTAGTCCTCCTGTTGGTCGGAGTCCTCGTAGTCGCTCTGATCCTGCATGCGCCCGAAGTCGGGGCGGCCTTGGTGGGAGCCACGGCGGTGGTGGCGCTTCTCGCTCAACTCATGGGCCGCGAGTGACCCTGCTAAGGCGGCATCACCGGTGAGCGTCGAGGTCGCTGATTTCGGGCCCTACTCGTACGCCCAAGCCCGTCCGGTCTGCCGGTACTCCCCCACGGGGATCGGTTTCACTCCAGTGTGCATGCGGGCGGTGTAGAGGAAGCCGTCGAGGTGGTCGATTTCGTGGTGGATGAGGCGGGCGAGGCCGCGTTCGTACACGGCGGACACGGTCTCACCTGTCCGGGCCGTGGTCTCCACTGTGATCTTCAGGGGGCGGGGGACCAGGCCACGGACGTCGAAGAAGCTCAGGCAGCCCTCGTACTGTTCGTCCATCTCGTCGGAGTGGGTGGTGATCCGCGGGTTGAGCAGGATGATGGCGGGGGCGTCGTCGGGCGGTTGGACAACGGCGGCGGTTCGCGCGATGCCAATCTGCGGGGCGGCGATACCCATGCCCTTGGCGAAGGGGTGGACCTGGCCGATTCGCTCCATGGCAGCGAACAGTTCGTCGGTGATGCGCTCGGCCTCGTCGCACTCGGCAGGCAGGTCGAAGGCGCGGGCCGGTTCGGCGAGGATGCCAGCGCCGTGTTGGACGACGCCGAGGTCTCGCATCTGCTGGCTGGGCCGCACGTCAATCACCTGAACTCCCCTTGGTCTGTTACGCGTTCGGGCCGTGCCCGAAACCGCCACTCCAGACGGTACCGAGCGTGCAGGGCGGGTGTGGTCGTGATCCACGTGAATTGCCGTAGTTCACCGTGGTCGCTGCGGACGGGAGGGGTTCGTAGCGGGGAGGCTTCGGCGGTCATGGAGGTCTCGGTGCCCCACACGACGGGGTCAAGGGCGGCTGGGAAAGCGAGCTGGACTTCCAACTGCTCAGTGGGCAGGCGGACGGCTCGCTGGAACCAGTTGCCCCACTTCTCGTCGCCGACGGTGTAGGCGTACTCGATCCACACGGACTCGCCGGGATAGAGCGGGAAGCGGCCGTGTTCGTTGTCGAACAGCAGCCAGACTTCCTTGAAGGCGTCGCGGTCGTGCTTGGCCTGCCACCGCATCGCCTCGCCCCGGCAGGTGGCGGTGAGGTCGAGTTCGCCCCAGGTCAGCGGGTGGGCTCGGTAGTGCGCGTTGGACTGCTCAGGGTCGCCGGGGTAGCGGTCCACGGAGATGCGAATCAAGTAGCGGGTCACCGGTTCGTCGCCGGTGTTCCGCAGCCGTCGGCGCATGGTCAGCCGGTACGAGGCGCCGTCGTACTGGAGCCGTGCCGCGTCGTGTTCCACGACGAGGGCCGAACCGGTCGCATACGGCTGTTCGGGCCTGCGCTGGGCGGGCGGCGCCGCCGGCCGCCGGGTACGGGCCCTTGCCTGCTCGTAGTCGCACCAGCGTCTCCAGATCGCCTTCCCGGCGTTCAGCGACTCGTCGGCGAGACGTGAGAACTCCTCGCTGGGCTTGTGGCGACCCGACTCCACGTGGCTGACGTAGGACGGGTCGAAGCCCATGGCCAGCGCCAACGCCCTCTTGGACATGCCGCGTACTTCCCGCCAGCGCGCCACCTCGGCCGCGTAGTCCTCGGCCGCCTGCTCGGCGGTGATCTCCTCGCCTTGCGCTTCCATCGAAGCCCCGCGTCATCGTTGGTGAGCATGAATGAACCGTGAGTGATCCAAGTTCACCATTTCGTCACGGTCTGCGTCGCCGCTTTCCTTCCCTTACTGGCCCGGATCGAGCCTCCGGGCGAATGAGGGAGGCGAAGCAACATGCGCATGCTGTACCTGCTGAACATCTCCAACCCCGACCGGCTTTCGGCCGACTCGGGGTGGATTTTCGCGGACCTGCTTGCCCCGGCTCTGGCGGATGCCGGAGCGAAGGTGACGGTCGCGGCCCCGGCATCGGTCGGGGATGCCCGCTGCGGATTCCATCAGACGAAGGTGCCGGGGACGAAGTATCGGGCCCGCTTCTCCGCGGACATTGATGAACTGGTTGCACTGATCCGGGCGGAGAAGCCCGACGTGGTCGTGGCCAACCAGATCGAGGAGACCCCGGCGATCCGCACAGCCCTGCTGGAGGCCGGATCCAACGCCCTACTGGCCGGCTACTGCCACTACCTGCCGTTCTCCTTCGCGGGCGGCGGCCAGCTCCAGCTCGACCCGTCCCTGAACGACGCGGAGCTCGGGCGGCCGGTGCTGCTGGCATTCGCCGCCGGATTGGCCGCCTGCGACCGGGTGCTGGTCCACTCCTCCACGGCCGCGTCCTGGGTGTCGGCGGCAGCCGCCCGGATGACCGTGGACATCGGCGAGCAGCTACGAGTGGTGCCCGCCCCGCGTGACGAGCGTCTGGTACGCGACCCCGCCAGCACGCAGCCCGCCTCCGGCGCCGGGGCGATCGGCGTCTACAACCACCGGCTGTACGCGCACTACGGCACCGGGCAGTTCGTGGACCTGGCCCGCGACCTGGTCGCGTCCGGCACCGTCGTGCTGCGGGTCATGGACCTGTTCGGCCAGCGCCGGGCGGAGCGCAAGGGCCTGGACGACAGCCCCGAGAGGATGCGCGACCAGCTCGCCGCACTGCCGCACGTACAGATCGTCTCCGACCGGGGCGACCGCGTTCGCTACAAGGACCTGCTGGCCGGCGCGCGCTTCGGTATCGCCCCGTTCCGGCCCGGCTGCCCCTGGTCGATGAGCGTGATCGACTGCCAGGGCATGGGCCTTCCGGTCATCTCGCCCCGTCTTGGCTGGCTCGCCGAGCACATCGACCCCGAGCTGTGCTTCTCCACCCAGGCCGAGGCCGTCGCCTTGGCCGAACGGCTCGCCACGGACGCTGAATTCCATGCCCTGCACGCCAAGCGGGCCCACGCCTCCACCGCCGACTTCACCCCCGCCCTGATCGCGGCCCGCTACCTGGAGGCCGTCTCGTGAATGGCTTCGACGCGGTTCTCCTCTCGTACGACGAGCCGATGGCCACCTCTCTGCACTCCCGGCTCCAGCGCACGCTCGGCGGCAGGGTCAAGCGCCTGCACGGCGTACACGGGATGCGCCGGGCCTACCGCCTGTGTGCAGAGCTCGTCGACCACGAGCAGTTCTTCCTCGCCGACGGGGACTTCGCCATCGACGCCAGCTTTGCCCCCGCCACGGTGGAACCGCTGGACGAGGGCGTGTCGATGCGGGTATGGCGGGCGGTCAACCCGGTCAACGGTCTGACCTACGGCTACGGCGGGCTGAAACTGGTCCGCCGCAGTGCCCTGCGCGAGATGGGCGAGGCCGTGGACGTGCTCGCTGCCCTGCCCGGACGGATCGAGTTCGCCCAGCAGACCGCGGGGATCACGAGGTTCAACCAGAGTCCTTTTCACGCTTGGAAGGCCGGTTTCCGCGAGTGCGCGATGCTCGCCCGCGGCAGCGAGTACGGCATGGCCGACGACGACTCCCGGCAGCGGGTGGAGGCATGGACCAAGAGTCGCAACGGCGAGTTCGCCCCGTACGCCGCCGCCGGGGCTCGCGAAGGGGTCGCCTTCGCCGAGGAGTTCGCCCGCGCCCCCGGACGGTTCGACCACCTCAACGACCCCACGTGGCTGCGGACGAGGTTCACAGCCGCCCACGGGGACCAGGCCGTGGGCGGGTGACCGGCCCGTTGGTGCTGATCGAGCCGTACGCCGACCGCCTGGGCGGGCACCACCAGCGCACGCTGGGGGCGCTCGCCCAGGTGCGGCCCGGGAGCCTGGTGATCGCCCCACATGGGATCGTCCGCGAGGCGGTGGCCGCCCTGCGCGAGGCCGGGGCCCGGCTGGTGACCGTACCGGCCGGGCACCCGGCAGCCGTGCTGCTGGCCGTCTCCCGCCTTGCGGCCGGGCTCTCCAAGGCTGGGCTGCGGGTCTTCCGCTCGCGCCGCTGGCCGCGCTTCCTGCGGCGGCTTCCGCACCAGATCACCCTCATCGCCCGGTGTCTTGCGGAGGCGTCGGCCCTGCGGACCGCCCGCCGGCTGGAGCCCGGCGCCGAGGCGGTGGTGATCCTGAGCGCGAACGAGGCTCTGCACGGTGCCGCCGCCCTCCTCGGCGGGCTGCCACACCTGCGGTTCGTCCACGAACAAGTAACCACCGAGGACGCCGCCGTGCGGTTCCTCGGCCGGCTCGCCCGCCGGGGCGAGAGGCAGGTTCTGGCGGTGTGCCCGACCCAGGCCGTAGGCGATCAGTTCACGGCAGCCTTCCCGGACCTGCCCGCAGTGGTCCGGGCCTTCGCGGTCGACGACGGCCGCCGCCTCACCGACGCTGAACGCGACGGCGGCCGTACCGCCTTCGACATCCCTACCGGCGAAGCCGCGGTGTGCCTCGTCGGCGGCTGGTGGCCCTACAAGGACATCGGAGTCATCGACGCCGCCCTGCCCATGCTGAAGGAGCCGCTGCACCTGATGGTCACCGGTATCCCGCTCGACGAGGCCGTGCTCGCCCGATGGCGTGACCTGCCGAACGTCCGACTCCACACGATTCCCGGACCGGTCAGTGAATCGGTGCTGCGGCTGGTCTACGCCGCCGCCGACGCCGCCCTGGTCACCCGTCACCCCGGCGTCGGCAAGGAGTCCGGACTCGTGATGGACGCCGCCCGCCTCGGCGTCCCCCTGGTCGTCTCCGACCACGACCGCGCCCTCACCGCCCGCCTTCACGGCCGGCCCTGGGCCCTGACCTTCACCGCCGGCGCCCCGGACGCCCTCGCCGACGCCCTACATACCGTCATCTGCCAGCCGCCTCCGCTGCCCGACCTCGACGCTCCCGGCTTGCTGGGGGTGCGGTCGGCCGCCGGGCAGGCCGACTTCCTCACCCGCACCTTCGCCTCACTGCGTACGAAGGACTCCCGATGCTGAGCACCCCTCCCGCGCTGATCGCCGTCGTCGGCCCCGTCGAACCCCCGCTGCTGGCCGCCTGGGTCCGCCACTACCGGTGGCTGGGTGTCGAGCGGTTCCTGATCGCCTTCCACTTCCCCGAGCACGTGCCCGACCAGCAGCGGTACGAACTCCAGGACGCCAGCCGCGAACTGGGCATCATCCCCACCGGCACCAGCACCGGCCCGTGGCACGAGCACACCAACACCCAGCTCAGGGACGCTCTGCGGCACCGGGCCGGCCAGGGCTGGCACCTGCTCGCCGATGCCGACGAGTTCCAGCAGTACCCCGCCCCGCTGAGTGAGGTGATCGCCCAGGCCGAGAGGTCCGGCCACCGTGTGGTGGGCGGCCTGATGCTCGACCGGATCGCCGCGAGCGGGCGCCTGACCGGCTGGAGGCCCGAAGGCGGACTGGATCTCGCCTATCCCCTCGGCGGGCACCTCACCCACCGGCTCCTGCACGGAGACCCCCGCAAGATCGTTCTCGCCCGCCACGATGTCACCGTTGCGGGCGGCAACCACAGGGCCCCCGGACAGCGTCCGGATGCCGGCCGTATCTGCGCGGTTCACCACTTCAAGTGGCGCTCGGGCGTCCTGGACGACCTTCGCCGCCGGGTCCAGCACTTCTCGACCGGCACATGGCAGGAACAGACCCCGGCCGTGCGCGACGAGGCCAGCCGCCTCCTGTCACACGTCGGCCAGCACGGCGGCGTGATCAACACCAGTGATCCGCGGTTCGCCTTCCGCCGGGTGAGCCTGGACCGCATGCCGTTCAGCTGGCCCAGCGAGGCCCGCAGCATCGTCACCGCCTGGCGGCCGCACGCGCACACCTGTAAGGATCAGAGACAATGACCGTGCCTACGGACAGCTCGCCGCGGAAGGGATGATCTCGTGCCCCTTGCCGTTCTCCTGGCCGGCATCACCGGCTCCGGGAAGACCACCGTCGCCCGAGCCCTCGCGGGCCACGGCTACATGCGGCTGTCCGTGGACGAGGAGGTGCACCGCCTCCACGGCCGATACGGCGTGGACTACCCCGAGGACACCTACTTCGAGCGCGAACGGCCCGTCGTCGAGGCGATCCGGCAGCGGTTCGTCAAGGAGCTGGAGGCCGGCAACGACGTCGTCCTGGACCACGGGCTGTGGCGGCGCGCCGAGCGCGACGCCTGGCAGCGGGCTGCCCGCGAAGCGGGCAGCCACCCGCTCGTGGTCTACCTCCCCGCCGACCGGGAGGAACTGCTGCGACGCCTTGCCGAACGCAACGAGCGCGAGGACGCCAACGCCCTCACTGTCACTTCCGAAGCTCTCGACGACTTCTTCGCCCGCTTCGACCCCCCGGCCGACGACGAGCAAGTCATCGTCTACACCGGAGACCTGGACGCGCTCGTGGCGGCGCTGTCTTCGGTCAGGCACAGGCAGGTCTGAAGTAATTCCACTCACTGTTCGATATCACCGAGCATGGCGTGGTCCGCCAACGGCTTGGCGGTGGCTGCGCTCATCGCTCTGCTCGCGCACTGCCGAGGGCACGGACTGCGGTGCGGTACACGAAGGACGTGGCGGGAGGCCCAAGGAGTCGAGCGGCTGTTCAAGAGCGGCTCGGCCGTGAGTGGCCGTCGCCCTTGATGTCAGCTGTAGATGTCAAAGACCCCGGGCCATGATCGGTCCGGGGTCTTTTTGCTTGTGCCCCCGGCAGGATTCGAACCTGCGACACCCGCTTTAGGAGAGCGGTGCTCTATCCCCTGAGCTACGAAGGCGGGGCTTGTCGAAGCCTTGCCGGAACCCCGGCAGGAGCGAGACAAACGCCCTGGTCAGGCTTCCTCGCGGTGGTGCAGGGGCAGGGGTCCGGAGGACGCTGTCCCGAGCAGGCGCGCTGAAGGTCGACTGACCGCTGACAGCCTAGCGGATAGGGGTCACGGAGGTCGCCCCCGTTGCCGCTAAGCGTCGGTCCGGGCTCGCGCCGGCCCCTTTGAGCTGCGAAGTTCCTCGTGGGATGCGCGGGCCGAGCCGACGCGATCAAGGTGTCGGCCGGGTGCGGGCTCGACGGGACCGGGACGACGAGGCGATGAGATTTCCCGGCCCGGCCGGTCTACCGTTCGTCAGGTGATCAGGAAGCGCGGAGTGCGAGGAGCGACATGAGCCAGTTGCTGCGGGTCCAGAACTTCACCGTCTCGAGCGACGGGTTCGGTGCGGGCGAGGGGCAGAGCCTCGAGACGCCGTTCGGTCATGCCGATCCGGGGGAGATGTTCGCCTGGGCCATCGCCACTGACCACCCACCCGTGAACCGCTCAGGGCCCGCTGGCAGTCGGGGTCTGGACGACTACATCACACGGGACTACGCCCGCAACATCGGCGCCGAGATCATGGGCCGCAACAAGTTCGGCCCGCAGCGCGGGCCCTGGGAGGACCACGAGTGGCAGGGGTGGTGGGGTGACGAGCCCCCGTTCCGCACGCCGGTGTTCGTCGTGACGCACCACAAGCGCCCGTCGTTCACGCTCGCCGACACGACGTTCCACTTCGTCGACGGCGACCCGGCCGCGGTGCTCGCCCGGGCGAAGGAGGCGGCTCAGGGCCAGGACGTCCGGCTCGGCGGTGGGGCCACGATCATCCGGCAGTTCCTCGATGCCGGTCTCGTCGACACCCTGCACGTGGCGGTCCTGCCGACGAAGCTCGGCTCCGGGGCACGGCTGTGGGAGTCCCCCGATGAGCTGCTCGACCGGTTCCACCGGGACGTCGTGCCCAGCCCGAGCGGGGTTACGCACCACTTGTTCTGGCGGAAGTGAGGCCCGGCCAACGGTGACGGCTCCGTGCCGTCACCGCCCGGCCCGGCCCTCGGGCCGAGTCGGTGTCCGTGGAACACGGGGCTACCGGATCAGCGTCTCGAAACCGGCATCGCCGCAGTACCGCACCACATGGGCCATCGCGTTGCGGTCGCCGTACTTTATCGCCGCCGCCGCCGTCTCCTCACCCAGGGAGCGGCCCCCGTTGACGGTCTCGTCCCGGATCGGTCGCATCGCGAGGTAGACGTCCTCGGCGACGATAGCGGCGTCGTCCTCGGTCGGTGGCCCCGAGCCGCGTCAGTCGTCGCGCAAGGCGTCGATCACGCTGCCGAGGTGGGCGCGGACGGCAGCTTCCGCCGCCTGCGGGTCCCTGGCCCTGATCGCGTCGATCACGGCCAGATGCTCACTCAGGGACTTCTGTGGACGGCCCGGCCTGAGCGCCAACTGGAACTGGTGGCGCACCGATTGGGCGTTCAGTCGCTCCAGGAGTCCGAGGGCCGTCTGCTGGCCGGAGAACTCCCGGATCAGGGAGTGCAGTTGGTGGTTGAGCTCGGAGTAGGTCATCGGTTCGCCGTCGGCGACGGCCTTGGACATCGCCGCGCCCGTCTCCGTCAGCCGGTCCAGCTGCTCATCGGTGGCGTCCGCCGCCACCTTGGCCGCGCACAGCCCTTCGAGGACCATCCGGCACTCGGTGATGGCGACCGCCTCCTCCTTGGTCACCACCCGCACGCGTGATCCGCGGTTACGGATCCGCTCGACCAGCCCCTCCGATGCCAGCTCGAGAAGTGCCGCCCGGATGCTGGCCCGTGTCACGCCGAACTGCTCGGCGAGTTCGTCCTCCACCAGCCGCTGGGCCGGTGCCATCTCGCCTTGCAGGATCGCCTGCCGCAGCTGCGCGAGCGCGTGCTGTTTGGCCTGCTCGCCGGTGCTTGGACGGGCTTCCTTCGGCATCAATGCCCTCCCTGAGTGAGTGCCTGTCGAACCTGAACTTAGGGCAACAAGATTGTCAACGATTTTGTTTCCGCTATTGCCGACGCGGCTCGGCGGTGCTGTGTGTCGCGCTCTTGACGGAGGCCAGGTCCAGGCATAGCGTCGCGAAGGCCCTGAGCAAGCGCTTAGAAAGGTCGTTCGTGCCGCACACCGACCCGACCCCAGCCCCATCCGCCCCCGCCGGGGCCGCCGCCCGGATCGAGGCCGCGCTGACCGGTCCGGGGGGCCCGTTCGCCGTCGTACGTGCCGAGGACGGACCCTCGGCCGGCTCGCTCGTCTACGCGGACGGGCCCAGGACCCTGCGCGAGTTCGTGGAGACCACCTGGGCGTTCGGGGACCGGCCGTTCCTGATCGCCGGGGAACGCAGTTACACGTACGCCGAGTTCTTCGCCGCCGCCTCCGCGCTGGCGTGCCGGCTGAACGGCACGTACGGGCTCCGGCCGGGTGACCGGGCCGTGGTGGCGATGCGCAACCATCCGGAGTGGCAGATCGCTTTCTGGGCCGTCCAGTTGGCAGGTCTGGTCGCCGTTCCGCTGAACGGCTGGTGGACCGAGGACGAGTTCACGTACGCGCTCGACGACTCCGGGCCGCGGGTGCTGCTGGTCGACGGTGAGCGGCTGCCGCGTGTCGCGGCCTGGGCGCGCGGGGCCGGGGCCCGGGTGATCGTCTTCCACGACGAGGAGCGCGCGGGCCGCGGGGAGCCGTCGGGCCAGCTGGAGTGGTACGAGGACCTGCCCGAGCCCGATCCGTTCGCGGCCCCGCCCGACGTCGAGATCCGGCCCGAGGACGACGCCACGATCATCTACACCTCCGGCACCACGGGCAGGCCCAAGGGTGCCGTCGCCACGCACCTCGCCCAGGCGGGTGCCGCGCGCAACCCGGGGTTCCACGCGGCGGCCTCGGCGCTCGGCCGGGGGATCATCCCGGGACAGGGCCCGGCGCCCGTCTCGTTGCTGACGTTCCCGTTCTTCCACGTCGCCGCGTTCACCGGTTTCTACGCCGCGATGTCGGCGGGAGGCGCCATCGTCCTGATGCGCAAGTGGGACGCCCGGGAGGCGCTGCGGCTGATCCGTGAACACGGGGTGACGCACTACGCCGGGGTCCCGGCCACCGCGCTCCAGCTGCTCACGGCTGCCGCCCAGGAGGGGGACGCGCTGGAGGGCCTGCAGATGCTCAACACCGGCGGGGCCGCGGCACCGCCCGACCTGGTCGCCAGGCTGACCGCCCGGCACGGCGAGCGGATCGAGCCGCGCAACGGGTACGGGCTGACCGAGACCAGCGGTGGCGTCATGGCGAACTTCGGCGCCGAGTACCGGCTCCACCCGGGCAGCGTCGGCCGGCCGACGCCCACCACGGAGGTGCGGATCGCCGGTCCGGCGGGGGAGCCGCTGCCCGACGGCGAGGTCGGCGAGCTGTGGCTGCGCGGCCAGGCGCTGGTGCGGGGCTACTGGCGGGACGAGGCGGCCACGGAGCAGGCCTTCACCGGCGGCTGGTTCCGTACCGGGGACCTGGCCGTGGTGCACGAAGGCCGGGTCAGCATCGTCGACCGGATCAAGGACATGGTGATCCGGGGCGGCGAGAACGTGTACTGCGTCGAGGTGGAGGCCGTGCTGCACGACCATCCGGACGTCGAGGACGCGGCCGTCCTCGGGGTGGCGCACCCCGTGCTGGGCGAGGAGGTCGCCGCGGTCGTCCGGCTCCTCCCCGGTGCCGGCACCACGGCCGAGGACCTGCGGGCGCACGTCGGGCGGAGCCTGGCCGCGTTCAAGGTCCCGGCCCATGTGGTGCTGTCCGGGGAGCCGCTGCCCCGCAACGCCACCGGCAAGATCCTCAAGCGCGAGCTGCGCGGACCGGTGGAGCGGCGGGTGCGGGCCGGCGGGGAAGAGGGCCAGGTCAGGGGCGGGTGACCCGTACGCGGTAGTTCCCCTTCGCGTCCTTGTCGACCACGGATATGCGTATCCCAGTGGCCCGGTCGGTGAAGGTCTGGCCGGGCTGGAACGGGGCGTCGGAGAGCTCGGCGTGCACGTTGGGCAGCCGGGTGCAGCCGCTGCTGTCCTTGGTGCTGTCCGCCACGGAGATCGGGCCCTGTCCGGTGTCGACGTCCGAGCTGACCTTGTAGATGAGCACGCCGGGCCGGCAGACCGCCTGGTCGTTGCCCGACTGGGTCCGCACCTCCACCGCGTAACCCGACTCCGCGGTCAGCGGGACGAACGCCAGCTTCGTGCCGCCGCGGGTGGACAGCGGTTCCAGGACGTGGTCGCTGGTGCCGGCCGCGGATGCGCAGCTGATCTGGTTGTTGTCGAGCCAGCCGAGCTTCCACTTGTGCCAGCCCAGCAGGTCGTTGTTGGCACCCCAGTCCTCGGACATGATGTCCCAGTGCCCGACCGAGCCGCCGCCCTCCATCGTGTACAGGTCGGGCAGGCCGAAGACGTGGCCGTTCTCGTGCGGCAGCACGCGGTATCCGGTCTGGGCGTACGAGCCCGAGCCGTCGTCCTGGCGGCTGTAGACGAAGGACGTGTTGGCGAGCGGCACACCGTCCGCGAAGGGGGCGTCGTCGTTGCCCGAGAACGTCACGGACAGCACGGTGTCCAGGGCGGAGGGCCCGGCGTTCGGGGTGACGAGGATGTTGACGAGGTCGTAGTCGCTGAAGTCCACCTTCGGATCGGCCGCGGCGACGATGTCCTGGACGAGGTGGCGGTAGCCCGGCTCGTACGGTGAACCGCGCTCGATCCCGTAGCCCGAGAACGGCAGGGGCATCCGCAGCCAGGACTTCACCGGGGTCTCCGGCACGTAGGTGAGGCGACCGTAGGAGCTGGTGCGGAACCAGTCCGTGGTCTGCGGGAAGAATTCGGCGAGCCGGTCCATGGCCGGTTCGGTCCCCGGCGCGTCCGGGAAGTCGACCATCAGGTTGAGCGCGTGGATCTGGCCGGTGGAGCGGGCGTAGCCCGGCTGGGTGGGCATGCCCTCCGACATCTGTACGCCCATGGTGGCCGATATCCGGCACGGGCCGAGACCGGCTGTGCCGGTGCTGGACACCGGTCCGGCGGACGCCCGGCTGGGGAGCGGGAGCGTGCTGCTGGCGGAGGCCAGCGCAGCGATGACCAGGGCTGTTGCCGCGCCAAGGACGACCGTCTGACGGTGCTTGCGTATCCGGTGGCGGGGCTGCTGCATTTCAGGCGCCTTCGGGTCCGCGGCAGCCGGCCGACCCTGGCTGCGCTCTGCCGATCAGCCTGTGTCGGGAGGTGCGGCGCCGCGCGTTGGGTGCGCCGAAGGGGTGGGATTTGCCCGTTTCCTGGTGAGGTGACTCAGGTCACATCGGGGCGGGAAATAACCGGGGATCGTTTCCCCGTTTGAACTCGTGTCCCCGCGAAACGGGGAGGCGGTCCCCGGTTACACGGAGAGGTCGCCCGAGTTACGAACGCACGAACAGCGAACGCGAACAGAGAAGGAGTGCCGCCGTGGACACCGTCGCCCGTACCGCCGCCGGAACGGCGCAGCCGCGTACGCCCCGGCCGAGGGCCGACGCGCTGCGCAACCGGGAGCGGATCGTGACGGCCGCGCGCGAGATGTTCGTCGAGTTCGGGCCGGATGTACCGCTCGACGAGGTCGCACGCCGCGCAGGCGTCGGCAACGCCACGCTCTACCGCAACTTCCCCGACCGGGCCGCGCTGACCCGTGAGGTCGTCCTCGCGGTCACCTCACGCACCACCGACCGTGCCGAGGAGGCCGCGAACGAAGGGGGAGACCCCTTCGTCGCACTCAGCCGCTTCGTGCACGCGGCGGCCGACGAACGGATCGGGGCGCTGTGCCCGATGCTGTCCGGCGGCTTCGACAAGGACCACCCCGAACTGCTCGCCGAGCGGCGGCGCCTCGAAGAGGCCGTCGAAGGACTCGTCGGGCGCGCCATGTCCGCGGGGCGCCTGCGTACCGACATCGCCGTCGGTGACGTACTGGTCGCCCTCTCCCAGCTCACCCGGCCGCTGCCCGGCATCGCCTGCCTGAACATCGACCGGTTCACCCACCGCCACATCCAGCTGTTCCTGGACGGACTGGAGGCCCCGGCCCGGTCCGTGCTCCCCGGGACAGCGGCGACCTTGGAGGATCTGCGGCGCCGGAACTGACCACCGCGCCGGGTCCCTGAGCGGGCTGCCCGGCCGCGTGTCCGCCACGCCTCGACCACCCGACCCCGATCGACGCTCGCCCCGACGAGCCCTCACCGCATTCACGGTTCACGACTTCGCGCGCCCGAGCGCGCCCTTAGGTGGCTACTCCCATGTCAAAAACAGACGTCCGACTCCCTGATCCGAGTCGCTGGAAAGCGCTGGCGTTCATCGCGCTCGCCCAGCTGATGGTCGTGCTCGATGCCACGATCGTGAACATCGCGCTGCCGCACGCCCAGACGGACCTGGGCATCACGGATGCCAACAAGCAGTGGGTCATCACGGCCTACGCCCTCGCCTTCGGCGGGCTGCTGCTCTTCGGAGGTCGGATAGCCGACCTCTGGGGCCGCAAGCGCACCTTCGTCGTCGGCCTGATCGGCTTCGCGCTGGCCTCGGCGCTCGGCGGGGCGGCCCAGAACCAGGGCATGCTCTTCGGCTCGCGCGCACTCCAGGGTGTGTTCGGTGCCCTGCTGGCCCCCGCGGCCCTCTCGCTGCTCGCCGTGATGTTCACCGATGCCAAGGAGCGCGCCAAGGCGTTCGGCATCTACGGTGCGATCGCCGGTGGCGGTGGCGCCGTCGGCCTGATCCTCGGCGGCTTCCTCACCCAGACGCTGAACTGGCGCTGGACCTTCTTCGTCAACATCCCGTTCGCGGTCATCGCCGCCGCCGGCGCGTACTTCGTGATCCGTGAGCCGTCCGGTGGCCGTAACCGGTCCTCGCTCGACATCCCGGGCGTCGTCCTGTCCGCGCTGGGTCTGGTCTCGCTGGTGTACGGATTCACCCGCGCCGAGTCCAGCGGCTGGTCGGACTCGCTGACCATCGGTACGTTCGTCGTCGCCGTCGTGCTGCTGGCGGCCTTCGTCCTGACCGAGTCCAAGGTCAAGTCGCCGCTGCTCCCGCTGCGCGTCGTGATGGACCGCAACCGCGGTGGCGTCTACCTCTCGCTCGGCCTGGCCATCATCGCGATGTTCGGCCTGTTCCTCTTCCTCACGTACTACCTCCAGGTGGTCCAGGGCTTCTCGCCGATCAAGACGGGCTTCGCCTTCCTCCCGATGATCGCGGGAATGATCACCGGTTCGACGCAGATCGGTGCCCGGCTGATGACCCGGGTCCCGGCCCGCGCGCTGATGGCTCCGGGCTTCCTCGTCGCCGCCGTGGGCATGCTGCTGCTCACGCAGCTGCAGATGGACTCGTCCTACGCGGCGGTCATCCTGCCGGGTGAGCTGCTGCTGGGTCTGGGCATGGGTACGGCGTTCATGCCGGCCATGTCGCTGGCCACGCACGGCATCGAGCCGCGTGACGCGGGTGTCGCCTCCGCGATGGTCAACACCTCGCAGCAGGTCGGCGGTGCGATCGGCACGGCGCTGCTCAACACCATCGCCGCCTCCGCGGCCACGGCGTACGCCACCTCGCACGCCGCGCTCGGTGCCACCGACCCGGAGCTGCTGAAGCTCCAGTCGTTGGTGCACGGCTTCACCGGCGCCATCTGGTGGGCCGTCGGCATCCTGGTGGTGGCCTCCGCGATCGCGGCGACCTTCATCAACGCCGGCCGCCCCTCGTCGGTCACCACGTCCGGCGGTACCGGCTCCGATGCCGGAGACGGTGTCGAGGACGAGGTCAGGATCCCGGTCGTCGCTCACTGAGCCACCGGGCACGACGTCCCGTGACGTGACGTGAAGCGCACTCTGCCCCGGTTCCGTTCGACGGAACCGGGGCAGAGGTGCGTGCGGTGCGGGGACGCGGCGTCGGACGGGTCAGCGGAGCCAGGGCAGGTCCGCGTCCGAACCCTCCGGCTGGAGCCCGCCCGCCAGAACCTGCATGATCTCGCCGAGCGAGCGCACCTGCTCAGGGGTGAGCCGGTCGAACATGGCCTGGCGTACCGCGCTGACGTGGCCCGGCGCCGAGCGGCGGAGCATCTCGTGCCCCTCCTCGGTGAGGACCGCGTTCTGGCCGCGCTTGTCGGACGGGCAGTCCTCGCGGCGCACCCAGCCGTTCTTCTCCAGCCGGGCGACGGCGTGCGAGAGCCGGGACCGGGTGATCTTGGCGTCCTTGGCCAGCTCGGTCATCCGCTTCTGGCGGCGGGGCGCCTGGGAGAGCTGGACGAGCAGCCCGTAGTAGATGTGCGGCATACCGGCATCACGCTGCAACTGGCGGTCGAGATGATCCTCCAGGAGCGTGGTGGCGTGCAGGTAGGCGCGCCACACCCGCTGTTCTTCGTCGGTGAGCCAGCGCGGCGCACCGGTGGATGCCGTGGTCATGTACTCCACTGTACGACCTTTTCTTGAAAGTTGAACTAGATAGAGCTAAGGTCTCCGAAGGTAGGAACTTGAAACTTAAAGAAAAGTTCCTGCCCAATGCCCATGAAGAAGACTTACCTTGAGTAGCAGCGGATGGGGAGTGTCATGACAGTCACCGCGGAGCGCATGCCCGCCCTCTATCTCTCCCACGGCGCCCCGCCCCTGGCGGACGACCCGGTCTGGCCGGGCGAACTGGCGGCCTGGTCGGCGGGTCTGCCGCGCCCCACCGCCGTCCTCATGGTCTCCGCCCACTGGGAGGAGGCCCCGCTCGCACTCGGCGCGACCGAGACGATCCCGCTCGTCTACGACTTCTGGGGCTTCCCCGAGCACTACTACCAGGTGCGGTACGCCGCCCCGGGCGCCCCGCGGCTGGCCGAGAGCGTCCGCAAGCTGCTGCGCGGCGCCGGTACGCCGGTGCAGGACATCCCGGACCGCGGGCTCGACCACGGCGCGTACGTGCCGCTGGTGGAGATGTTCCCGGAGGCCGACATCCCGGTGCTTCAGATCTCCATGCCGACGCTGGACCCGCGGAAGCTGATGGACATCGGACGCAAGCTCGCGCCACTGCGCGACGAGGGCGTACTGATCGTCGGCAGCGGGTTCTTCACCCACAACCTGGCCGCTCTGCGGCACCCGGGCGGCGGCACCCCCGGCTGGTCGGCGGAGTTCGACGACTGGGGGAGCCGCGCGCTCCAGGCGCAGGACATCGACGCGCTGCTGGACTTCGAGCACAAGTCACCGGCGGGCCGGCTCGCCCACCCGCGCACCGAGCACTTCGCCCCGCTCTTCGTCACGCTGGGAGCGGCGGAGGAAGAGCTGGGCGAGGGGCGCAGCGTGATCGACGGGTTCTGGATGGGACTGGCCAAGCGCTCGCTCCAGTACGGCTAAGGGCTCTCTGTTCCGTAATCCCTGGTGGATCAGCGCGCGGCGTCGGATGCGGTGCCACCGCAAGGCGGAGGGGCGTCCGCGTACTGGATGTGTTCGGGCGTTCCGACCACGCGGCGAGGCGCCGTGGCCGGCGTCGCGCGCCCGCCGGGGATCACGGGACAGCCCTTAGGAAGGGCCCTCGGCCGCGATGCTCCCGGGCAGTCAGAGGGCCGGCGGGTTGAGCTCGATCGAGCGGAGCGCGGCGGCCAGTGCGGGTGCGTCGCCGACGTCCAGCGCCGTGTCGGTGAACTTGATGGTGTGGTCGTCACCGTGGGCGGCCGCCCGCGCGAAGACCTCCTCGGGGGTCAGTCCGTCGGGCGCGGCCGGGTGGTCGGCGGGCCGCGCCGGGGAGTACGCCGCGGTCACCGCCGCGCCGGCCGTCCACGCCGCGTCCAGGCTCGGTGCCCACAGGTCCCGGGGGAGCGCGGGCAGTGTGCGCAGTACGGCGTTGGGCGCCGTGGCGGCGTGCACCAGCATGATCGGCCCGCCATGCGCGTACGCCGCGTAGCGGTGGGTCGCGGCCCGCACCAGCTCCTCCAGCCGGGCGCGGGCCAGGTCCGGGTCGGTCACGGGGTGCCGCGGCCACCGCGGGAACGCGGTGAGCTGTCCCAGCCTGTCCCGGATGCCGCCGCTCTGGTCAGGCACCCGGTCCACCGCGTCCAAGGCCGCCGCCGCGCCGGTGACGGGAGCGAGCGGGGCCAGTGGCGGCAGCGGCTGGTGGCGGGCCGCCCAGTAACCGAGACCGTGCGCCAGCTCGGCGATGCGGGGTTCGTTCTCCCCGGCGCTCAGCAGGGTGCGTACGCAGTGCCCGACCCGGATCACCGGGTGCGTGGCCCCGGCCGCGATGCCCGGCAGCAGCCGGGGCCACCACTCGGCGAGGACCTCCCGCCAGGGCCGGTCGGCAATCTCCCGCTGGAAGTACGCCGTCCAGTCGGCGATGCGGCGCGGGTCGCCCAGGGCCTCGCGCCAGTTGGCCGGGGTCACCTCGGTGAACCGGTCCGGCATGTCCTCCAGCTTCGCCCGGTAGTGGTCCAGCCACCGGTGCACGGCCGGCGCCTGACCGTGGTGCACCAGCGCCTCGACCGCCATCGGGGCGTGATTGCTCAGCCAGCCGTTCCGTTCGGGGCCGAAGGAATGAAGCCGCTCCAGGGCCTCGTCGAGCGTGCCGGATGTGTCGGGTGCGTTGCGCGTCGTGTCGTCCATGCGCAATCACGCTAGGCACCGCACAGGCGTCGCGTAACGGGCTGTGGACCTAGGGAGGGCCCGGGCTGCCGACCTAGGGAAGGCCCCGGCTGTGGACCTAGGCAAGGCCCGCCTGTGGACCCGGGGAGGTGCGGGCGGAGGAACTGGGGAGGCTGCGGGCCGGGGCCCGGGGAGGGCGCGGACCGCGGGCCCGGGGGAGGCCGGCGGCGGGACGGGGTCAACGGGGTCCTGTGCGCGGGCACAGTTGTTTCTCGTACCAGGCGACGTCCCAGTACCGGTCGAATTTGCGGCCGACCTCCTCGTACGTACCGAGGTGCCGGAAGCCGAAGTGGTCGTGCAGCCGGACCGAGGCCTCGTTCGGCTGGGTGATGCCGGCGTACGCCCGGTGCAGGTCCTCCTCGGCGAGCGCTTCGAAGAGCGCCGCGTACAGGAGGGTGCCGATCCCGCGCCCGGCGGCGCTGGGCGCGCAGTACACGCTCACCTCGACGGAGGTGGAGTACGCCGGCTTCGGGCGGAAGGCGCTGCTGGTGGCGTACCCCAGGATCCGGGGAACCCGGCCGTTGCCCGGTCCGTTGACATTACGGACATCCTGAGCAACCAGGAGTCTGTGCGGACCGTCTACAGGGTGGGAGCGCAACCAGGGCAGGCGCTGGTCGGCAGTGAAGGGGACCGTGTCGAATGTGAGGGCGGTCTCACGCACGTAGTGGTTGTAGATGTCGGTCAGGGCCTCCAGATCGCTCTCCATACCGGGCCTGACCTGCGTATCCGTGCCGGACTGTGTCATGCGCCCTCCATCGGTGGCGCGACAGGGTACTGCATGATCGCGAAAATGAGTGCCAGGCATGGGAATTCTGTCCGGATTCCAGTCGTTGTTTCCATCGGAAGCTGGGCACCCGAAAGGGTGTCGCGACCTACTCAGCAGGAGGAGCACGCATGGCAACCCGTGCCGTCGCCCGACGTTCGTCCGCCACCGGCGGGACCAACCGGGCAAGCAGTGTTCGCGCCGTGGGCGGGGAGATCGCCGATCGCGACCTGGTCGGCATGTACCTGGACGAGATCGCGCGCACGCCGCTGCTCGATGCCGCCAAGGAGGTCGAGCTGTCGCAGGCCGTCGAGGCGGGCGTATTCGCGCAGCAGGTCCTCGACAGCGTGGTGGAGAGCGATGCCGGCGGGGCCTCGCGCGAGGAGCTTGAGGCGCTGGTCGCCGATGGCGAGCGCGCCAAGGACGTATTCATCCGATCCAACCTGCGACTCGTGGTCGCCGTCGCCCGCCGGTATCCGCGGGCCGGGCTTCCCCTGCTCGACCTGATCCAGGAGGGCAACGCGGGCCTGGTGCGCGCGGTCGAGAAGTTCGACTACGCCAAGGGCTTCAAGTTCTCCACCTATGCGACGTGGTGGATCCGGCAGGCCATCACCCGTTCCATAGCCGACCAGTCGCGCACGATCCGGCTCCCCGTCCACCTGGTGGAGGAGCTCGGCCGGATCCGTCGTGTGCAGCGCGAGTTCAACCGCGAGCACGGGCGCGACCCGGAGCACGCGGAGATCGCCGCCGAGCTGGACTCCACGACGTCCCGCGTCGGTGACGTACTGGACTGGGCCCGTGACCCGGTCTCCCTCAACATGTCGGTCGACGACGACGGCGACACGCAGTTCGGTGACCTCCTGGAGGACACCTCGGCGGTCTCCCCCGAACAGTCCGTGATGACGCTCCTGCGCAGCGAGGAGCTGGAGGAGCTGATCGGCAAGCTCGACAACCGCACCGCCTCCATCATCCGGATGCGTTACGGCATCGAGGACGGCCGTGAGCGGACGCTGACCGAAGTGGGCAAGCAGCACGGGCTCACCCGGGAGCGAATCCGCCAGATCGAGAAGCACGCACTGCTCGAACTGAAGCGAATGGCTCACGACACGGGCTTTGACGCTGCGGCGTGAGCCCAAGTCCAGTAACCTCCGAATTGGGCCGCTTCATATCGGTCCCCCTGAGCTGAGTCCCGGCGCCCACCCCCCCCTGGCGCCGGGGCTCATCCCTTTTTACGAGGCCGTTTGCGGGGCCGTGCGTGGGGCCGTTTACGGGGCTGCTCATCCCCCTTTTTTCACGGCGCTGCTGAGGACATGGCGGCGCGGGTGAGCCTGGAGCCCAGGTCGTTCAGGTACGTCACCAGCTGCGGCGGCCGGTGCGCGGTGAACTCGCAGTCCACCAGGGCCAGCCGCAGCGCCACCCACTCCAGCGAGTCGGACAGCACCGTGCGCAGCCGGCAGCTCTGCTCGCCCGTCGGTTCCAGCGGCCCGATCGAGGCGGGCAGCCGCGCGGCGACGAACTCCGCCGGGGCCGCGAAGCTCACCTCGACCGCCAGCTCCGGCTTGATGCGCGACATGGAACGGCTCAGGAACTCCGCCGCGTCGCCGGTGGGCAGCGCACGGGGCGCGAACCGGGCCCCGGTCGCGAACGGATCGCTCACCCGGTCGACCCGGAAGGTGCGCCAGTCCTCCCGCTCCAGGTCGTACGCGACCAGGTACCAGCGCCACCCGGTGCTGACCAGGCGGTACGGCTCGACCTGCCGCCGGGTCTCGGCCCCGTCGCCCGCGCGGTAGGCGAACCGCAGCCGCTCCCGGCCGGTGATCGCCGACGCCATCACGGTCAGCGTCTGCGGGTCGATCGTCGCCCCGTCACCGCGGGTCAGCGGCACCGTCGCGTTCTGGAGGACCGAGACCCGGTGGCGCAGCCGCGACGGCAGCACCTGCTCCAGCTTGGCGAGCGCCCGCACGGAGGCCTCGTCGACGCCCTCGATGGCGTGACCGGCCCCGGCCCGCAGTCCCACCGCGATGGCCACCGCCTCCTCGTCGTCCAGCAGCAGCGGCGGCATGGCCGCGCCGGCCACCAGCCGGTAGCCGCCCACTGCGCCGCGCGACGCCTCGACCGGGTACCCCAGGTCGCGGAGTCGGTCGATGTCACGGCGGATCGTGCGCGGGCTGACCTCGAGGCGGTCGGCGAGTTCACTGCCCGGCCACTCACGCGGCGTCTGGAGCAATGACAGCAGATTCAGCAGTCGTGCCGGGGTGTCGGTCATGTCACCCAGGATGCCCGCCCATTGGGTCACGACCTGACCTAATGGACGTTTAACTTCTTCATATGACTTCTCCCGCACCCCAGCCGTCCGGGGCGGCCGCCCTCCCGGCGTCCTCGGACTCCTCGGACCGCCGCAGGTGGTTCGCGCTGGCCATCGTGATGACCGCGGCCTTCATGGACCTGGTCGACGTCACGATCGTCAACATCGCCATCCCGAGCATCCAGCGGGACACCGGCGCCACGTTCAGCTCGATCCAGTGGATCACCGCCGGATACGCCCTGGCCTTCGCCGCCGGGCTGATCACGGGTGGCCGGCTCGGGGACATCTACGGCCGCAAGCGGCTCTTCCTCATCGGGATCGGCGGCTTCACCCTGGCCTCCGCCCTCTGCGGCTTCGCGGCCAACCCGGAGATGCTGGTCGCCTCCCGCATCCTCCAGGGCGGCACGGCCGCGCTGATGGTCCCCCAGGTGCTGTCGATCGTGCACGCCACCTTCCCGGCGCACGAGCGAGGCAAGGTCTTCGGTCTGTTCGGCGCGATCGTCGGCCTCGGCGCGGTCTCCGGCCCGCTGCTGGGCGCGCTGCTCACCGAGTGGAACATCGCCGGCCTCGAATGGCGCCCGATCTTCCTGATCAACCTGCCGGTCGGCATCGCGGGCCTGATCCTGGGGAGCAGGTTCATCACCGAGTCCAAGGCGCCGAAGGCGCTGCGCCTCGACCTGACGGGCGTGGCGCTGGTGACGGCGGGGATGCTCATGCTGATCTACCCGCTGACCCGCGGCGAGGAGCTGGGCTGGCCGCTCTGGGGCTACCTCTCGATGGCCGGCAGCCTCGTGGTGTTCCTGGTCCTCGTGCTCTTCGAGCGGGCGAAGGCGAGCCGGGACGGTTCGCCCCTGATCGAGCTGTCGCTGTTCCGGGTCAAGAGCTTCGCGGCGGGCATCGCCGTACAGCTGACCTTCGGAATCGGCCTCGGCATCTTCTTCCTGGTCTGGACGCTGTACATGCAGCAGGGGCTCGGCTGGAGCGCGCTGCGGGCCGGTACGACCGGTATCCCGTTCTCGGTCGCCGTCTCGTTCGCCGCCGGTATCTCCGTGCAGAAGCTGGTGCCGCGCTTCGGGCGCAAGGTGCTCCAGGCGGGTGCGCTGCTCATGATCGCCGGTCTGCTGCTCTACATCTGGGAGTCCGATCGCTACGGCATGGGGATCACGTCCTGGCAGATGGCACTGCCGCTGGTGGTCATGGGCGTCGGCATGGGTCTGATCGTGGCGCCGCTGGCCGACGCGGTGCTCTCCGAGGTCCCGAAGGAGCACTCGGGTTCCGCCTCCGGACTGTTCAACACCGTGCAGCAGATGGGCAACGCGCTGGGGCTCGCGCTCGTCTCCGTCGTCTTCTTCGGGGCGATCGGCGACAAGCTGACGCCGCCGCAGGTCGGTCCCGCGTTCGCGGAGGCCTTCGAGCACTCGCTGTGGTGGGTGGCCGGTGTGCTCGCGGTCATCTTCCTGCTGATGTTCGCACTGCCGTCCCGGCCGAAGCAGCACGTGGAGGGCGGCGAGGCGGCCGAGGCCACCTTCCCGGCGGAGCCTGTCGACGAGCCCGTACTCACGCACTGAGACGAGCCCGTGCTCACGCACTGAGACCGGCCTGTGCAGGCTGCTGAGCGGACGGAGAACTGGACGGTGCCCGCACCCCCCGGGGGTGCGGGCACCGTCCACGTTCCGTGCGGGTTCAGCAGATGCGTGTGCGGCTCTCCATCGCGCCGCGTGCGGTGGCCTCGTCGCCGTACACCTCGCACATGTGGCGGCCGTCCGGCGTCGCCGTGTGCTCGACCTCCCACAGGCTCGTCTCGCTGCCGTCCAGGAGCAGGAAGGCGTGCTCGTACAGCGTGAAGCCCGCGTCCCGCCCGTCGACCCGGCACTGCCGGCCGAAGACCTGCGTGATGTGGTGGGCGAAGGCGGCCCGCAGCAGATGGGCGGTCCCCTCGCCCGGCACGTCCCCGTTCTCCGCGCGGCGCAGCACCCGGCGGGCGTGGTCCGCGGAATTGTCCGGGGCGTACATCCGGGGGAGCGGGGCCGGGGGCGCGGCCATCAGGGCCGTGAGGATGTCGAGGTCGGCCTGCGGTCCCTCGTCCCCGAAGACCGGGGCGTCGCGGAAGCCGCCGGCCAGCCGGGCCGCGGCGATGTGCACGTCCGCCTCGTCGTCGTAGAGCTCGTGCTGCCGGCCGTCGGTCTGCGACGAACCGTGGCGTTGGTCCGCGGTGTTCCGCTGACCGCAGTGCACCAGCTCCCAGAGGGTGAACGGGCTGCCGTCGGCCAGCAGATACGTATGCCGGTACGTCTCGCGGTGCAGGGTCGAGCTGTGGTGCGAGGAGTGCAGGGAACTGCTGTGGGCGAGGGCTGTGCCGAGCCGCTCCACCGTACTGTCGGGCAGGTCGAACGAGTTGAGAGCCCGTCGCAGGAGTCGCTCGAGGTGCTGCTCGGTTGTCTCGTACGGATCGCTCAAGGTGCTGTCTCCAGGCCGTCGCCGCGTGTTACCCGATGCGTGCTTAACGTAGTCCCTGGGTCCGACATCGTGACCGGGGTTCAGGAAAACGTACGCCGCACGCAGAAGGTTCCCGGCGTTTCGTCCGAACTTCCTTACGCGGAGGGTGAGTCGGTTCCCCCGCCGCTGCCGCCCGTCCTGCCTCGCGGTGGCCGCTGTGTGCCGTAGAGATCGCCGTACGCGGGATAGGTGCCGCCGCCCTCGCGGCCGTTGACGCCCGTGGCCGCCCGGACCGCCTTCACGATGGCCCGGGTCACGGCCTCCGCACCCGCTGCCAGCAGGCCGTTGAGCGCGACCGGGTTCGCCGGGTCCAGGGGCAGTCCGCCGGTGGCCAGGGCGAAAACGGTGTCCCCGTCGGTCAGCAGATGTACCGGCCGGATGGCGCGAGCCAGTCCGTCATGGGCCGTGCCCGCGAGCTTCTGCGCCTGCGCCCGGCCGAGATCGGCGTCCGTGGCGACGACGGCGAGCGTGGTGTTGAGCGGGGGGCGCGTGTTCTCGTCGTGCGCCTGCGCCAGGCGCTGTTGCGCTGCCCGGTGGACCTCCGGCGCGGGGGCGACGGCAGGTTCGGTGCCGCCGTACTCGCCGTACAGCACCCCGGTGAGCGGATCGAGTACGGAGCCCGCCGCGTTCACCACGACCAGGGCGCCGACCGTGATCCCGGACGGCAGCAGGACGCTCGCCGTCCCCACCCCGCCCTTCAGCCCGCCGGCGACCGCGCCCGTACCGGCGCCGACGCACCCCTGCGCGACCGCAGTCCCCGGTTCGGTGCGCGCGGCGTCCTCCACCGCGGCCCGGCCGGTCGACGCGTCCGGGCGGGCCCGCCAGTCGCCGCCCCGGCCCAGGTCGAAGACGCACGCCGCCGGGACCACGGGGACGACCTGCGCCGGATCGGCCCCGACCCGCACGCCGCGCCCCTGCTCCTCCAGCCAGGCCATCACCCCGGACGCCGCGTCCAGGCCGAACGCGCTGCCGCCGGTGAGGACCACGGCATCGATGCGCTGCACCAGATTGCGCGGATCGAGCGCGTCCGTCTCCCGGGTGCCGGGGCCGCCGCCGCGCACATCGACGGCGGCGACGGCGCCGCCCTCGGGGGCCAGGACCACGGTGGTGCCGCTGAGCGCCCCCTCGCCTGTGAGCCGCGCGTGCCCGACCCGCACCCCGGCGACATCGGTCAGCGCGTCCAGCCGGTCGGAGGGGGCTTTCACGTGCGGCGGGTGCGAGGGGTGCGACGGCCGGTGCGGCGGCCGAGGCGGCGGCGGGGGTGCGGCCGACGGCTCCGGGCGCTCCGGTGATCGGTGTCGGGGCTGCTCCGACGGCTCCGGGGTGTCCTGGCCGGTCATGCGGTGCTCCTCGTCGTGCGGGTGGCCGTCTGCGGGCCCGTGCTCGGTGAACGTACAGGGGTGGACGCGGTGGACGCGGCGGACGTGGCGTACCGGTGCCACGGGGGTCCGCGCCGCGGATGCGACAGAGGTCCGCACCGCTGATGCGCGGATCCAGGAACCCCCGAAGGCCGCGGTGCGACGCGCTCACCCCGTGGAGTCGCAAAACAGGACCAATCTCCCCATGCGGTCCTACGGTGACGGAGTGACCGAGCCACCAGAACCCTCCGCTGCCGCCGCGCGATCCGCCCACGGCGCCGGTGCCGGCTCGTCCACGACGGCCGCTGCCCCGCCGGCGGCCGAGGGGCCCGCCCGCGGCGGCGGTGCGGTACCCCGGTCCGCCACCGCGCGCGCGACCGCGGCCGGCGTCATCGTCTCCCTCCTGCTCATCGTCGCGATCGTGCTCGGCAGCAGACTTCTGGAGAACTTCGACTCGGCCCTCCTGCCCTATGCCGTGGCCACCGTCTTCCTCGCCTTCGGGGTGGCCTACCGCTACACGGTCTGGGTCTCCGCCCCGGGCGCACGACGGCTGTTCAGGAAGGGCTGGGGGAGCCTCTTCTCGGTCGCCAACTTCCGTAAGGCCCCCACCGCACTGCCGAAGATGATCGCCACCTACCTCGGCTTCCAGAAATTCCTCGGCGCCCGCTCCCACGCCCGCTGGGCCGCCCACCAGCTGATCTTCTGGGGCTGCATCCTCGCCTCCCTGATCACCTTCCCGCTGACGTGGGGCTGGTTCACCTTCACCTCCGGCAGCGGGTCCGGACCCGGTTACGAGATGCGTATCTGGGGCTTCAAGATCATCGGATTCGATTCCCTGGACATCCTCGGCTGGCTGATGTTCCACGGCCTGGACATCGCCGCGGTTCTCGTCATCCCCGGCGCCTCCTACTTCCTGTGGCGGCGGATGAAGGACCGCGGCGCCATCACCGGCCAGCGGTTCGCCTACGACCTGGTGCCGCTGATCGCGCTCATCGTGATTTCCGTGACCGGCCTGCTGCTCACCTTCTCCTCGATCTTCCTGCACGGCGGGGGATACGAGTTCCTGGCGATCCTGCACATGGTTTCGGTGGTCTTCACCCTCATCTACATCCCGTTCGGGAAGTTCTTCCACATCGTCCAGCGTCCCGCCGCGGTCGGCATGCAGCTGTTCAAGTACACCGGCCGGCAGGACCAGGAGGTCTTCGGCTGCCGCCGCTGCGAGGAGCCGATCGACACCGCCCCGTACATGGACAACCTCCGCTCCACCATGCGCGACCTCAGCCTCGACTTCGACGC
The DNA here is from genome assembly GCF_042672475.1 of Streptomyces sp. NPDC127177. Lineage (NCBI taxonomy): Bacteria > Bacillati > Actinomycetota > Actinomycetes > Kitasatosporales > Streptomycetaceae > Streptomyces > Streptomyces sp. NPDC127177. The sequence goes on from NZ_JBHXUW010000017.1 coordinate 57,941, forward strand.
GTGGGCCGAATACTGCCCGCGCTGCAAGCGGGTGCTGCGCGGCAGTGCCTATCTCTCCCAGGTGAAGAAGGGCTTCAAGTGACCGCGGACCCCCGAGCGGCCGAACCCCGGGCGATCGTGCCCCTCGACCCCTCCCTCGCACCGCCGGGCACCCGCGGCTTCCGGGACGCGGGTGGCATCCCCGCCGACCAGTGGCACGCCGACCAGAACGGCGAGACGCTCGTCCCCACCCACTGCTGCTTCTGCGGCGTCCAGTGCGGGATGTATCTGCGCGTCGACCGCGGCGGCAAGGTCTTCGGCGTCGAGCCCCGCAACCACGACATCAACCGGATGCGCCTGTGCCCCAAGGGCATCAACGCCTACCAGCAGGTCAACCACCCCGACCGGCTCACCGCCCCGCTCATGCGCCGCTCCCGCGACGAGGACTTCCGCGAGGTCTCCTGGGACGAGGCCCTCGACTACACCGTCGCCGAGATCAAGCGCATCCAGCAGACGCACGGGAACGACGCGTTCGGGCTGCTCGGCGGCGCCAGCCTGTTCTCCGAGAAGACCTATCTCGTCGGCAAGTTCGCCCGGGTCGCCCTCAAGTCCCGGCACGTCGACTACAACGGCCGGCTCTGCATGGTCAGCGCCGCAGGCGCCAACAAGCTCGCCTTCGGTATCGACCGGGCAGGCAACCCCTTCTCCGACATCCTGCTCACGGACTGCCTGCTCATCGCGGGCTCCAACGTCGGCGAGTGCTTCCCCGTGATGACCCAGTACGTATGGGGCGCCCGGGACCGCGGGGCAAGCCTGATCGTCATCGACCCGCGCGAGACGGCCATCGCCAGGACCGCCGACATCCATGTCGCGCTCAAGCCCGGTACCGACTCGGCGTTCTTCAACGCCGTGCTGAACGTGGTCATCGAGGAAGGGCTCACCGACGAGAACTACCTCGCCGCCCACGCCACCGGCTGGGAAGAGGTGAAGTCCAAGGCGGCCGAGTACCCGCCGGCCAGGTCCGCCGAGATCTGCGGGGTGCCCGCCGAACAGATCATCCAGGTCGCCCGCACGTTCGCCCGCGCGCCCAGGGCCATGGCCTGGCACGCCCGCGGCATCGAGCACCACTCGCAGGGCGTCGAGAACTGCCTCACCGTGATCAACCTCTGCACGGCCACCGGGCACATCGGCAAGCCCGGTGCCGGATACGGGACCATCACCGGCCAGGGCAACGGCCAGGGCGGCCGGGAACACGGCCAGAAGTCCGACCTGCTGCCCGGCGGCCGCTCCATCAACAACGAGGAGCACCGCCGGCAGATCTGCGAAATTTGGGGCATCGAGGAGTCCGAACTCCCGCCCGCCGGAACCTCGATGATGGAAATGGTCTGGCAGATGCAGCGCCGCGAGATCCGCGGACTGATCGGCGTCTGCAACAACCCGTTCGTCTCCCTCCCCAACTACAAGGTGGTCAAGGAGGGGTACGACGCGACTGAGTTCCATGCCCAATTCGACTTCTTCCTTTCAGAGACCGCGGCCAACGCCCATGTCGTCTTCCCCGTCACCACCTGGGCCGAGGACGAAGGAGTGATGGCCAACGCCGAGGCCCGGGTGGTCAAGCACAACAAGGCCCAGGACCCGCCCCCCGGAGTCCGGACCGACACCTGGGTGATGTGCGAACTGGCCGAACGCCTCGGCGCGGGCGACAAATTCGCCTTCGCCGACTCCCGCGCGGTCTTCGACGAACTGCGGATCGCCTCCGCCGGCACCGTCAACGACTACTACGGCATCACCTACGAACGGCTGGAGGAGACCGGCGGTATCGCCTGGCCCTGCCCCTCCACCGACCACCCCGGCACCCCCCGGCTCTTCGAGGACGGCAGGACCTACCACCCCGACGGCAAGATCCATATGCAGGTCGTCGAATGGCACCCGCCGATGGACCCGTACGACGACGAGCACCCGATGTCCCTCACCACAGGACGCACGGTCGCCCACTTCCTCTCCGGCAACCAGACCCGCCGCCTGGGCGCCCTCGTCGAGCAGACCCCGCGCCCCTGGGCCGAGATCCACCCCTCCCACGGCTTCCGCAACGGCGAACCGGTCCGCGTCGTCACCCGGCGCGGCAGCGAGGTCTTCCCCGCCCTGGTCACCGAGGCGATCCGCCCCGACACCGTCTTCGTGCCCTACCACTGGCCCGTCCCCACCGCGGCCAACGCGCTGACCATCGACGCCCTGGACCCCCGCTCCAAGATCCCCGAGTACAAGGTCTGCGCCTGCCGCATCGAGCACGCCGAGGCGATCGACGAGGTCCCCGCACCCCCTGTCGCGCCGGGCCATGCCGCCTACCCGGAGACCCAGGTCTCCCGTACCGACCCGTTGCCGCCCACGTCCCCGCAAGGCCGTGGCACATCGGAGAGGAGCTGAGGCCCGCATGATGGGCAGAACGATCTTCATCGACCCGGGGCGCTGCATCGGCTGCCAGGCCTGTGTCTCCGCCTGCCGGGAATGCGACTCGCACCGCGGCAAGTCGATGATCCACCTCGACTACACCGACGAGGGCCAGTCGGTCGCCTCCCTTCCCACTGTCTGCATGCACTGCGAGGACCCCGTCGCCCCGTGCGCCGAGGTCTGTCCCGCCGACGCGATCCTGGTGACCGCGGACGGGGTGGTGCAGCAGGCGGACACCACCCGCTGCATCGGCTGCGCCAACTGCGTCAACGCCTGCCCCTTCGGCGTCCCGAAGATCGACCTCCAGGCCAAGCTTCAGATGAAGTGCAACCTCTGCTACGACCGCACCGCCTACGGCCTCGCCCCGATGTGCGCGACCGTCTGCCCGACGGGCGCGCTCTTCTACGGCACGGCCGAGGAGCTCCAGGCCGAACGCCCCGGCGTCCAGGTCGCCGGCACCTTCGTCTTCGGCGAGAGCGAGGTCCGCACCGGAGTCGCCATGGTCGTCCCCGCCGACAAGGTCCAGTGGCCGGTCCCCGGCGGTCTGCCCGTCGTGGAGATCAACGGGAAGGACGTCCGCCGATGAGCGTCACCGAACAGCCGGCCCCCGGGGACCCGCGCGAGGCCCTGCACGACCGGATCGCCGCCGACTCCCTCACCACCCGGCGCGACTACCTCCGGATCGTCGCCACCGTCTCCGGCGGCCTCGCCGTCGGCGGTCTCGGTGTCGCCGCCGGCATCCTCCCGCGCCACGGCGACTCCGAGAGCGCCGAAGCGCCACCGCCGAAGAGGGTCAGCGCCCAACTGCTGCCCGGGGAGTCCGTCTCCTTCCGCTACCCGGACGAGGAGGACCGCGCGGTCGCCGTCCGGCTCAACGACGGGACCCTCGTCGGCTACTCGGCCATCTGCACCCATCTCGCCTGTGCCGTGCTCTGGCGGAAGGACCGCGGCTCCGAGGGCGAGCTGTACTGCCCCTGCCACGAGGGCGTCTTCGACGCCCGCACCGGCGAGGTCACCGCGGGACCGCCGCCCCGTGGACTGCCCAAGGTGGCGCTCACCGAGGAGACCGACGGCAGCATCTGGGCCGTCGGCACCACCCGCTCCGGCGAGAGCATCGAACACGGTCTGTGCCGCCGGCTGGGCGACGACCGCCCGGACCTCGCTTCACGGATCGGCTGCCCCGGAGCCAAGAAGGGCGCCGAGGCCCCCGAGGCGGCCGGAGCCACCGAGCCCCCCGGCCGCTCCCGTACCGGGGTCCTCGGGGCCGCCGGACCCGAGAGCGGTACCGAGACCCCGGGCAGGCGTACATGACCGACGCCCCGCAGCCCGCGCCCGGACCGCACTACCCGGAGTACCACCCGGGCAGCTCCCGTCCCGAACTCAACCGGCCCGTCCACGAGCGCTACCCGCAGATCCGGCCCACCAGCGGATACGGCGATCCACGCGTCCGTCACACCGGACCGGGGCCGGGAGCCGGCACCGACCAGGAGCCGGAACGCTCCTCGAAGCTCACGGCACGGCTGACCCTCGCCATGACCGTGGTCATCGGGCAGCTCTGGGGCCTGACCGTCATCATCGACGAATGGATGGAGGGCAACTCCGGCACCGCCTGGTGGGGGGCCGGATTCCTGTGCCTGTCGTTCCTCGTCGTGCTCGGTCTCTGGGCGCTGGACCCGAAGGACCGCTGAGGGCGGCGGCCGGGCACCGGAGGCCGGTGGTTCCTCGGAGGGCGGCCGTACCCTGGGGGTATGAGTGCCGCCCCCGCCCCCGGACCGCGTGATCCGAAGCCGGACCCGTCCGCCCCCTCCAACGACTCCCCGAAGCAGGACCCGAAGCAGGGCCTGAAACAGGACCCGAAGCAGGACCCGAAGCCGAAGCCGAAAGCGGCGCTGGTCTTCGACGATCCGCTGGACCAGCAGTCCTCGGACGACACGGACCGGGGCTGGGGAGAGCGGGCTCCGTCCGGCAGCAGCGCCGCCGACCTGTCCCGTTTCCTCGACGAGAAGCCGCCGCACCACGTCTGAGCGGGCTACTCCTTGCTGCCGGGCCCGGGGAGGCCGGCTCCGGGGGCACCGTCCGCCGGGCCGCTGCGCTGCGCGACCAGTGCGTCGCGGATCTCCTTCAGCACCTCCAGCTCGCTGACCTCCAGCGTCTCCTGCACGCCTTCCTTCGCCGCCTGTGCGGCCGCCCGCCGGGCGAGGTACTTCGCCATCGGCAGGACCATCAGGAAGTAGACGACGGCAGCGGTGATCAGGAAGCTGAGGGTGGCGCTGAGCACCGAACCCCAAAGGATCCGGATGCCCTCGATTGCCTCGCCCGTCTTCGGGTCCTTCACGCAGGGGCCCTTGAGGCAGGACGCGTAGTTCTCCAGGTCCTTGGTGCCGAACGCACCGACGAGCGGGTTGATGACGCCCTTGACGATCGCGTTCACGATGTTGCTGAACGCGGCGCCGATGACGACGGCTACCGCCAGATCGATCACATTGCCGCGCATCAGGAAGGCCTTGAAACCGTCCAGCAGATTGAACTTCTTCATCTCGCTCAAGGGTGAGCCGTCCTTCGTATGTGCCGTAAGGGGAGCGAACTCCTCCGCAACCTACGGCAGTACAAGGTGGAACAACCCAATTTCGCGTTGTCGTCAGGTGACATGGTGGCGCGCCAGTACGAATCAGCACAGGATCACCGCAAGACCGGCCGAAACCCCCACACCAGCCAGCGTCGCAGCGGTGGCCCGCGGAACGGACAGCACGATGAGCGCGCCGTTCTCCGTCGAGGCGTCGGCGGACGCCTGAGGCACCTGGGTCACCCGCGCACCCCTCGCCAGGATCCTGGCGTCGGCGCCGGCCTCCTCGGACGCGATCACGTCGACGTGATCTCCCGGCCGCAGCAGCCGGACGGTCGCCGCATCCGCGATCCGGACCGGAGCCGACACCAGCCGGGCCGCCGGCGACGCCCGCTCCCGTACCGCACCGGCATTACCCGTCGACGCGCCCGCCACCCCGTGAGCCGCCTCGCCGCTCCGGCCCCCGCTCCCGCCGAGGCTCGAAGCGGCCAGGGCGGCTGCCGTCAACGCCAGCCCGGCCGCCATCGCCCGGCGTCGGCGCCACACCGCCCGCCGTAACCGGTACCCGCCGCTCCCGCGCACCCGCAGCGGCGGGAAGGCGGGCACCCCGCAGGGAGCGGGCGCGGAAGCGCACGTCGGGGGAGGGCCGGAGGGCGGAACGGCCCGCGAGGGTGCGAACGAACCGGGTGGGCCAGGTGGGCCAGATGGGCCGGGTGGGCTAGGTGGGACAAGTGAACGGGGTGAGCCGGGTGCGCCGGGCGAGCTTGATGAGCCGGATGTGAGCATGCCGAACACCGCCTGCAACGGGGGAGTTGTGGGTGAACCGGGGAATTGCGTCCGCCCCGGATGAACACCCCTCACGATCCGGCATCCGAGAGATTCCCGCTGAGCCCTGTGCACGGCCGGGCCGATGTGGACAACTCCCTCACCCGGGACGGCGATGCTCACCCGGGACGGCGATGCTCACCCGGGACGGCGAAGCTCACCCGGGACCGCGAAGCTCACCCAGGGCGGCGACAGCCCACCCGGAACATCCCCCACCCCCCCACCCCGCGCCCCGCCACTGCCCTAAGGCAGCTCGATCCCCGTGTCCATCCCGTCCAGCGCGTGCGCGCACAGGCAGTCGCGGTCCGCCTCCGCGGGCAACCCGGCCACCGCGTCGAAGAGGACCGACCGCAGGCGGTCGACGTTGGCCGCGAACACCTTGAGCACCTCTTCGTGCGAGACGCCCTCACCTGACTCCGCGCCCGCGTCCAGGTCCGTCACCAGCGTCATCGTCGTGTAGCAGAGGCCCAGTTCACGGGCGAGTACGGCCTCCGGGTGGCCGGTCATGCCGACCACCGACCAGCCCATCGCCGCGTGCCAGCGCGATTCGGCCCGGGTCGAGAAGCGCGGCCCCTCGACGACCACCAGCGTCCCGCCGTCCACGGGCTCCCAGTCCCGGCCCCGGGCGGCCGCCAGAGCGGCCTTGCGTCCCGCGGGGCAGTAGGGGTCGGCGAAGCCGAGGTGCACCACGTTCGGCGCCACGCCGTCCGCCCGGGTCTCCCCGTCGTAGAACGTCTGGGTGCGGGCCTTCGTACGGTCCACCAGCTGGTCCGGCACGAGCAGCGTCCCCGGACCGTAATCCGGCCGGAGCCCGCCGACCGCGCACGGGCCGAGCACCTGGCGTACCCCTACCGAGCGCAGCGCCCACAGATTGGCGCGGTAGTTGATGCGGTGCGGCGGCACGTGGTGGCCGCGTCCGTGCCGGGGAAGGAAGGCGACCCGGCGGCCGCCGACCTCGCCGAGGAAGACGGAGTCGCTCGGCTCTCCGTAGGGCGTCTCCACGCGAACCTCGGTCACGTCCTCCAGGAAGGAGTAGAGCCCCGAGCCGCCGATCACACCGATCTCTGCGTTCACCATGCGATCACACTAGCGGGGCCGGAAACGCCGAGAACCCCGCCGAGTGGATCAGCGGGGTTGTCGGTCGCAGCAGGCGGAAGCCGGCCGCAGCGAGCCGAGCCGGAGCGGGGGCCCGACGGCTCCGGCAGCCAGCGAATCGGGCAGCCGGCGAATCGGGCAGCCGATAAATCAGGCAGCCGACGAACCGCTCGACGAAGACGAAGAGGAGGACGAGGACGTCGAGGAAGACGACGAACTCGAAGAGGAGGACGAAGACGACGAACTCGAAGAGGCCGAGGACTTGGTGTCCGACCCGGTCGAGGACGAGGCTCCGGAACCGGAGGCCTTCGCGGCAGCCGACGCAGGCGTGCTGCTCGACGAGGAGCCGCGGCTGTCGTTCCGGTAGAAACCGGAACCCTTGAAGACAATGCCGACCGCCGAGAACACCTTCTTGAGGCGTCCTTCGCAGTTCGGGCACACCGTCAGGGCGTCATCGGTGAACTTCTGCACCGCTTCGAGGCCCTCGCCACACTCGGTGCACTGGTACTGATAGGTCGGCACTTGTTCCTCCTGGCACTCTGACTCAATGAGTGCTAACGACGCTCCATAGTGACGTATTCCGCTGGATCAGTCCACCGTGACCGGCCCGCGGTGACCGATACCACGTGCCACGGTCCTCCCCGAGGTGCTCGGTACGAGCCGGGAACGCAGGCTCAGCAGGGTCGCCAGGGCCAGCACGGTGCCCACCAGCGGCACCAGGAATCCGGTGCTCGCGCCGTGGGCGTCCGCGAGCTGTCCAGCGACCGTCACGGCCGCCGCCTGGCCCAGTGCGACCGCGCCCGTCAGCCAGGTGAAGGCCTCGGTCCGGGCGGAGTTCGGCACCAGCGCCTCGACCAGCGTGTAGCCGCTGATCAGGGCGGGGGCGATGCAGAGACCGACCAGCAGCCCGAGTCCGGCCAGCAGCGGCACGGAGTGCACCGCCCACAGGCCCGACGCGGTCAGGGTCAGTGCCGCGTACCCGGCGATCAGCCGGCGCCGCGGTCCGGTCTTCCATGCGATGGCCCCGCAGGCGATCCCGGCCAGCATGTTGCCGGCCGCGAAGATGCCGTACAGCACCCCGTTCGAGCCGGGGCTGCCGATCTCCTCGGCGAAGGCGGTCAGTGAGACCTGCATGCCGCCGAAGACCGCCCCGATCCCGAGGAAGGCCACCGCGAGGACGCGTACGCCCGGTACCGAGAGGGCGGAGGCATGCCGCGGGGAGCCGGCGGGCCGGGCGTCGCGCACGCTCGGCTGGGTGGCACGCCGGGCGGCGAATAGCAGCCCGCCGGTCACCGTCAGCGCGGCCTCCGCGACGAGGCCCGCCGCCGGGTGCACCCCGGTGCAGAGCGCCGTGGCGATGACCGGGCCGATGACGAAGGTGAACTCGTCCGTCACCGATTCGAAGGCGGCCGCGGTCGACATCAGCGGCGAGGCCTCACGGCCGGGCGCCGCTCCGAGTACGGCCGCCCAGCGGGCCCGCACCATCGGTCCGATCTGGGGAATGGAGGCGCCCGTCGGCACGGCGGCCAGGAAGAGCGCCCAGATCGGGGCGTCCGCCAGCGCGAGCACCGTCAGGGCCGAAACGGACGCGGCGTGCACCAGCACGCCCGGCAGCAGGACGGCCCGCTGGCCGAACCGGTCGGCGAGCTTGCCGGTCTGCGGCGCGAACAGGGCCATGGAGACGCCGCTCACGGCGGCGACGGCGCCCGCGCTGCCGTAGGAGCCGGTGGTGTGCTGAACCAGCAGCACGATGCTGATGGTCAGCATGGCGAAGGGCTGCCGTGCGGCGAAGCCCGGCAGGAGGAAGGTCCACGCACCCGGAGTGCGCAGCAACTGCCCGTATCCGGGGCGGTCGGAGACCGTGGACACCACGGTCCATGCCTTTCTGCCGCCTGGTGGCCGTGCTCCTGCGGGCGGGCCGGCACATGAGTGCGGGGCCCGGTCAGGGGCTGCCGAGAGCTGTCCTCTTCGCGCGGAACTGCGGTAGATGCCGGGCGCTCGCAACAGAGGCGGAGGACGCCACGACCGCCATACGGTCGCGCCAGCTCTGCGTCAGGCAGAGTTGGTCGATCAAGATCGTTGAAAATCGATACTGCCCGCTGCGGAGCAGGGGCAGGATTCCTTCATGGTACAGGCGTAGTGCCGCATGTACCTGCGAATGCGGGTCAGTAACCCTCCGTAACCTGTGAACGCGGGTGCATATTCACCGGCGGGCCTTCGTCTCCCGGCCCTTCGCGTCCCGGTTCTTCGCGTCCCCGCCCTTCGTCTCCCGGTTCTTCGCGTCCCGGTTCCTTGTCTCGCGCGACGAAGTCCCCTCCGGGGTCCAACCCAGCTTCTTCACGGCCCTGAGGGCATTGGACACATGCGGTCCGGCGATGGCGTCACCGCCGGGATTGGCGGGGGGACTGGCCTCGGCCCCCAGCCAGCCGGCCAGCTTGCCGTTCTCGCCGACCGCGCGCAGCCGTGCCTCCGCCGCGTCGCGCACCGGATCGGTCGCCACCACCAGAAGTTCGTCACCGCGCCGCAGCACCGTCGACGGTGTGGGCACGAAGCTCTTGTCGTCCCGGACGACGAGGGTGACCGCGGCCCCCGACGGCAGCCGCAGTTCGCCGACCTCGACACCGTGCATCTTCGATCTGGCGGGGATGGCGACCGACAGCAGGTGCCCGCGCAGCCGCTCCAGGGGGGCCGACTCGATGCCGAGGTCGGCGGCTTCGGACGGGTCCTCGCCGATCTTGAGGGCCTTCGCGAGCCAGGGCAGGGTCGGTCCCTGGATGAGGGTGTAGACGATGACGAGCACGAAGACGATGTTGAAGACCCGGTTGGAACCGTCGATGCCGGACACCATCGGGATGGTCGCCAGGATGATGGGCACGGCGCCGCGCAGCCCGGCCCAGGACATCAGGGCCTTCTCCTGCCACGGCAGCCGGAACGGCGCCAGTGAGATGAAGACCTCCAGCGGCCGGGCCACCACGGTGAGCACCAGGCCCACGACGACGGCGGGCCAGAAGTCGTCCAGCAGGTCGTGCGGGGTGACCAGCAGACCGAGCAGGACGAACATGCCGATCTGGGCCAGCCAGCCGAGCCCGTCGGCGAAGCCGCGGGTGGCGGGCCAGTGCGGCAGCTTGGCGTTGCCGAGGATCATCGCCGCGAGGTAGACGGCCAGGAACCCACTGCCGTGGGCCATGGCGCCCGCCGCGTACGCGGACACCGCGATCGCCATCACGGCGATGGGGTAGAGGCCGGAGGCGGGCAGCGCCACATGACGCAGTCCGTACGAGCCGAGCCAGCCGACGGCGATGCCGATGGCGGCGCCGATGGCCAGTTCCAGTGCTATCTCGCCGACCAGGACGTACCAGTGGTCCACCGGTCCGACGGTCGAGAAGGCGACCACGAGGATCACCACGGGGGCGTCGTTGAAGCCGGATTCGGCCTCCAGGACGCCGGTGATCCGGGAGGGCAGCGGCACCTTGCGCAGCACGGAGAAGACCGCGGCGGCATCCGTGGACGAGACCACCGCACCGATGATCAGTGCCTGCCGCCACTCCAGCCCGACCAGGTAGTGCGCTCCGGCCGCCGTCACGCCCACGCTCACCGCGACGCCCACGAGGGAGAGCATCACGGCCGCGGGCAGCGCGGGTTTGATCTCTTTCCACTTCGTGCCGAGTCCACCCTCGGCGAGGATCACGACGAGGGCGGCATAGCCGATCACCTGCGTCAGTTCCGCGTTGTCGAACTTGACGTCGAAGAGGCCGTCCTGGCCCATGACGATGCCGATGCCGAGGTACAGGAGCAGGCTCGGGAGCCCGCTGCGTGACGAGATCCGTACCGCCGCCACCGCGACGAGCAGGACAAGCGAGCAGACGAGCAGGAGTTCGTTGAGCGTGTGGACAGTCAGTGGCCGGATCCTTCCCTGCGAACGCCTGCCGGATCGTTTCCCGGCAGCCGGTACTTCGTTACCTTACCTAATCTTTAACGTTTTCTTGATGCGTTCGAGTACTCGTGCGATCGCTACGCAATTCGAACCATCCCGATACCGCGTCAGAGGGCCTTCGGCGCTGCGCCTATGGTTGCTCCTGCACTCCCAGGACCACCCTGCCCCTCGAAGGACAGCGATGCCCGCCAACACAACCGCCTCTTCCGGCTCCACCGGTTCCGCCGGTGACAGGCCGCGCAAGAAGAAGGGGCGACGCGCCCGCCTGATCGTGATCGTTCTGGTGCTGGCGCTTGTCGCGGGTATCGGATACGGCACGTACTGGTCCGTATCCACCGTGCGGGCCTCGTACCCGCAGACCAGCGGGACAGCCCAGCTCGCCGGCCTCGACAGCAACGTCGAGGTGAAGCGCGACAGCTACGGCATTCCGCAGATCTACGCGGACTCCGATTCCGACCTGTTCCGCGCCCAGGGCTTCGTCCAGGCGCAGGACCGCTTCTGGGAGATGGACGTCCGCCGTCACATGACGTCCGGCCGGCTCTCCGAGATGTTCGGCTCCGGACAGGTCGAGACGGACTCCTTCCTGCGCACGCTGGGCTGGCGCAAGGTCGCACAGGAGGAGTACGACCACGTCCTGTCCGCGGAGACCAAGAAGAACCTCCAGTCGTACGCGGACGGCGTGAACGCCTACCTCAAGGGCCGCGACGGCAAGGACATCTCCGTCGAGTACGCGGCGCTGGGCCTCACCAACGACTACAAGCCGACGGAGTGGACCCCGGTCGACTCGGTGGCCTGGCTGAAGGCCATGGCCTGGGACCTGCGCGGCAACATGCAGGACGAGATCGACCGTTCGCTGATGACCAGCAGGCTCGACACGAAGCAGATCGAGGACCTGTACCCGGCGTACCCGTACGACACCCACAAGCCGATCGTCTCCGAGGGCGGGGTCTCCCCGGCCACGGGGAAGTTCGACCCGGCGGCGACGCCGTCCGACAACATCGCCTCGTCCACCGCGGCGGGTGCCACGGAGGGGCTGAACAGTCAGCTCGGCGCGCTCTCCGACACCCTCGACGAGATCCCCTCGCTGCTCGGCCCCAACGGCACCGGCATCGGGTCGAACTCCTGGGTGGTCTCCGGCAAGTACACGACGACCGACAAGCCGCTGCTGGCCAACGACCCGCACCTGGCGCCGCAGCTGCCCTCGCTCTGGTACCAGATGGGGCTGCACTGCCGCACCGTCTCGGCGACCTGCAAGTACGACACCGCCGGCTACACCTTCTCCGGTATGCCGGGCGTGATCATCGGCCACAACCAGGACGTCGCCTGGGGCTTCACCAACCTGGGCGCCGACGTCACCGACCTCTTCCTGGAGAAGGTCTCCGGAGACGGCTACCTGTACGACGGCAAGGTCAAGCCGTTCACCACCCGCGAGGAGACCATCAAGGTCGCGGGCGGCAAGGACCGGCACATCACCGTCCGTGAGACCAACAACGGGCCGCTTGTCTCCGACCGCAACAGCGAGCTGGAGAAGGTCGGCCAGAAGGCGCCCGTCACCAACGCGGCGCCGGACCGTGCGGACGGTTACGCGGTCGCCCTGAAGTGGACCGCGCTGGAACCGGGCCACTCCATGGACGCCGTCTTCGAGCTGAACCGCGCCAAGGACTTCACGACCTTCCGTGCGGCGGCCGAGCACTTCGAGGTTCCCTCGCAGAACCTCATCTACGCCGACACCAAGGGCCACATCGGCTACCAGGCGCCGGGGAGGATCCCGGTCCGCAAGTCCGGTGACGGCACGATGCCCAGTCCCGGCTGGTCCTCGGCGTACGGCTGGAAGAAGGACCCGATCCCGTTCGACGAGCTGCCGTACGAGTACGACCCGAAGCGCGGGTACATCGTCACCGCCAACCAGGCGGTCATCGACGAGGACAAGTACCCGTACATGCTCACCAAGGACTGGGGCTACGGCACCCGCAGCCAGCGGATCAACGACCTCATCGAGTCGAAGATCAAGGGCGGCGGGAAGATCTCGACCGACGACATGCAGAAGATGCAGATGGACAACACCAGCGAGATCGCCGCGCTCCTGGTGCCCGAGCTGATGAAGATCAACATCTCGGACAAGGACGTCCGGGAGGCGCAGAAGCTGCTGGAGGGCTGGGACTACACCCAGGAGTCCGACTCGGCGGCGGCCGCGTACTTCAACGCGGTCTGGCGCAACATCCTCAAGCTGGCCTTCGGCGACAAGCTGCCCAAGGAGATGCGGGTCAAGGGCGAGTGCCTGAACGTGCCCCCGGCCAAGAGCTCGGGCCCGGTCGACGAGCAGGACAAGCTGGTACGCGAATGCGGTCAGCGCGCCGCGGACTCGGCACAGCCGGACGGCGGTGACCGCTGGTACCAGGTCGTCGAGAACCTCATGGACAAGCCGGACAGCAACTGGTGGAAGACGCCGGCGAACCGCAAGGACGCGGCGACCGAGAACCGTGACGAGCTGTTCGCCCGTGCCATGGAGGACGCCCGCTGGGAGCTGACGGCCAAGCTCGGCAAGGACATCACCACCTGGAACTGGGGCCGGCTGCACCAGCTGACCCTGAAGAACCAGACCCTCGGCAAGGAAGGCCCCGGGCTGCTCCAGCGAGTGCTCAACCGGGGCCCGTGGAACCTCGGCGGCGGCGAGGCCGCGGTGGACGCCACCGGCTGGAACGCGGCGGGCGGCTACGAGGTCGTCTGGGTCCCGTCGATGCGGATGGTCGTCAACGTGGGGGACTGGGACAAGTCCCGCTGGATCAACCTCACCGGCGCCTCCGGACACGCGTTCAGCGCGCACTACACCGACCAGACCGACAAGTGGGTCAACGGTGAGCTGCTGGACTGGTCCTTCGGGACGAACGCGGTGGCCGGGGCGACGAAGGACACGCTGACACTGAAGCCGTAGGACCGGCCCAGGGGTTCTTCAGCGGCCGCTGAAGCGCCGCGGGCCGTCCGGTGTCACCACGGCGTCCACGGGGTGGTCGTGCGGTTCCTCCGGGACCCGCACGGCCACCTCGTTGCCGTACAGCAGGACGATCAGCGCCGGGTGGGCCCCGGCCGCCGTGAGGCGGGCCAGCACCCGGTCGTAGCTCCCGCCGCCCCTGCCCAGCCGCATCCCGCGCCCGTCGACCGCCAGGCCCGGCAGAAGCACCGCGTCGGCGTCCAGGACGGCGTCCGGGCCGAGCCGCTCCCCGGCGGGCTCCAGCAGCCCGCGGCCGGCCTTCTCCAGGCTCGCGGCGCCTTCGTACGGGGCCCAGTCGAGATCGTTGTCCGGCAGGAGCACCGGAAGCAGCACCCGTACGCCTCGCGCTCGCAGCGCGTCCAGCAGGGCGCGGGTGCCCGGTTCGCGTCCGACCGATACGTACGCGGCGACGGTACGGGCTCCGGAGAGCTCGGGGAGAGCGAGTGCGTGACGGGCCAGAACCGCGGCGGCCCTTTCGGCGTCCTCCTCGGTGAGGAGACGTCGTGCGGCGAGCAGTTCACGCCGCAGCAGTGCCTTTGCGGACATGTCGGTGTTCAACGGGGCACCCACTGATCTGTCGTACCGGCATATATGAGTACAAAGTTAACCGGAGGCTCATCTTCCGCCCATGTGCGCCGGTTAAGGTTCAGCGCATGACTCAGTCGAACCCCAGGATCAGCAAGGCGGTCATCCCGGCGGCGGGCCTCGGTACCCGCTTCCTGCCGGCCACCAAAGCCACTCCCAAAGAGATGCTGCCTGTCGTCGACAAGCCTGCCATCCAGTACGTCGTCGAGGAGGCGGTGGCCGCCGGGCTCTCCGACGTACTGATGATCACCGGTCGCAACAAGCGTCCTCTGGAGGACCACTTCGACCGCAATTACGAACTGGAGTCGGCGCTCACCCGCAAGGGCGATGCCGAACGGCTGCGCAGGGTGCAGGAGTCGAGCGACCTCGCCACGATGCACTACGTCCGGCAGGGCGACCCGCGCGGTCTCGGGCACGCGGTGCTGTGCGCGGCACCGCACGTCGGTGACCAGCCGTTCGCGGTCCTCCTGGGCGACGACCTGATCGACCCGCGCGACCCGCTGCTGGCCCGCATGGTCGAGATCCAGGAGCGCGAGGGCGGCAGCGTCATCGCGCTCATGGAGGTGCCGCCCGAACTGATCCACCAGTACGGCTGCGCCGCCGTCGAGCCCACCGCCGAAGGCGATGTGATGCGGATCACCGGCCTGGTCGAGAAGCCGGAACCGGCCGACGCGCCCAGCAACCTGGCCATCATCGGCCGATACGTCCTGGACCCCGCGGTCTTCGACATACTGCGCCGGACCGAGCCGGGCCGCGGCGACGAGATCCAGCTGACCGACGCCCTGCAGCTGCTGGCCGAGGACGAGAAGGTGGGCGGCCCGGTGCACGGCGTCGTCTTCAAGGGCCGCCGCTATGACACCGGTGACCGGAGCGACTACCTCCGTGCCATTGTCAGACTCGCGTGCGAACGTGAAGATCTGGGACCGGAGTTCCGGACCTGGCTCCGCAGTTACGTCACCGAGGAGATGTAGCACCTTGAGCAGCACGATCTGGTCGGTGGACGAGCACCTGGAAGACATCCTCGCCGCGGTGAAGCCGCTCGAACCCATCGAGCTGCAACTGCCCGAGGCGCAGGGCTGTGTCCTGGTCGAGGACGTCGTGGTGGAGATCGCCCTGCCGCCCTTCGACAACAGCTCGATGGACGGCTACGCGGTCCGCGTCGCCGATGTGGAGGGCGCGTCCGAGGAGTTTCCCGCCGTCCTCACCGTCATCGGGGACGTCGCGGCGGGCGACGCAGGACTCCTCGGCGGCCAGCGGGTCGGACCGGGCGAGGCCGCCCGCATCATGACCGGCGCCCCGCTGCCGGCCGGTGCGGAGGCCGTGGTCCCGGTCGAGTGGACCGACGGCGGCACGGGCGGTGGACCGGCGGCCGCGATGCGCGCCCACAGGGACGCCCCCGAGGGTGCGGGCGGCGAGGTCCGGGTCCACCGGGCGGCCGAGGCCCGCGCCCACGTGCGGGACCGCGGCAGCGATGTGCGCCCGGGCGATCTGGCGCTGCGGGCCGGTTCGGTGATCGGACCGCCGCAGATCGGCCTGCTCGCGGCCATCGGCCGCTCGACGGTGAAGGTGCGGCCCCGGCCGCGCGTCGTCGTCATCTCCACCGGCAGCGAACTGGTCCAGCCCGGCGAGGAGCTGACCGCCGGACAGATCTACGACTCGAACAGCTTCGCGCTGACGGCCGCCGCACGCGACGCCGGAGCGATCACCTACCGGGTCGGCGCCGTCACCGACGACGCCGAGACGCTGCGCGCCACGATCGAGGACCAGCTGATCCGCGCCGACATCGTCGTCACCACCGGTGGCGTCAGCGTCGGCGCGTACGACGTGGTCAAGGAGGCGCTGTCCTCGGTGGGCGACGAGGACGAGCCGGGCAGCGGCATCGACTTCCGCAAGCTCGCCATGCAGCCCGGCAAGCCGCAGGGCTTCGGCTCCATCGGCCCGGAACACACCCCGCTGCTGGCACTGCCGGGCAACCCGGTCTCCAGCTACGTCTCCTTCGAACTGTTCGTACGGCCCGCGATCCGCACCCTGATGGGCCTGCCGGATGTGAACCGCCCTTCCACCAGGGCCACGCTGGTCACCGACAAGGCCCTGTCGTCGCCCGCCGGCAGACGGCAGTTCCTGCGCGGCACGTACGACGCGGACGCGGGCACCGTCACCCCCGTCGGCGGGTCCGGATCGCATCTGATCGCCGCTCTCGCCCAGGCGGACGCGCTGATCGTGCTGCCCGAGGAGGTCACCTCCGTCGAACCCGGCACGGACGCCGAGGTGATCCTGATCCGCTGACCCGGGCCGGGTGGCGGTACGGTATCTGCCGCTGTGCCTTCCGGGGGACACCCCCCGGACCCCGGGCCCGCACCCCGGTGCGGCACAGGGGCAACCGGCGCCCTACCGCTAGGCGGAGTTAGTTGAGTACGCAGAACAGGCTGACGCACATCGACGAGGCGGGCGCCGCCCGCATGGTCGACGTCTCCGAGAAGGACGTCACCGCGCGCGTCGCCCGCGCAGGCGGCCGGGTCCTCGTCTCGCCGCGTGTCATCGAACTGCTCCGGGGCGAGGGAGTCCCCAAGGGGGACGCCCTCGCCACCGCGCGTATCGCCGGGATCATGGGGGCCAAGCGCACTCCCGAGCTGATCCCCCTCTGTCACCCGCTCGCCGTCTCCGGAGTCACGGTCGACCTGGCGGTGGCGGACGACGCGGTCGAGATCACGGCCACCGTGAGGACCACGGACCGCACGGGCGTGGAGATGGAGGCCCTGACCGCGGTGACGGTCGCCGCGCTCACCGTCATCGACATGGTCAAGGCGGTCGACAAGGCCGCGGTCATCACCGACGTCCGGGTCGAGGCGAAGTCGGGCGGCAAGTCCGGCGACTACCGGCGCACCGCACCCGAAGGGGCGGACGCATGAGCACGTCCGGCGCGGCCCCGGCCCCGTACCGCGCCCTCGTGGTGACCGCGTCGAACCGCGCAGCCGCCGGGGTCTACGCCGACAAGGGCGGCCCGCTGATCGCCGAGGCGCTGACCGGGCTCGGCTTCACCGTCGACGGGCCGCGGGTCGTCCCCGACGGCGATCCGGTCGAGGAGGCGCTGCGCGCCGGGGTGTCCGCCGGCTACGACGTCATCGTGACCACCGGCGGTACGGGCGTCTCGCCCACCGACCGCACCCCCGAGGCGACCCGCCGCGTCCTGGACCACGAGGTCCCCGGCATCCCCGAGGCGATCCGCGCCGAGGGCCGGGACAAGGTCCCCACGGCCGCGCTCTCGCGGGGTCTGGCGGGCGTGGCCGGCCGCACTCTCGTCGTCAACCTGCCCGGTTCCACCGGCGGGGTGCGCGACGGACTGGCGGTCCTGACCCGACTCCTGGTGCACGCCGTCGACCAGCTCCGCGGCGGCGATCACCCCCGACCCGGGAGCCCGAGCTGAACGTCCCGACCTGGCCGGTGACCCTGGTGGACGGCGACGTCGCCCTCCGGCCGATAAAGCTGCGCGACCAGACCATGTGGCGCGAGGTCAACCGGCGCAACCGGGACTGGCTGCGCCCCTGGGAGGCGACCGTGCCGCCGCCGGCCCCGGGCGGACCGGTGGCCCAGCGCCCCACGTACCGGCAGATGATCCGCCACCTGCGGGCCGAGGCTCACGCCGGCCGGATGCTTCCCTTCGCCATCGAGTACCAGGGGCGGCTGGTCGGTCAGCTGACCGTCGCCGGGATCACCTGGGGCTCGATGTGTTCGGGCCATGTCGGCTACTGGGTGGACCAGGAAGTGGCGGGCCGCGGTGTGATGCCGACCGCCGTCGCCCTCGCCGTCGACCACTGTTTCCGGGCTGTCGGACTGCACCGGATCGAGGTGTGCATTCGCCCGGAGAACGGGCCCAGCCGACGCGTCGTGGAAAAACTCGGATTCCGTGAGGAAGGGATCCGGCCGCGCTATCTGCACATCGACGGCGCCTGGCGGGACCATCTGATCTACGCGCTCACCGCCGAGGAGGTGCCCGACGGGCTGCTCCGGAGGTGGCAGCGGGTCCGACAGGAGCCACCCCGGACATCGCACTAAATAAAATATGTGTTCGAAAGTGACCATCGTTTGACCGCTAACGGGCACGCAAACACCGACTGTTGATCCGAACAATCACAAAAAAAGTCCGTGATATCAGCCGGATCGTGCGACACACCGCGCCAATTGGCGGATGCCTCCATGCAAACCCCTCTACGGTGTGAGATGTGAGCAGCAGCGGCCTCATCTACGCAGTCATCGTCGGGGCCTGGGCCGCCTACTTGGTGCCGATGTGGCTCCGCAGGCAGGACGAGCTCAACGAAGCCCGTCCGACGGAACGCTTCAGCACCGCCATCCGGCTGCTGTCCGGAAGGGCGGCGATGGAGCGCCGGTATGCCAAGGGGCTTCAGGAGCGCACCGACGATGAGGCGGCGCCCGACGCCGAACCGGACGTGAGCACGGATCGAATGGATTCCGTCGACGTCCGGAACTTCTCCGCGCCTCCGGCACATACCGAGGCCCGGGTGCACGACCCGGCTCGTACGCCGGAGCGCGCACCGAAGGAACGCCACGCCCGGGAACGATCCGCGCCCGCGTCCGACCCCGCACCCGCCTCCGCCCGGCGCCCGCGCCCCGGCGGAATCGACGCGGAACGCGCCCGGCGCGCGCAGCGCCTCCAGGTACTCGCACGCCGGCGACGCACCACAGTCGTCCTCTTCCTCGCCTTCACGCTCGGCGCGGTCGTCGCGGCGGTCGGCGGCCTGCAGTTCCTCTGGGCACCCGCGGTCCCCGCGGTGCTGCTGAGCACGTACATCGTGCATCTGCGCGCCCAGGAGCGGCGCAGGTTCGCCTTCACCATGGACCGGCGACGGGCCGAGGTGGCGGCGCAGCGGCTCCGCGAGAACCGCCCGCGCAGGCACCAGCCCGCCACGGCGGCGCCCGCCGAGCCCGACGAGGACCCCGAAGCGCGCCACCCCGCCCCCGAGCCCACCCCCACGGTCTCCCCGCAGGAGGCCGGCCGCCGCGCCCTGGTCGAGCAGACGGACCACGCGGAGTGGGTGGACCAGCAGCGCGAGCGCGGCCGGGTCCAGGGCGACAGCTGGGAGCCGGTCCCCGTCCCGCTGCCCACCTACGTCACCGCCCCGGTAGCCCCGCGCGCCACGGGCGGCGTGGAGGTCGGCGATCCGGAGACCTGGAGCGCGGCCCGCTCCAGCACTGCCGAGCCCACCCGGCCGGCCGTGGCGCCACCCGTGGACCCGGCGCCGCGCCAGCGCACCAGCCAGTCCCGCCGCGCCCGCGACCGGGGCCGGACCCCGCTCTTCGACCAGTACGACGAGGACGACCGCCCCCGCGCGGCCAACGAGTGAGACCTCCCGCCCGCGCCCTGACGCCGACTCGGCTGACCAGCGCGGAACGGATTTCCGACCACCCCGGTGAGGGTGCTAAAGTTTCACTCGTTGCAAGGGCCTGTGGCGCAGTCTGGTAGCGCACCTCGTTCGCATCGAGGGGGTCTGGGGTTCAAATCCCCACAGGTCCACCGCACAACGAAGGTCCCGTCCGGTCGAAAGATCGGACGGGACCTTCGTCGTTGCTCCAGCTCTCCAGCCCTCCAGCTCTCCAGCTCTCCAGCCCTCCGGGCCTCCGTTTCTCCGTCGCAGCGGTCTCCACCACCGTCCGGATCACGGACGTGGGCCCGCCGAGGTCGCCGTACGCCCACGGCGGGCCGGCCGGAGGACGCTCGGGGCCTTCGGGCAGCGGGATGGGGACGACGACCTCGACGCGCGGCCGGTAGTGGATCAGGCTGTCCTTGGTGAGGCCCTTTCGGGGGTCTCCGCATGGACCTCGCTCTGTCTCTGCTGGAGACCGCCCCGGGCACGGGCGACAGCGGCCACCCGCGGCCACCCGAGGGCGTTCACCGCACAGGATCGGTTCGGGGCCGCGCGTTCGAGTGCGTTTCTGTGCAGGGCTGTTGAGTAAGACCGGTGGGCAGGAAAGGATTAGACCTCGCTTAGGCTGAAAAGCGTTTACCCGCTCGCGAAGTTCTCCGTACCGAGGAGCGCCCTGTGACCGCAGGCATACCCAACCCCCGGATCGACACCAGCAAGCCTCACCCCGCGCGGGTGTACGACTGGTTGCTGGGCGGCAAGGACAACTATCCGGTCGATCAGCAGGTGGCGGAGAGGCTGCCGGAGGAGGCGCGGGGCAACGCGGCGCGGAACCGGGCGTTCATGCACCGGGCTTCGGCCTGGCTGGCGCGGGGCGGGGTCGACCAGTTCCTCGACATCGGCACCGGGATCCCCACCGAGCCCAACCTCCACCAGATCGTGCAGGCGATCACGCCGACGGCGCGGATCGCGTACGCGGACAACGACCCGATCGTGCTGCGTCACGCGGAGGCGCTGCTCGTCAGCACGCCCGAAGGGGCCACCGACTATCTTCACGCCGATGTGCGGGAGCCTCAGGCGATCCTCGAACGGGCCCGGAAGGTGCTGGACTTCGACCGGCCCATCGCCCTTTCGCTGATCGCGCTGATGCACTTCCTGCCGGACGACCAGGACCCGTACGGCATCACCCGCACGCTGGTCGACGCGCTGCCGGTGGGCAGTTACCTGGTCCTCTCGCACGGCACCGCGGATCAGCACCCGGAGCTGAAGCAGGAGACGGAGGCGGCGTACAAGAAGGGCGCCATCGCGCTGCGGATGCGTACGCGGGCCGAGGTCGAGCCGTTCTTCGAGGGGCTCGAGCTCGTCGAGCCGGGGCTCGTCCCCGCGACCGAGTGGTACCGGGAGGAACCGGCGCCGGTCGTCGAGCGCAGCGGGTTCTACGTGGGCGTCGGGCGGGTGGTGCGGTGAGCGGCCGGTTCACGGCGCGGGACGGCACCGTCCTCGTGTACGACGACCTGGGGCCGGCCGGGGATCCGCCGCCGGTCGTCCTCGTGCACGGACATCCGTTCAACCGGACCATGTGGCGGTCGCAGACCGCCGCGCTGGTGGCTGCCGGACGCCGGGTGATCGTGTCCGACCTGCGGGGGTACGGGGACAGCGACGTCGTACCGGGCCGCACCCTGCTCGCGGACTTCGCCGACGACATCGCCGCGCTGCTGGACCACCTCGGCATCGAGCGGGCCGTCGTGGGCGGGGTGTCCATGGGCGGGCAGATCGCGATGGAGTTCCACCGCTCGTACCCGGGCCGGGTGGCGGCGCTGGTGCTCGCCGACACCTCACCGGCCGCCGAGACCGAGGACGGCAAGGCGTTCCGTAACCGTCTTGCCGACCGGCTGCTCGCCGAGGGGATGGACGGGTACGCGGACGAGGTGATCGACAAGATGCTGGCCCCGTACAACGTCACCGCGCTGCCGGACGTCGCCGCCCGGGTGCTGGGGATGATGCGTACCACCGCTCCGGAGGGGGCGGCGGCCGCGCTGCGGGGCCGGGCCGAGCGGTCCGACTACCGCGACTCGCTCGCCGGGGTCCGGACGCCGGTCCTGGTCGTCGTCGGCGCGGACGACGTGTACACGCCGGTCGCGGAGGCCCGGGGGCTGCACGGGCTGATGCCGGACGCGGAACTGGTGGTGGTCGAGGAGGCCGGGCACCTGCCCTGCCTGGAGCGGCCGGAGGCGTTCAACGACGCGCTCCTGCGGTTCCTGGCCGGGGCGGACGGCTCCCGGGGCGTGGCCTGAAGGTCCCGCCTGCCGCGCGGGCGGTTCAGGACACGGCCCAGGACCGCAGCGGCTTGGCGAAGCAGCGGCTGTTGTCGTACGTGCGGTAGTGACCGAACTTCTCGCAGGGCGTGTAGCCGCTGGAGAGGTACAGGGCGATCGCCTCGGGCTGCTGGTCGCCGGTCTCCAGGACCATGCGGGTGCGGCCCGCCGCACGGGCGTCGTCCTCCAGGGCGGCCAGGATGCGGCGGGCCAGGCCCTGGCCGCGTCCCTCGGGTATCACGTACATCCGCTTCAGCTCGGCGTCGCCGTCCGAGTAGCCCTCGTCGTTGCGTTCCTGCGACCGCCAGCCCCCGGTGGCGACCGGGCTCTCCCGCGCGTCGTAGGCGATCAGGTACAGGCCGCGCGGGGGGTCGAACATCGTGGCGTCCAGCGGTGTGACATCGCCCTCGTCCCCGTAGCGCTCGGCGTACTCGAGCTGGACGCGGTCGTTGAGTTTGACGGCGTCGGGGTGGTCGAAGGCCCGAGTGTGGATATTCATACGAGCGATGGTACATGTATGCGGCATCCGGATGTCGGTATCGTGCCGGGATGCTCACTGTGACCTCCGTGAATGTAAACGGTCTCCGCGCCGCCGCCAAGAAGGGCTTCGTCGAGTGGCTGGCGCAGACCGACGCCGATGTGATCTGCCTCCAGGAAGTGCGGGCCGAGCCGCAGCAGCTGCCCGAGGAGGTGCGTGAGCCCGAGGGGTGGCACACCGTCCACGCGCCCGCCGCCGCGAAGGGCCGGGCCGGGGTCTCGCTCTACTCCCGCCGGGCGCCCGAGCGGGTGCAGATCGGCTTCGGCGGCTTCGGTGACGCGGGCGGCGAGGAGTTCGACGCGAGCGGCCGGTACGTCGAGATCGACCTGCCGGGCGTCACCGTCGCGAGCCTGTATCTGCCCTCCGGCGAGGTCGGCACCGAGAAGCAGGACGAGAAGGAGCGCTTCATGGCGGCCTTCCTGCCCTACCTCACCGGGCTGAAGGCGCGGGCCGCCGCCGAGGGCCGCGAGGTGGTCGTCTGCGGTGACTGGAACATCGCCCACCAGGAGGCCGACCTCAAGAACTGGAAGGGCAACAAGAAGAACTCCGGTTTCCTCCCCGAGGAGCGGGAGTGGCTGACCCGGGTCTTCGAGGAGGCCGCGTACGTCGACGTCGTACGGGGTCTGCACCCGGACGTCGAGGGACCGTACTCGTGGTGGTCCTACCGGGGCCGCGCCTTCGACAACGACACGGGCTGGCGCATCGACTACCAGGTGGCGACCGCCGGTCTGGCCGCGCGTGCGGTGAAGGCGTGGGTCGAGCGGGCGGCCACGCACGGCGAGCGGTGGAGCGACCACGCACCGGTGACGGTGGTGTACGAGCAGTAGGCAGGGGCGGGTCGGTCCGGTCCGCCACGGGCCGTCGGGCGGGCCCTACGCTGCCGGCGGCTTCGGCGCCTCGGCGTCGCGGCGCAGCCGGCGGTCCAGGGCCATGGAGAGTTCCGCGTCCACCACCGCGCGGGCCAGCGGGCGCAGTTGGGGCGGCTCGGCCTCCGTGCTGTGCTCGCGCAGGGTGGCGACGAAGAGGTCGGCCAGGGCGTCCGCGTGCTCGCGGACCCGGCGACCGGACGCGAGGACCGTGGCGAGCGGGACGCCCTCGCGCACCAGCTCGGCCGAGACCTCCAGGAGGCGGCGGCTGATGTGCACGATCTCGTCGCCGTCCGTGCCGAGGTAGCCCAGCTCCATGGCGGTCGCCAGGTTCTCGGGGGTGGACTCGCCCTCGAAGTAGTCCGCGAGCTGTTCGGGCGTGAGCCGGACCGGGGTCTCCTCGGTCGGTTCGCCCAGGCCCAGCACCTCGGCGACATCGCGGCCGCTCTCGAAGGTGCGCGCGAGGTCGGCGATGCCGGTCAGGGTGTGGCCGCGCTCCAGCAGGCCCGCGATGGTGCGCAGGCGGGCCAGGTGGTGGTCGTCGTACCAGGCGATGCGGCCCTCGCGGCGTGGCGGCGAGATCAGTCCGCGCTCCCGGTAGAAGCGCAGGGTCCGCACGGGGATGCCGGCCTCCTTGGCCAGCTCCTCCATGCGGTATTCGCGGTGCTCGCGTCCTTCGGCCACCCCCGCACCCTACCGGCCCGGCCGGTGGGGAGGCCGCGTGTTGTACCGCCGGTAACTTTCCCCCGTCGTACCCCTACCCATCGGTACGGAGCTGTTCTACTCTCCCAACAATGCCAGTGATTGCTGGCAGAGTCGTGTGACGTACCGCGGGAGGCGGCAGCATGGCCCAGCACGAGCATGTACGAGTGGCGGTGATCGGATCCGGATTCGGGGGCCTCGGGGCCGCTGTCCGGCTCCGTCGCGAAGGCATCACCGATTTCGTGATCCTGGAGCGCGCCGGTTCCGTCGGTGGCACCTGGCGTGACAACAGCTATCCGGGCTGCGCCTGCGACGTACCGTCCCACCTCTACTCGTTCTCGTTCGCACCCAACCCCGAGTGGCCGCGCACCTTCTCCGGGCAGGAGCACATCCGCGCCTACCTGGAGCACGTCGCTGACACCTTCGGGCTGCGGCCGCACCTCAGGCTGAATCACGAGGTGACGATGATGCGCTGGGACAACGACGAGCTGAACTGGGTCATCGAGAGCGCCGACGGCACCACGACCGTCGCCGACGTCGTCGTCTCCGCGACCGGACCGCTCTCCGACCCGAAGACCCCTGACATCCCCGGGCTCGCCGACTTCCCCGGCAAGGTCTTCCACTCCGCCCGCTGGGACCACGACGCCGACCTCACCGGCAAACGGGTCGCGATGATCGGCACCGGAGCCTCCGCGATCCAGATCGTGCCCGCGATCCAGCCGAAGGCGGGGAAGCTCACGCTCTTCCAGCGCACCCCGCCGTGGGTGATGCCGCGGATGGACCGCGCCATCGGCGGAGCCGAGCGCTGGCTGCACCGCACGCTCCCCTTCACCGGCACCGCGCGCCGCGGACTGCTCTGGGGCATCAGGGAGTTGCAGGTCAGCGCCTTCACCAAGCACCCCGACCAGCTGGGCCTGGTCGAGCGGATAGCCAAGTCCAACATGGCGCGCTCCATCAAGGACCCGGCGCTGCGGGCCAAGCTGACCCCCTCGTACCGCATCGGCTGCAAGCGCATCCTGCTCTCCAGCACCTACTACCCGGCGCTCGCCCAGCCCAATGTGGACGTCGTCGACTCCGGACTGAGCGAGGTGCGCGGTTCGACCCTCGTCGCGTCCGACGGTACGGAGGCCGAGGTCGACGCGATCGTCTTCGGCACCGGCTTCCATGTGACGGACATGCCGATCGCCGAACGCGTGGTGGGCGCGGAGGGCATCACGCTCGCCGAATCGTGGAAGGGCGGCATGGAGTCGCTGCGCGGTGCGAGCGCGGCCGGTTTCCCCAACTGGATGACGATCATCGGCCCCAACACGGGCCTCGGGAACTCCTCGATGATCCTGATGATCGAGGCCCAGCTGAACTACATGGCCGACTACCTCCGCCAGTTGGACGTGCTCGGCGGGCGCGTCGCGCTCGACGCCCGCCCCTCGGCCGTCGGGACCTGGAACCGCCGCGTCCAGGAGCGGATGAAGCGCACGGTCTGGAACACCGGCGGCTGCACCAGCTGGTACCTGGACGCCGGCGGGCGCAACACCACGGTCTGGCCGGGCACCACCTCCGAGTTCCGCAGGGCGACGCGGACGGTCGACATCGCGGAGTACCAGGTCGTACGGGTGCCCGCCCAGCGGGACGCGGAGAAGACCGTCACGGAGAAGGCCGTCGCAGGGGAGGCCGCCCGATGAGCCGGCAGCCGCGGCGCGACGCCGCCCGGCCGGTGCCGGTCCGCGAACTCATGGCCGTCTCCGCCGACGGTTCCCGCCTCCACGTGGAGGTGCACGGACAGGAGGGCGCCCCCGCGGTGGTCCTGTCCCACGGCTGGACCTGCAACACGGGCTTCTGGGACGCGCAGATCCGGGACCTGGCCCTCGACCACCGGGTCATCGCCTACGACCAGCGCGGCCACGGCACCTCGCCCGCGGTCGGCCCGGCCGGATACAGCACCGAAGCCCTCGCCGACGACCTCGAAGCGGTCCTCGCCGCCACGCTGGAACCGGGGGAGAAGGCCGTACTCGTGGGGCACTCCATGGGCGGCATGACGATGATGGCCGCCTCGCGGCGGGCCGGGCTGCGCGAGCACGCGGCCGCCGTCCTGCTGTGCAGCACCGGCAGTTCGCGGCTGATCGCCGAATCGCTGGTCGTGCCGATCCGGGCCGGTGCGGTCCGCACCAGGATGACCCGCGCCATCCTCGGTGCGCGCGCCCCGCTCGGGCCGGTCACGCCGCTCTCCCGTCGTCTCCTCAAGTACGGGACGATGGGAGCAGGCTCGGCCCCGGACAGGGTCGACACCTGCGCCCGGATCGTGCACGCCTGCCCCCGGGGCCCGCGGGTCGCCTGGGGCCACGTCCTCGCGGACCTGGACCTCGAAGAGGGCGTACGGGAGCTGCGGGTGCCCACCGCGGTGATCGCGGGTACGGAGGACCGGCTGACCCCGCCGGTGCACGCCCGCGCCCTCGCCGCGGCGCTGCCCGACTGCCTCGGGCTCACCGAACTGGCGGGCCTGGGCCACATGACGCCGGTCGAGGCACCGGAGGTGGTCACGGCGAAGATCCGGGAACTGGTGACCACCTGTCTCCCGTTTCGGGATACGGCTGATGTCGAGGGCAAGGAGGAGGTCGTATGAGCGGCAGGCACAGTCTCGAAGGACAGGTCGTCGTCGTCACCGGGGCGGCGCGCGGTGTGGGTGAGCTGCTCGCCCGCAAGCTCTCGGCGCGCGGCGCGAAGCTGGCCCTGGTCGGCCTGGAGCCCGACGAGCTGAAGAAGGTCTCCGAGCGGCTGCACGGGGAGAGCGACCACTGGTACGCGGACGTCACCGACCACGAGGCGATGGCGCGGATCGCGCAGGAGGTCAAGGCACGGTTCGGCAAGGTCGACGTCGTCGTCGCCAACGCCGGCGTCGCCTCGGGCGGCCCGTTCATGGACTCCGATCCGGTCGCCTGGCGGCGGGTCATCGAGGTCAACCTGATCGGCGGCGCGGTCACCGGCCGTGCGTTCCTGCCGGTCCTGGTGGAGAGCCGCGGCTACTTCCTCCAGATCGCCTCGCTCGCTGCCATGACGCCCGCGCCGATGATGAGCGCGTACTGCGCGTCGAAGTCCGGCGTCGAGGCGTTCGCCCACAGCCTGCGGGCCGAGGTCGGCTACCGCGGGGTGAAGGTCGGCGTCGGCTACCTGTCCTGGACCGATACGGACATGGTGCGCGGTGCCGACGAGGACGACGTGATGCGGGAGCTGCGGCAGCGGCTGCCCTGGCCGTCGAACCGCACGTACCCGCTCGGCCCGGCCGTCGACCGGATAGTCGCCGGCATCGAGCGGCGCTCCGCGCATGTGTACGCCCAGTGGTGGCTGCGCGGGATGCAGTCGGTGCGCGGCTACCTGCCGACCCTGATCGGTGCCGTCGGGCAGCGGGAGATGCGGCGCTTCGGTCCGCGGCTGGAGGGGATCAGCAAGGGGCTGGTCGGCGCGGGGGGCGCGGCTGACCAGGACGAACGTGCTGCGCGCACACAGAGTGAATGATCGAAATGCGCTGAATGCCCGGTCGTGTAAGTCTGGTCGAGGCCCTTCCGGGGCCATCCCCCACGCACCCACGAGGAGTGAACAGCATGGGCATCGCCGACCAGTTCAAGGACAAGGCGCAGGAGCTTGCCGACCAGGGTCAGAAGAAGATGAAGGGCGGCAAGGACGAGGACCAGGAGCGGTCGCAGGACGCGTCCGAGCGGGCTTCGGACGCGTCTGAGCAGGGTCGTGACAAGGCCCAGGGCGCGGTGGACGACGTTCGCAAGAAGTTCGACCACTGACGTCGCACCTTGACGTGTGAGGGGCGTGCCCGGTTCGTTCCGGGCGCGCCCCTTCGGCGTGTGCGGCGCCCTTACCCGAGCGCCGCCTCCAGCGCGTCGAACGCCGCGTGCACCCGCGCCCTGTGGTCGTCCGCAAGTGCCGCCGCGGACTCGCCGGCGAGCAGGCGGCGGGCCGTGGTGACGTGGACCGAACGGTAGGCGGCGACCGTCAGGGCCGCCGCGAAGGCCGGGTCGGCGCATTCGGGACCGGTCTCGGCGAAGGCCCGCGCCAGGGCTTCCTCCAGCTCCTCGACGCCCTCGCGGGCGCGGGCGCGCAGGGCGGGCGATGCGATGACGATCCGCCAGAAGGCGGGGTAGTCGTCGTCCACCGCGGACAGTGGGTGGCGCTGGTCGAGGAGTTCGAGCACCAGGCGGCGCAGGGCGCGCAGCGGGGGCTCGTCCGGTCCCCGTCGCCGCACGGCCCCGGTGAACAGTTCGACCGCCTGGGGGATGCGGTCGAGGAAGAGGTCTTCCTTGCGCGGGAAGTAGTTGAAGACCGTCATGGCGGAGACCTCGGCGGCTCGGGCGACGTCCGCGACGGTCACCTCGTCGAAGCCGTTCGCGACGATGAGCCCCGTCGCCACGTCCGAGATCCGCTGCCGTGTCGCCCGCTTCTTGCGCTCCCGCAAGGGCAGGTCGGCCTCCGGTTCCCGGTCCTTCGCCATAGCGGACGTCATGGCGGAAACTGTAGCTCGAAACCTATAGCGAATACACTTTTTTAGTGACTACAGTTATCTGTCATGGATGTCATGACGCACTACGACGTGGTGATCGCCGGCGCCGGTCCCGTCGGCCTGATGCTCGGCTGCGAACTGAGACTCGGCGGGGTCGCCCGCGTGCTGGTCGTCGAGCGCCTGGTCGAGGTGGACGAGACGATCAAGGCGGGCGCCGTCAACATTCCCACCGTCATGGCGATGGACCGGCGCGGGCTCCTGCCCGCCCTGGAGGAGGTCCAGCGGGAGACGATGGAACGGTTCCGGGAGTTCCAGCGGTCACGCGGCGGGGACGGGAACGCTCCGCCGCCCCCGAAGTTCGCCGGGCACTTCGCCGGGATCATGCTGGACGGGGCCCTGCTGGACGAGAAGGATCCGGCCTTCACCGACGTCGGTCCTGCGGGTGATGTGGGCCTGGTGCCGCAGTCCTCGCTGGAGCGGCTGCTCGCCGACCGCGCCGGGGAACTCGGTGTCGAACTGCGCCGGGGCGTCGAGCTGACCGGCTTCGAACAGGACGACGACGGGGTGACCGTGCATCTGGCGGCCGTCGACGGCTCGGCGCCCGAGTCCGTACGCGCCGGCCGGCTGGCCGGCTGCGACGGCGGCCACAGCATCGTGCGCAAACTCGCCGGATTCGACTTCCCCGGGACACCGCCGGAGATCACCGGCTACCAGGCGCTCGTCGGTCTGACCGGTGGTGAAGAGCTCAGGTCCGGCTGGACCGCGACGGACACCGGCGTGTACGTCCACGGCCCGGTGCACGGCCGTATCCTCACCGTCGAGTTCGACGGCCCGCCCGCCGACCGCACCGCGCCCGTCACCGCCGATGAGCTGCAGCGGAGCCTGCGCCGGGTCTCCGGCGTGGACGTCACCGTGACCGATGTGAGCACGGCGACGCGGTTCACCGACAACTGCCGTCAGGTCACCGACTACCGGGCGGGCCGGGTGCTGCTCGCGGGCGACGCGGCCCACGTCCACTCGCCCTTCGGCGGGCAGGGGCTGAACCTCGGCATCGGGGACGCCATGAACCTGGGCTGGAAGCTCGCCGCCGTGGTGTGCGGCCGGGCGCCGGAGGAGCTTCTCGACTCGTACACGGCGGAACGGCATCCGATCGGCGCGTGGGTGCTGGACTGGACGCGCGCCCAGATCGCCCTCATGCGGCCGGAGTCGCACGCGCGCAGGCTCCGCGCGGTGTTCACCGATCTGGCGCGTACCGTCGACGGCACCACGCACCTGGTCAAGAAGATCTCCGGCGTCTGGCAGCGCTACGACCTGCCGGGTGACCATCCGCTGGTCGGCCGCAGCGCACCCGATCTCCGGCTCGCCGACGGCACCCGGCTCGCGGACCACCTCCACGGCGGGCGCGCGCTCCTCCTCGACCTGGCCGACGATCCCGACCTGCGGGCCGCTGCCGGGGGCCACGGCGACCGGGTCGACGTCCGGACCGCCGTCTGCCCCGACCGGCCGGAACTGTCCGGTCTCCTGGTGCGCCCGGACGGATACACGGCCTGGGCCGCGGATCTCGGCCGGCCGGGGGGCGCGGTGGCGGAGGCTCTGGAACGCTGGCTCGGAGCACCTGCGGGGCGCTGAGCGGGCTCCGCCCCCGGGCCCCCGCTCCTCAACCGCCGGAGGGGCTTGACGGGCCCGCCAGCCCCGTTGCGAGACCCGGAGGGCTTGACGGCCCGACGGGAAGAACAGGGCAGTCAGGTGCGGGCCGTCAGGTGCGGCCTACGATTCGCCATGCGTAGGCGCCACTGTTCGATCGGCTCCCGTCGATGACCGCGTCGAACTTTCCGTCGAACGAGAGGGATTTGGCTTCCGCTCCGCACTTCACCTTTGCTTCGCTGTCTCCCTTCGAGAGGGAGAGATTCACCGAGACGGCGCCACTTCCGGAGCACGCGATCTGGAAAAGATGTCCACCCGGCAGTGATTCGGAGATCCGCTGGCCGGACGCTTTGGCCCAGTCGTATCCGGATGCGACGGGAGACGTCCGGTAGCCGCTGGGCGTGTGCCGGTCAACGAGTGCCACGGCCGGCTTGGCTGTGTCGTCCAGACTCCCGCCGGGCGATGACTGGGAGGCCCCCGAGGCAGGTGACGACGGGTCCTTCCCCGGAGCGGACTCCCCGGAACAGGCCGCCAGCCCGGCCGTGGCGAGCGCGGCCGCGAGCAGGACGGTGGCCGACCGTGCCGGGCGTCGGCGCCGACCGTCGAATGTCACGATGCAGTCTCCCAGTATTTCCAGCCGACGGAGCTCACCGGGAGGGTCGCGGTGCCTTTGGCGAGAGTGGTGGTGGTGCAGTTCGGGTTGGTCTTGTTCGACTCCCATCCCACTTTGTACCCGCTGGAGCCGTACTGCATGTGGCCGTACTTCTTGGCTCCGATGTCATGCGCGTACGTGTGGCCGACCGTCACCGCCGTGGACTTCTGGATGCTGCCGCTCACCTGCGCCTTGGCCGAGGCGAAGAGGTATTCCGCGCCGACTTCCAGCGACGTCGACACCGTGTAGGTGATCGTGCTGGCCTTGGTGACGCTGACCGTCATGGTCCCTCCGGGGCCGTCCTTGAAGGACTGGCCGCTGGCGGGGATGAAGTACCCGGTGTGCGATGTGATGAGCACCCCGTAGTCGACGGGGCATTGCGGCGGAACCACATGGGTGCTCGCACCGGCAGAGGCGGTCCCACCCCAGGTCAGTGCTACACCCATCACCATGACCGTGCTCATTCTCATGGCTTTGCTCATATTTCCCCCTGGTTGGCCAACCTGTCGGCTCCCCCCGTGGAAGCTGACATGAGCGGACCATATTGACGCGGTGAGTACACGGTCAAGGAGCTGATCGAGAACCCCGGAGGAAACCGCGATTGAGAATTCCCTCGGCCCGTTCCGAATTTGAGGACGATCTGAGGTTGGGGGTTGCGATCGGAATATCGATGCTTTCGACCTCGATCCCGGGCCGGGCCAGGTTTCTGGACGCCGATGCGACGCCCTCCGTGAGTCCGGCTCTTGACCCTCACGTGGCGTCAGGCCGCACGCGGGCTCGGCCTCGTGTGAGGCCGCCGCCGCGGAGAGCCTGCCCTTCGGAGACCACTCCTTCGGCGCCGCGACGGCCGTCTCCACCGTTCACTGCGCGTGGCCTGAATGACGCCGACGGTCCCCCGGCGTGCGGGCTACTTCACGTCGACGTAGTCCACCGCGGAGATGACCGCCGGGGTCGTCGGCGTGCCGGCGAAGGAGTAGCGGAAGTAGCCGTCCGCCGTGGCCTTCGTCGTCGTCCTCAGGTTGCCCTTGTTGTCCGTCGTGACGGTCTTGAGGGTCTTGTAGGTGCTCGTGCCGTTCTTCCTGAACTGGAGCTTCACCGGCTGCTTCGTGTAGCCCGCGTACTTGTAGGTCTCCCAGTTGGCGCGGGTCAGGGCGCCCGTGACGGCGACCGTACTGTTCTTCTTCGCCGGCTCGGGCGAGGCGTTGACCGTCAGCCTGGAGTTGCGCAGGACCTTCGCCTTCGCGGCGGAGTCCTTGCCGATGTAGTCGCCGTCGTTGCCCAGGGCGTAGGCGCTCACGGTCCAGGTCCCGGCCGTGGTGTTGTCCTGGGGTTCGATGCGCGGGTTCATCTTCAGGGCGTAGGTGCACGTGGTCGTCGTGAAACTCTGGCGCACGCACGTGCCCACGACGTCTTCGGGGATCACGAGGCCCCAGGGGTCGCCGAGCTTGTCGACGGGGCCGTGCCACATGGTGGGGAAGGTCTTTCCCACCTCGATGCCCGAGTCGTCCGTGGCGGTCACCGCGATGGTGAACCCCTTCACGTCCGTGGTCCCCAGGACGATGTTCTTCCCGCCGTTGACGACCACCTTCGTGATCTTGGTGTCGCCCGAGGAGTCATCCGCCCTGGCGGCACCCGGAATCGCAAGCGCGGACAGGACGAGTGCTCCGGCGAAGGCTGCCACGGTGGTGCGGTGACGCATGAAGGCGTTCCCCAGGTTCCAGCGCCCCGGCGATGTCCCGGGGCGGAGCCGACGATGCCCACCCGGTACGCGGATGGCGTCGGATACGACCATCGGGTGACGGGAATGGTTGCCCCCGGACGCACGGCGGCCCGCGCAGGGCGCGGGCGGCCTCCGCCGGTGGCGCGGCTCGCGCGCGGCGCCGCCCAGGTCCTAACGCGGGGGCAGCGGGGGCCGCTTGAGGTTGGGGGCCGTGTCGTAGCTCGGCGGGGTCGCCGGGGGGTGGGCGGCCAGCAGGTTCAGGGCGACCCGCACCGCGTCGTCGAGTACCGCGTGGCGGCCCTCCGCCCAGTCGAGGGGGGTGCGCAGGGCCTCCAGGTCCGGTTCGACACCGTGGTTCTCCACCGACCAGCCGTAGGTGTCGAACCACGCGGCGTTCATCGGGACCGTGATCACGGTGCCGTCGCCCAGCCGGTGGCGGCCGGTCATGCCGACCACGCCGCCCCAGGTGCGCTGGCCGACGACCGGGCCGAGGTCCAGCAGGCGGAACGCGGCGGTGATCATGTCGCCGTCGGAGGACGTCGCCTCGTCGGCGAGCGCGACGACCGGGCCCCGGGGGGCGTTGGAGGCGTAACTGACCGGCTGGGCGTCCCGGGTGAGGTCCCAGCCGAGGATCGTGCGGGTGAGTTTCTCGACGACGAGTTCGCTGATGTGGCCGCCCGCGTTGCCGCGTACGTCCACGATCAGGGCCGGGCGGGAGACCTCCAGGCGCAGGTCCCGGTTGAACTGGGCCCAGCCGGAGCCGCCCATGTCCGGGATGTGGAGGTAGCCGCAGCGGCCGCCGCTCACCTCCCGTACGACCTCGCGGCGTTTGGCGACCCAGTCCTGGTAGCGCAGCGGGCGTTCGTCGACCAGGGGGACGATGGCCACGCGACGGGACAGTCCCTCGGCCCCGGCGGGGGTGAAGGTCAGTTCCACCGTGGTGCCGCCCGCCGCCGCGAGCAGCGGGTAGGGGCCGGCGACCGGGTCGACGGGGCGCCCGTCCACATGGGTGAGGACCGCACCCTCCCGGATGCCCGTACCCGCCAGCGGGGAGCGGGCCTTGGAGTCCGACGAGTCGCCGGGCAGGATGCGCTGGATGGTCCAGTCGCCTTCCCGGCAGACGAAGTTCACGCCGAGCAGGCCCATCGCCCGCTGGTAGTGCGGCGGCCCCTCGTTGCGGCGGGCGGGGGAGACGTACGCGTGCGAGGTGCCCAGTTCGCCCAGGACCTCGCGCAGGAGGTCGGCGAACTCGTCGGGGGTGGCGACCCGTTCGACGAGCGGGCGGTACTGGTCGAGGATCGCGGGCCAGTCGATGCCGCACATGTCCGGCTCCCAGAAGTAGGAGCGGATGATGCGGCCCGCCTCGTCGAACGCGCCCCGCCACTCCGCCGCCGGGTCGACGTCGTGCAGGATGCGGCGCAGGTCGAGGTAGACCGTGGAGTCGTTGTCGCCGGGTTCGGTGGCGGGGACGGCGCGCAGTTCGCCGTCGTCCATGACGACCAGCCGTGAGGCGTCGCCGCTGACGGCGAACCAGTCGAGGTGGTCGACGAGTTCGGTCTTCTTCGCCTTGGCGATGCTGAAGTGCTCCAGGGTCGGCCGGCCCGACATGTCCGCCGGGTTGGCGAACGTCTCACCGAGCGCGCCGGAGATCGGCCACCGCAGCCAGACGAGGCCGCCGCCGCTGACCGGGTACAGCGCCGAGTACTTGGAGGCCGAGACCGGGAAGGGCGTGACCCGGCTCTCCAGACCCTCGAACTCGACGGTGACCGTGGACCCTTCGGCAACGCCCGCCTCGGCGGAGTCCACCGGGTCGAGGCCGCCCGCGGCCGGCCGGCCGTCGGGCGAGAGCGCGAAGGGGGAAGGGGTCGCCGAGGAGAGCGGGACCAGGTACGGGCGGCAACCGAGCGGGAAGGAGAGGTCGCCGGTGTGCACGTCGTACACCGGGTCGAAGCCGCGCCAGGAGAGGAACGCCAGGTAGCGGCCGTCACCGGTGAAGACGGGGTTCTCGTCCTCGAAGCGGCCGTTGGTCACGTCGACGACCACGGGGGAGCCGGCACCCATGATCCGGGCGAGTTTGATCTGGCGCAGCGAGCGGCCGATTCCGGGGTGCGACCAGGTGATCCAGGCCCCGTCCGGGGAGAACGCCAGATCGCGGACGGGCCCGTTGACGGAGCGGATCAGCTCGACGGGTTCGCCGTCGGCGTCCTCGTCGGTGTCCAGGAGGAGCAGCCGGCCGTCGTGCGAGGCCATGGCGAGGATGTCGCCGTCCGGGCCGGCGATCAGCTCCTGGACGCGGCCGAGCCGGCCGGAGGCGAGCCGGCGCGGGGCGCGGTCGCCGCTGGCGCGCGGCAGGTAGGCGATCTCGATCGCGTCCTCGCCGTCCGCGTCCGTCACGTATGCCACCTGACCGCCGCTGCCGAGCATCTCCGGCAGCCGGACCCGTACGCCGGGGGTGTCGGCGATGGTGCGGGCGGGCCCGTCGCGGTGGGTGAGCCAGTACAGGCTGCCGCGTACCGAAACGGCGCTGGCCCGGCCCGTCTCGTCCACGGAGAGCGCGTCGACATGGCTGGACGCCGGCACCTGGTAGGTGCGCCGGCCGGCCCGCGGCCCGCCGAGCCGTACCTCCAGCCTGCGGGGGACCGCGTCCGGCGACTCCAGGTCGTCGGCCAGCCACAGCTCGCCCGCGCACTGGTAGACGACGCGTCGCCCGTCGCTGGAGGCATGCCGGGCGTAGAACGCGTCGTGGTCGCTGTGGCGGCGCAGATCGCTGCCGTCCGGCAGGCAGGAGTAGAGGTTGCCGACGCCCTCGTGGTCGGAGAGGAAGGCGATCCGGCCGCCGACGAACATGGGCGAGTCCAGATGGCCGCCGATGTCCGGCAGCAGCCGTTCGCCGTGCAGCCACAGGCGCCCGGTAGCGCCGCCCCGGTACCGCTTCCAGGCGGCCGGCTCGTGCGGCGGCTTTCCGGTGAGCAGCAGGGTGCGGCGCTCGCCGTCGGTCTCCGCGACGGCGATGTCGGAGACCGGGCCCCAGGGCAGCCGGCCGCCGGGGCTGCCGTCCGTGGGCACGCTGTAGGCCCAGGAGAAGTACGAGAACGGCTGGCGGTGCGAGGACACGGCGAGGATCTGCGCGGTGTCCCCGGTGCCGGGGGTCCAGCCGCAGACGCGGGCGTCCGTCGAGCCCCAATAGGTGAGCCGGCGGGCCGGGCCGCCGGAGACGGGGGCGAGATGGATCTCGGGATCCAGGCTGCGCCAGGTCGTGTACGCGATCCGGGTCCCGTCGGGGGAGAAGCGTGGATGGCTGACTCTGGTGCGGTCGACGGTCACCCGCCAGGCGCGTCCGGGCCGGTCGCCCTCGGGTGTGAGGGGGGCGACCCAGAGATCGTCCTCCGCGGCGAAGCAGAGCAGATCCTCGTGGAGGTGCGGGAACCGGAGATACGAGACGTCGTCACTCACCCCCCAATGCTTTCCGCGCGAGAGGGCCGCGGCAACTTGTGGTGCGGAACACAAGCGAAACGATTCCGTTTCGCTGGGTGCTCGGGGTACGGTCGATGTGTACGAAACAGTTTCGTTCGGTCGGCTGGTAATCGGCCGGCATTCGAGCGAGCGACGTACGCACCGCACGAGCTCAGGAACAGGAGGTCGACCCATGGCACGCACACGGCTCACGCCCGAGCGTGAGAGCGAGCTGTACGCCGCCGTGCTCGACCTGCTCCGCGAGGTCGGCTACGACGCCCTGACCATGGACGCCGTCGCCGCGCGCACCCGTTCCAGCAAGGCGACCCTCTACCGCCAGTGGGGGAGCAAGCCCGAGCTCGTCGTCACGGCTCTGCGGCACAACAAGCCCGTGACGCTCGGCGAGGTCGACACCGGCTCGCTGCGGGGCGACTTCCACGCCGTCCTGAGCCGCAGTGACGACTGTCAGATGGAGAAGGACGCCGCGCTGATGCGGGGTCTGAGCCATGCCGTCCACGACAATCCCGATCTCCTCCAGGCCCTGCGCGAACTGCTGATCGAACCGGAAATGACCGGTCTCGACCTGCTGCTGCGCCGGGCGGTGGACCGGGGTGAGCTGCGTCCGGACCAACCGGCGCTGAAGTACGTACCGCACATGCTGATCGGCGCTGTCGCCGCCCGGCAACTGGTCGAGGACCGCGCCGTCGATCAGGCGTTCCTTCTCGACTACGTCGACTCCGTGATCCTCCCCGCTCTCGGAGTCTGACCGCCGTCCCCACGGCACCCCGCACGGCCCTCTCCCCAAGCCCCACCTGACACGCCGCTCTCGTCGTCGGGCTGGTTCCTCACGCCCTTTTCCACTCGACCTGACCGGGAGTACGCCTCCGTGGCCACATTCCTCTACAAGCTCGGACGGCTCGCCTTCCGGCGCCGCCGCTATGTCGCCCTGATCTGGGTGGCTCTGCTGGCGCTCGCCGGTTTCGGCGCGGCCTCCGCGTCCACCGCCACCTCCAGCTCCTTCTCGATCCCGGGTACGGAGGCCCAGAAGGCCTTCGACCTGCTGGAACAGCGATTCCCCGCGGCCAGCGCCGACGGCGCGACCGCTCGGATCGTCTTCAAGGCCCCCGAGAACGAGAAGATGACGGACCCGGCCAACAAGGCCGACGTCAAAAAGATCACCGGTCAGCTGAAGTCCGGCTCGGACCAGATCGCCTCGGTCGTCGACCCGTACGCGGGCAAGGCGGTCTCCAAGAACGGCTCGACCGCGTACATCTCGGTCACCTACAAGGTCAACTCGATGGAGCTGACCGACGCCACCCGGGACGCCCTGGAGGACGCGGGCGAGGCGGCGCAGAAGAGCGGCATGACCGTGGAGATCGGCGGTGACGCGCTCCAGGTGATGCCGGAGACCGGTGCCACCGAGGTCATCGGTATCGCGCTGGCCGCTGTGGTGCTCGTCATCACCTTCGGCTCGCTGATCGCGGCGGGGCTGCCACTGCTCACCGCCCTGATCGGGGTCGGTATCGGCGTCTCGACGATCACGGCGCTGGCCAACGTGCTGGACCTGGGCTCCACCACCTCGACCCTCGCCATGATGATCGGCCTCGCCGTCGGCATCGACTACGCGCTCTTCATCGTCTCCCGCTACCGCGCCGAACTGGCCGAGGGCCGGGAGCGCGAGGAAGCGGCCGGACGGGCGGTCGGCACGGCGGGCTCCGCGGTCGTCTTCGCCGGGCTCACCGTGGTCATCGCCCTGGTCGGCCTGGCCGTCGTGAACATCCCGATGCTGTCGAAGATGGGCTTCGCCGCGGCCGGCACGGTCGCGATCGCCGTCCTCATCGCCCTCACCCTCGTCCCGGCCATGATGGGCTTCGCGGGCAAGCGGGTCATGGGGCGCAAGGCGCGCAAGGCCGCCGAGGCGGAGAACCGGCCCGACGCCAAGCCGAACATGGGCACCCGCTGGGCGCGGTTCGTGCTGCGCAAGCCGGTGTGGGTGCTGCTCGTCGGTGTCCTCGGCCTCGGTGCCATCGCCATTCCGGCCGCCTCGTTGGAGATGGGCCTGCCGGACGACGGCTCCCAGCCCACCAGCACCACCCAGCGCCGCGCCTACGACCTGCTGTCGGACGGATTCGGCCCCGGGTTCAACGGGCCGCTGATGGTGGTCGTCGACACCGCGAACAGCTCCGACGGCAAGACCGCCGCCAAGCAGGTCGGCGACGAGATCTCCGGCATGAAGGGCGTCGTCGCCGTCACCCCGGCCACCTTCAACAAGGCCGGCGACGCGGCGATGATCACCGTCGTCCCGAAGGACCGGCCGAGCTCCGTCGAGACGGAGAACGTGGTCCACGCCATCCGTGACGCGGGCAAGGACATCAAGTCCGACACCGGCGCCGAGGTCCTGGTCACCGGTTCCACCGCGATGAACATCGACTTCTCGCAGAAGATGAACGACGCGCTGCTGCCGTACCTGGCGCTCGTCGTCGGCCTCGCCTTCCTGCTGCTGATGGTGGTCTTCCGGTCGGTGCTGGTGCCGCTGAAGGCGGCGCTCGGCTTCCTGCTCTCGGTCGTCGCGGCCCTGGGCGCGGTCGTCGCGGTCTTCCAGTGGGGCTGGCTCGGCTCGCTCTTCGGGGTCGAGCAGACCGGTCCGATCATGTCGATGATGCCGATCTTCATGGTGGGTGTCGTCTTCGGTCTCGCGATGGACTACGAGGTCTTCCTCGTCACCCGGATGCGCGAGGCGTACGTCCACGGCGAGAAGCCCGGCCAGGCCATCGTCACCGGCTTCAGGCACGGTGCCCGGGTGGTCACGGCGGCGGCCGTGATCATGATGGCGGTCTTCTCCGGCTTCATCGGCTCCAGCGAGTCGATGATCAAGATGATCGGCTTCTCGCTCGCCATCGCCGTCTTCTTCGACGCGTTCGTCGTGCGGATGGCCATCGTGCCCGCGGTCCTCGCACTGCTCGGCAAGCGCGCGTGGTGGCTGCCGCGCTGGCTGGACCGGGCGCTGCCCAACGTGGACGTGGAGGGCGAGGGGCTGCGCAAGGAGCTCGGCGCCTCCGCCGACGGAAGCGCCGGCCCGGACGCCGGCGGTGAGCGTGAGCTGACCCGCGTCTGAGCCGTCTCCGAGAGCCGCTGACCTCCGGGGCCGCGTCTGAGCGGAGCGCGGCCCCGGAAGCGCCGGTTACCTGTGGGGACGGGGGACCGGGGCGACGGGAGCCCCCGTGCACATCGTGCACGGGGGCTCCCGCCATGCCGGGGTCAGGCGCGGGCGGTCTCGGCCCTGGCCTCGGTGTGGGTGCGCCGCAGGAAGCGGATCAGGGGGGCGCTGTCGAACTGCACCACCTCGACACCGGTGGCGGAATGGAGCTCGACGACCAGCTGGGCCCGGCCGCACGGCCAGATCCGGAAGCCGCCCTGGGTGACGGGGGCGCGCAGCCCGCGCTCCAGCCGCTCCCGTTCGAGGGCCCACTCCGTCCCGCCAGGGAAGGCGATGTGGATCGTGTGCGGGTCGTCGGCGGTGTCGTAACGCAGCTCGACCGGGACCGTGGGCAGGTCGCGGGCGTCGGTGACGAGCCGGGCTCGGGCATGTTCTGTGATCACGGGGGACATGGGGCCGGCTCCTCCTATGCGTATCTCTTTGTCCTCCAATGTCCCATATTTTACGTAAAGAGCACTGTGAGAACCTTGGGCAGTTGTGACAGAGGCGCTCTTGCGAACGGTTCGCAACAAGGCTCTATTATTGAGAGGTTCACGACCCCGCGCAGCAACGCAGGAACGCAGGAAGCGGAGCCTCCCCCATGCATGTACCCGACGGATTCATCAATGCACCCGTCTCCGCCGTAGCCGGAGTCGTGGCCGCCGGTGCCGTGGCCGTCAGTCTGAAGGGGGCCCGCCGGGAGCTGGATGAGCGGACCGCGCCGCTGGCCGGGCTGGTCGCCGCCTTCATCTTCGCCGTGCAGATGCTGAACTTCCCGGTCGCCGCCGGTACCAGCGGCCATCTGCTGGGCGGGGCGCTGGCCGCGATCCTCGTCGGGCCCTACACCGGGATCCTCTGCATATCCGTCGTCCTGCTGATGCAGGGCATCCTGTTCGCCGACGGCGGGCTGACCGCGCTCGGCGTGAACATCCTCGACATGGGCATCGTGACCACCGTCGTCGCCTACGCCCTCTTCCGCGGACTCGTCGGCCTGCTGCCGCGCACCCGCCGTTCCATGACCGTCGCGTCCTTCGTCGCCGCGCTGATCTCGGTACCGGCCGCGGCCTGCGCCTTCACGCTGATGTACTGGATCGGCGGCACCACCGACATCCCCATCGGCAAGGTCTTCACCGCGATGGTCGGGGTGCACGTCCTGATCGGCGTCGGTGAGGCCGTGATCACCGCGCTGACCGTCGGCGCCGTCATCGCGGTGCGCCCCGACCTGGTCCACGGCGCCCGCGGTCTCACCGCCCCGCTCAAGCTCCGTATCGACGGCGAACTCGTCGACGCACCCACCCGGGAACCCGCCGCCCCGGCCCCGGCCCACCGGTCCAACCGGGGCCTGTGGGCCACCGGCCTGGTCACCGCGCTCGTACTCGCCGGCTTCGTCTCCTTCTACGCCTCCGCCAATCCGGACGGTCTGGAGAAGGTCGCCACCGACCAGGGCATCGACAAGAAGGCCGAGGAGCACGCCGCCAAGGACTCCCCGCTCGCCGACTACGGCGTCAAGGACATCTCCGACGCCCGGATGTCCGGCGGACTGGCCGGAGTGATCGGCGTCGGCGCCACCCTCGTCGTCGGCAGCGGCGCCTTCTACGTCGTCACCCGCCGCCGCCGTGCGCAGGACGAGCGGGCGGACAGCGACTCCCGCACCGACGAGAAGGTCTGATGGGCGCGGGGCACGCCCACAAGCTCTACCGGCACGGGCACTCACCGGTCCACGACCTGCCGCCGCACTGCAAGCTCGCCGCCGTCTTCTGCTTCGTCGTGGTCGTCGTCACCACCCCGCGCGAGGCGGTGTGGGCCTTCGGGCTGTACGCGCTGCTCATCGCGGGCGTCACCGTACTGGCCCGCATCCCGGCCGGCTTCCTGCTCAAACGGCTGCTGATCGAGGTGCCGTTCGTCGCGTTCGCACTGCTCATGCCGTTCGTCGTGCCCGGCGAACAGACCCATGTGCTCGGTCTCTCCGTCAGCGTCCCCGGACTCTGGGGCGCCTGGAACGTGCTGGCCAAGGGCACCCTCGGCGTAGCCGCATCCGTACTCCTCGCCTCCACCACCGAACTGCGCTCGCTGCTGCTCGGTCTGCAACGGCTCAGACTGCCGCCGCTGCTCGTCCAGATCGCCTCCTTCATGATCCGGTACGGCGATGTGATCACCGACGAGATGCGCCGGATGTCCATCGCCCGCCGCTCGCGCGGATTCGAGGCGCGCGGGGTACGGCAGTGGGGCGTGCTGGCCAAATCGGCGGGCGCCCTGTTCATCCGGTCCTACGAGCGCGGCGAACGCGTCCACCTCGCCATGGTCAGCCGTGGCTACACCGGCACCATGCCGGTCATCGACGAGGTGACGGCCTCGCGCACCCAGTGGGCGTAC
This sequence comes from Streptomyces sp. NPDC127177, assembly GCF_042672475.1. Lineage (NCBI taxonomy): Bacteria > Bacillati > Actinomycetota > Actinomycetes > Kitasatosporales > Streptomycetaceae > Streptomyces > Streptomyces sp. NPDC127177. Next base: position 99,697 of record NZ_JBHXUW010000017.1, read on the forward strand.
GCCTCGGCACTCCCCCTGCTCGCCCTCGTCGTGTGTCTGCTGGGATGGACCGTATGAGCCAGCCCTCCGCCGCCCCCACGCCGCCCTCCCTCGAGGTCAGCGGACTCGCCTACGCCTACCCCGACGGCCACCAGGCGCTCTTCGGCGTCGACCTGACCGTCGCGCACGGCGAGCGCGTCGCCCTGCTCGGCCCGAACGGGGCCGGCAAGACCACCCTCGTCCTGCACCTCAACGGCATCCTCGACGCGGGCGCCGGCACCGTCCGGGTCGCCGGACTCCCGGTCGAGAAGCGCAATCTCGCCGAGATCCGCCGCCGCGTCGGCATCGTCTTCCAGGACCCCGACGACCAGCTCTTCATGCCCACCGTCCGTGAGGACGTCGCCTTCGGGCCCGCGTCGGGTGGACTGCGCGGCGCCGAACTGGAGGAGCGGGTCACCGAAGCGCTCAAGCAGGTCGGCATGGAGGAGTTCGTCAACCGGCCGCCGCACCACCTCTCCTTCGGGCAGCGCCGCCGCGTCGCCGTCGCCACGGTCCTCGCGATGCGGCCGGAGATCCTCGTCCTCGACGAGCCCTCCTCCAACCTGGACCCGGCCTCCCGCCGCGAACTGGCCGACATCCTGCGCTCCCTGGACGTCACCGTGCTGATGGTCACGCACGATCTGCCGTACGCCCTGGAGCTGTGCGGCCGGGCCGTCATCCTCAGCGACGGGGTCATCGCCGCCGACGACCGCACCCAGGACCTCCTCTGCGACGAGGAACTGATGCGCGCCCACCGGCTGGAGCTCCCGTTCGGCTTCGACCCGCGCTCCGTGACGGTGAACATGAGGTAACTACCTCACCCGCCCCACCTGCGACCTGCGAAGCAATGCACCATGGGGGGATGAGCGGGAGCGCGGGAACAGGCGTGGACGTACGGGGCACGGTGGCGCCCGGATTCGAACCGGTTCGGGATGCTTTCATCCGGAACTTCGAGCAGCGCGGCGACCGCGGGGCAGCGGTCACCGTCTACCGGCACGGGCGCAAGGTCGTCGACCTGTGGGCCGGGACCAGAGACGTCGACGGCGTCGAACCGTGGGCCGTCGACACCGTGCAGGTCGTACGTTCCGCGGGCAAGGGCATCGCCGCCGCCGTCCCGCTGCTGCTGCACCAGCGCGGCCAGATCGACCTGCACGCCCCCGTCGGCACGTACTGGCCGGAGTTCAAGGCCAACGGCAAGGAGCGGGTGCTCGTCCGCGATCTCCTCGCCCACCGCGCCGGGGTGCCGGCCCTGGACCGGACGCTGACCCCGGAGGAAGCGGCCGACGGGGTGAGCGGGCCGCGGGCGGTCGCCGCCCAACGGCCCCAGTGGGAGCCCGGCACCGAACACGGGTACCACGCCCAGACCTACAGCTGGCTCGTCGGCGAACTGGTGCGACGCGTCACCGGACGCACCGTCGGCCGCTGGGTCGCCGAGGAGATCGCCCGCCCGCTCGGCCTGGACTTCTGGTTCGGCATCCCGGCGGACGAGGCCCACCGGGTGGGCCGGATCGGCCCGGTCGAGGCCCCCGCGGCGGACGGCACGGGCGCGCTGCGGATGCGCCCCAAGCGCTCGGTCGTGGACGCCTACCGCGACCCGGACTCGCTGACCCGCCGGGCGTTCGGGGCCATCGACCCGTTCCCCGACGAGAACGACCCCGGCTACCGGTCCGCCGAACTCCCCGCCTCCAACGGCACCGCCACCGCCCGGGGCCTGGCCCGCTGCTACGCCGCGATGATCGGGCCGGTCGACGGCCACCGGCTGTTCGCCCCGGCCACCCTCACCCTGGCCCGCACCGAGGAGTCCGCGGGACCCGACCGGGTGCTGGTCGTCAACACCCGTTTCGGGCTCGGCTACATGCTGCACGGACCCGCGTCCCCGCTGCTCTCGCCGGGCTCCTTCGGCCACCCCGGCCGAGGCGGATCGCTCGGCTTCGCCGACCCCGAATCGGGCATCGCGCTCGGCTATGTGACCAACGGACTGCAGAAGGGAGTCACCGCCGACCCCCGTGCCCAGGCACTGGTCCGCGCAGTACGGTCGGCGCTATGACTTCTGCCGCTCTCTCGCGATTCGACGGATACAGCGTTCTCATCACCGGCGCGGGCCAGGGCATCGGCGCCGCCACGGCCCGCCGGCTGGCGGCCGAGGGCGCCCAGGTCCTGGTCACCGACCTGGACCCGGAACGGGCCGGGCGGGTCGCGGCGAGGCTGGCGGAGAGCGGCGGCAGGGCGCAGGCGCTGGCCTGCGACGTGACGGACCGGGCGGCGGTCGAGGCGGCGGTGGCCCACGCCGTCTCGGTCTTCGGCGGTCTCGACGTACTGGTGAACAACGCGTACTCGTGCACACCCGACGCCCCGCTCTTCGAGGAAGAACCGGACGCGGCCTGGCAGTTGGACCTCGACGTCACTCTCAGCGGCGCCTACCGGTGCGCGCGGGCAGCGCTGCCGCATCTGGTGGAGTCCGGCCGGGGCGCGATCGTCACCATCGGCTCGGTCAACGGCGAACAGTCCTTCGGCAACCACGCCTACAGCGCCGCCAAGGCGGGCCTGACCAGCCTCACCCGTACGCTCGCCGGCCACGCCGGACCGCGCGGGGTGCGGGTCAACCTGGTCACGCCCGGCACGATCCGCACCGACGCCTGGACCGGGCGCGAGGCCGAACTCTCCCGGGTCAGTGGGCTCTACCCGCTCGGCCGGGTCGGCGAGCCGGACGACATCGCGGCCGCCGTGGCCTTCCTCGCCTCCCGGGACGCGGCCTGGGTCACCGGGACCACGCTGTGCGTGGACGGCGGGCTGACCGCGGTGAACACGGGCTTCCTGCAGGCACTCACCAAGGAGTAGCCGGGGCCTCCGGGCCGCCGCGAACGCTCACCCCGCTCCGGCACCAGCACCCGCTGAGTCCCCGACGGCACACAGCACGGCACACAGCACCGCACCGGCCTCCCGGGGACAGTCCCGGGAGGCCGGTGCGCAGGGTGCCCGCCCCCTCAGGCGGGCACCCCCAAGTGCTGCTCCTGCTGGGCCTCCACGCCCTCCCGGGTGGCTCCGCGGGAGGTGAACATCCGGTCAGCGGCCAGCGCGCCCGGACCCGAGAAGGCGATCAGCAGCAGCGTCCAGCAGAAGAACACCGCCGCCTCGCCGCCGTTCTCCATCGGCAGCAGACCCCGCTGCTGGTGCACGTCGAAGTACGCGAAGGCCATGGAGCCGGAGCCCACCAGAGCGGCCGTTCTCGTACCCAGGCCGAGGAGCACGAGCGTGCCCCCGGCCAGCTGGATGACAGCGGCGTACCAGCCCGGCCAGGTGCCCGCCGGGACCGGTGCGCCGCCGAGGACGCCGAACAGCGAGGCGACCCCGTGGCAGGTGAACAGCAACCCGATGACGATGCGGAACAGGCTGAGCACATAGGGCCTGGCCCGGTCGAGGTGAGTGATCATCATGAGTGCCGGCCTCCTGTCAGCTGTAGACGCCGAACTCGTAGAGCGAGTAGCCGTAGCCGGAGCCGCGGGCCGTGCCGTTGATCCGCACGTAGCGGCCCGTGCCGTTGACGTCGATGTCGTCGATGTCGCCGTTGCCGTCGGTCACCGACTTCACCGTCGTCCAGCTCTGCCCGTCATCGGACGTCTGGATGTCGTAGGCCTTGCCGTACGCCGGGTCCCAGGCGAGCTGCACGTGCTTGAAGCTCGTCGAGGCGCCGAGGTCGACCTGGAGCCACTGCGGGTCGCTCCAGTCGCTGGCCCAGCGGGTGTCGAACTTGCCGTCCACCGCGTTGTCCGCACCGCACGGGCAGCCGCCGGTGGGGTCGGTCTGGAACGAGGACGCCGTGGCGGTCTTGCCCTGGGAGACGTTGGTGCCGTCCACCTTCGGCGGGATCACCTTGATGGACTTGGTCTCGATGCCCGCGTTGCCCTTGCCGTCCGTGGCCTTCACATAGACCTTGTAGACGCCGGTCTTGCTCGGAGCCTTCGCGGTCAGGGTGCCGTCGCCGTTGTCCGTGGTCTCGGCGGGCACGAGCGCCTTGTTCTCGTCGATGTAGTTGCTGCTGAACAGGACCTGGTATTTGACCGCGTCGCCGTCCGGATCGCTGGTGTGGGTGCTGATCCGCACGTCACCCCCGGTGGGGACACCGGCGGTGGCGTCGTCCACCGTCATGTCCGTGATCACCGGCGGGGTGTTGTCGCCCGCGGTGTCGCCCCCGTACGCCTTCTTCACGGCGTAGTACGAGAGCCGCTTCTCGCCGCCGGGCAGCAGGTTGAACCAGACGCCGCCGAAGTCGTCCTCGACGCCGTAGTGGAACATCGTGGCGCCGAGCGCGACGCCGGTGTGGCCGGTGATGCAGTCCCACGCCTTGGTGTAGCCCTCGCCCTTGGCGACATCGGTCGGCTCGGTGGGGACGCCGTTGGCGTCGTCGTCCACCTCCCACTCGCCGGCCGGGCCGGTCTCGGTGACGATGTAGGGCTTGTCGTAACCTCCCTGCTCCCAGTCGGACTTGATGTTGCACACCGCGTTGTAGGCGTTGACGGCGTACAGGTCGAGGTCCGGGGCGTTCTTCTTGTAGTACGGCCAGGCCCCCGTCCAGGCGTCGGTCGAGGTGACCGGGTGGTTGGGGTCGACCTCGTGGATCTTCTTCGCGATGTCGTTCACGAAGGTGGTGTACGCGTTGCGCTGGGCCTCCAGCTCGTCACCGCCGTAACAGTTCTGGAGGCCGAGCGTGGACTCGTTGCCGACGTTCCACATCAGTACGCCCGGGTTGTCCTTGTAGGTGTCGACCCACTTGGGGAACTCGGCGAGCATGTCGTTCTTGTACTGGGTGTCCGTCAGGTAGTTCACACAGCCGCCGCTGCCGGGGCCGCCGCCCGGCTGGAGCCAGAAGCCGGCGATCACCTTGACGCCGTTGGCCGCCGCCGTGTCGAAGAGCGGTTTGCTGGTGGCGTCCGTGCCCCAGGTGCGGATGGTGTTGACGCCCATGGACGCCACGTCCGGCATGTACTTCCCGGCGTCGGCGACCGACGGACCCCAGGTCAGGCCTTTGACGGTGTACGGCGAACCGTCCACGGTCAGCTGCCAGTCGCCCTGCGAGCCGGTGACCTTGACGACGCTGCCGGCCGCCTGCGCGGCCGGCGCCTGGACGGCCACCAGGGCACCGGTCAGCAGGGCCGCCGCCGCGAACGGGGCCACGAGGCGTTTGGCCGAGCGGGTGGGGGGATGGTGCATGTCACTCTCCTTGCGGGTGGGTCGGCTGGGGAGGGGCGGGCGCAACGGGTGGTGGAGGGCGCGATCTTGGAGAGCGCTCTCCGGCCGGGGCCGAAAAAAAGCCCCGGTCGGGGTGGCGGCGCGGGCTACGGCAGTTCGTAGTTCTCGTCGAGCACGGGGCCCGCTTCCGGGTGGTTCTCGTCGTAGCCGTGCGGGTCGCACTGCAGGCCGCCCTTGACGCAGTGGGTGACCATCGCGTCGAGCGTGGCGGCGTCCCAGCCGTTCATGAAGTCGTAGTGGAACGAGAAGCCGGCACCGCTCGCCAGCTTCACCTGGGACATGTCACCGTTGACCGGCCAGGCCATCTTGAACTCGATCATCGGCAGCGCGACGGGGTGGTCGGCCGGGCAGCTGTTGTAGTTGTTGCCCGAGGCCTCCGGGTACGCCATGTGGCTCTTGTGGTCGGGCGTGTCCAGGTGGATGCCGTCCCAGCAACTGGGCGCCTGGAGGCGCAGGTTGAGCTGGGTGTCGCGGCTGGTCGGGCAGGTGGCCGGGAAGTCGTAGTTCTTGAACTGCTCGCCGCACTCCCAGCCCTCGACGGTGCCCTTGAGGTTCTTGAACTCGTCCTCGCTCTGCATCGGGCTGCCGACCACGTACCGCAGTCCCCTGGGGAAGGGCCGGACGCTGCGGTAGTCCGTGACACCCGACTTGTAGTAGATGGTCTGGACGCCGTCGGGGAGGACCTTGTCGTCCCCGTTGAACAGGCTCGGCATCCAGTAGCCGGACTTGTCGCCGGGGGCCAGGCAGGTGGTGTCGCCCGCCTCCAGCGAGGCGGTGGTGGTGTTGGCGTTCGTCGTGGTGTTGCCCATGAACGTGTGGTCATGGGACTTGCCGGGCTGCCCCGGGTAGACGATCGGGTCGTCCGGAGCGGTGTGCGTGGGTGCGCACTTGGCCTGGAACTCGTGGAAGTACGCCTGCGGCGGCACCTCCGTCGACGGGGTGACCCCGGTGACCGGCGGGTCGGCCATGATGTAGCCATCGCCGTCCGGGTCGTCGCCCGAAGCCTTGGTGGAAGCCTCCATGCCGGGCATGCCGGGCATGGAGTACGCGGCGTGCTCGGCATGCGTGCCCGCCGCCGCGGCCGTCGTCTCCGTGGAGGCGTTCGCGGTCGCGGCTATCCCGGCGATCCCGGCCGTGGTCAGGGTCAGCGAGGTGAACAAGAGCAGTCCGGTGAGTGTTCTCGACCTCCGTGGCATGGAGACCTCCTGCTGCGTGGGTGGGGGATGCATGAGGACGGATGGGAGAGCGCTCTCCCGTCTCCGGAGTGTTCCGCTCCTGACAAGAGCGTGTCAATAGTTGGTTAACGATGGCCGTTGCAGGCGGAGTTGGCGCGGTGCGTCGAGCCGGTGGCGGTGGACCCGGGTGACCTGCGAGGAGACTCGCGGAGGTGCCGACTCGTGTGCAGCATGCACGTGTTACCTGTTACCGAGGGCGATGCTCCGGCCGTGGACGTCAGCCCTGCATGCGGGCGATCGCATCGGCCAGGTCGCGGTGCCACTCCCGGGCGCGGGCGGCGCGGCGGGCCTTGATCTCGCTCTCCACCGTCGAGCCGTCGCGCAGGTGGACGGTGATGTGCAGCCGGGTCCGGTGGGTGATGCGGTGGACGACGCCGGCGATTTCCGGCCAGGAGAGCTCGATCTCATCGTCAGTCACACCGAGGTCCTCGTCGTTCTCCATCTGGTCGAGCGGCAGCCCGCGCCCGTAGAGGATCAGCACCACCCCGTCGGCGTCGACCACGACGCTGGAGTCCCCGTCCGCGGCGATGAACGCATCGCCGTCGCGGGCGTCATCCGGGCCGGGGCGAGCGGCTGCCCGGGTGGCGACGGCCGTGGGTGGGTGGGAGTGGACGGGGGAGGGTGGCGGCCCGGACGGGAGCGGGGGCGCGAGGGGATACGACGTCGGCGCCCCGCTGTCCGGCAACTCCTCCAGCCGGTCCAGGAGTTGGTCCGGTCCGGGGCGTAGGTGCGGCTCCTTGGCCAGGCAGGAGGCGACCAGCCCGCGCATCGCCGGCGGGACGGCGCTCAGGTCGGGCGGTTCGTGCACCGACCGAAACATCAGCCCCATCGGCGTACCTCCCCCGAACGCGCTGCCACCCGCCGCCGCCACGAGGACCACACCCAGCGCGAACACGTCCGCCGCTCCCGTGACGTCCTCGCCCATCGCCTGCTCGGGCGCGAGGAAGCCCGGCGTACCGAAGGCGTGGCCCGTCGCCGTCAGGCGGGTGAGCTCAACCGCCCGCGCGATCCCGAAGTCGAGTACGCGGGGCCCGTCCTCGGCCATGATGATGTTGCCGGGCTTCAGATCGCGGTGGACCAGACCGCAACGGTGGATGGCCGCCAGCGCCTCGGCGAGCGCCGCGCCGAGCGCCTTCAGTCCCGGTGTGTCCATGGGGCCTTGGGACCGGATGCATTCGGCGAGTGTCGGCCCCTTGATGTACGCCGTCGCCAGCCAGGGCGGGTTCGCGTCGGGGTCCGCGTCCACGACGGGCGCCGTATGGAAGCCGCCGACGGCGCGCGCCGCGGTCACCTCGGCCCGGAACCGGGCGCGGAAGCCGGGGTCGGCGGCGAGTTCGCCCCGCGCGACCTTCACGGCGACGGCACGCCCACCGCGCGAGCGGGCCAGGTAGACGGTTCCCATGCCGCCCTCGCCGATCTTGCGCTCGATGGCGTACGGCCCGATGCGCTCGGTGCGCCCCTCGTTCCCCGGCCATCCGTTCGCGCTCATTCGCTCCCCCGAGTCCGTTCTGCCGGTCCGTGCGCCGACGGGGATCATCTCACCGCGGATATCGCGGCCGCGCGGCGCGCGAACAGGATTCCGCCGAGCCTGCTCTCGGCCGAGGTGAGGGACGTCTGCGCCTCGACCGTGAAGCCGGCCTCTTCTAGCCGTGCGGCCATTTGGCCGGGCCGGCGGAGATGGACGTGGACCTTCATCGGGTGTCCCCCGTAGCCCCGCGTCTTCGGCCGCGATCCGTCACCGATGTGGAAGCCGAGCAGCAGGAGGCCGCCGGGCCGCAGTACGCGCCGGAAGTGCGCGAGCACCGGGCCGATCTCGTCGTCGGGTACGTGGATCAGCGAGTACCAGGCGACGATGCCGGCCGCCGACGTGTCGGCGAGGTCGAGGTCCGTCATGGAGCCCACCTCGAACCGGAGCCCCGGGTGGTCGCGCCGGGCCACCTCGATCATGGCGGGCGAGAGATCGATACCGAAGGCGTCCGCACCCAGCCCACTGAGGTGGGCCGTGATCCTTCCCGGCCCGCATCCCACGTCCGCTACCGGTCCGCCGCCGGCGGTTCGCACCAGGTCGGCGAAGAGCGCCAGGGCGGCGCGTTCGTGGGGCGACCGGTCCAGGAGGTCGCGCACCTGGTCCGCGTAGTCGGCGGCGACGGTGTCGTAGGAGGCCCGGGTGTCCGCCAGCCAGCTTTCGGCATCCATGGCGGGCCAGGCTAGTCCATGAAACTCGCACCGCCCTACGGGCCGTCGAGTCCGATGGCGGTCGCCAAGTGCCGTACGGCGGAGCCCTCGGGGACGTCCGTGATGTGCAGCCGAACGGGTCCACCACCCGGCAGATCCGCCGGTCCGGGGGCGATCCTCAGCGGACCGCGGTGGTGAGTGCGGCCCGCGGCCGGTAGCCGGTCGCGGACACGGCCCACGTCGTCGACGGCCCAGCACGGGACCGGACTGCCACCGCGTCTGTTGCGCTCCTCGTCGAGCGGATGGAATCCGAACTCCACGCCGGCCACGTCGAGCCATGCGTAGACCGCCTGGACCGCGGTTTTGTCGGTGTCGACGCGCGCCTCGGTCCCGAGAACCCCGGCCCGCCGACGGGCGCACCGCTCGGGGCCCTCGGCGAGGACCATGACGGTGCGGACGCCGTGGAACATGTCGTCATCCGTCGGGTGACCCGGCGCGGTCACTTCTGGCACGGGCCGCTGTCGCGTGCTCAACTCGTATGCAGCATCAGTCCGATGCCGACCACCATCAGTCCGGCCGCCGCGACCCGCGGGGCGCCGAACCGCTCCTTGAAGAACACCGTGCCGATGGCCGCGCCGACGATGATCGATGACTCGCGCAGGGCCGCGACCGGGGCCAGCGCCGCCCGCGTCTGGGCCCACAGGACCAGTCCGTAGGCCGTCACCGACAGGGCGGCGCCGAGCAGGCCGCGCACCGCGTACGGGCGGAGCTCGCCGGCGAGGGCGGAGCGGCGGCGGTACAGGGCGTAGAGGGGGATCGCGACGCCCTCAAGGATCATCAGCCAGGCGATGTACCCGAGTGAACTGCCGGAGGCGCGTACGCCCACGCCGTCCACCGTCGTGTAGCCGGCGATGGCGAGACCGGTCGCGAGCGCGGCCAGGATCGCGGGCCAGTGGGGGCGTTTGCCGGAGCCGCGGATGCCCCACAGGGCCAGCCCGACCAGTCCTGCCGATGCCACCGCGACGCCGGCCGTGGCCCAGCCGTCCGGGCGCTCACCCACGAAGACCGCGGCGAGGACGGTGACCACGAGCGGGGCGGTGCCGCGGGCGATCGGGTACATCTGGCCGAAGTCGCCGAGGCTGAACGAGCGCATCAGCAGCAGCATGTACGCCACGTGCAGGGCGGCGGAGACGAACAGGTAGGGCCAGGCGTCCGCGGCCGGGAACGGGACGAAGAGGGCCGCGGCCGCACCGATCAGCAGCCCGCCGCCGGAGATCAGGGTGAAGGAGATCAGCTGGTCCTTGATCGCGTGCGCGATCGCGTTCCAGCCGGCGTGCGTGAAGGCGGCGGTCAGGACGGCTATGGCGACGAGCGGTGTCACGTGGTACCTGGTTCCGGTCAGCGGGGGCGGCGGCCGGTGAGCGCGTGCCGGCGCGCACGGGCGGCGTCGAGATCCTGGCGGGCTCTGGGGATACGGGGGTCGCCGCCCTGGCGGGCGGTGACCGCGTCGAGACGGAGACCCGCCTCGGAGCGTCCGGTGGTGTCGTTCCGGATTCGTCTCGGTTCGGCCTCGGACTCACGGATGAGGCGGGGGCGGTCCCGCTGGAACGTCCTGGCGGCGGCGACGGCGTTCCGCACGTCGACGACGAACTTGGGGACGTACTCCTCGTCCAGCTCGTGCGTGGGGTAGGTCACCGGGTACTGGCGCCCGTCCGGGCCGGTCAGATAGATGTGGGAGGCCGTAGGGGAGTGATCGGAACGGATGGAGATCCGGTCCGGCGGAAGGTCTCCGGGCCACTCGTCGGGGATGTCCGCGACGAGGACGTGCTGGTAGAGCGAGAGGTGGTTGATCTCGTCCAGGTACGGCCCGCGGCCCGGGTCGCGCAGGTGGGCGACGTCGTCCTCGGCCGCGCTCAACCGGCGGCGCCGGCTGCGTTCGGCCCGCCGGGCGGCGGCCTGTGCGCCGGACAGCTCCTTGCGCGCGGCCCGTTCCAGGCCGCGCACGGCGTCCCACGCGGTGTCGAGGTCGCGGCGCGCGGCGGAGTGCTCGCCGCCGAAGGCGAACCGCCGGCCTCCCGGGTAGCGGTGGAGCCGCCGGCCGATTCCGCCCGCGCCGGCGACGGCCAGTGCGAGCAGCAGCAGTACCGAGCCCGCGCTCATGGTGCTTCCCCCCGTACCGCTGACGCTCTTCCCAGGGCCGGACCGGTCCCGGCGTGCCCCGGCCCACCGGGACGACTATCCGGAAACCGGACGGTGTTCGTCAACTTCTTTGGTGAACGGTGAACGGTGAACGGTGAACCGGGGGGCTGCCCATTCCTCACGGTCCCGCGAGCAGGACCTCCGCGACGACCGGACCCGCCGCGGCCCCGCCGTGACCGCCGGACTGGACCAGGGCCGCCGCCGCCAGGTCGTTGCTGAAGCCGGTGAACCAGCTGTCGGACGTGGCGTGGCCGTCGATCTCCGCCGAGCCGGTCTTGGCGCCCTTGGCGCCGCCCACGCGCGCCATGGCCTCGGTGGCCGTGCCCTCCTGGGCGGTGGCCGTGTAGTTCAGCATCTCCTTCAGCTGCGCCGACACCCCGCCCGGGAGCGGGTTGGCGACGGCGAACGTCCGGTTGTCCAGGGACTTCGCGACGATGTAGGGCTGCAGGAACTGTCCGTGGACGGCGGTGGCGGTTACGGAGGCCATGTTCAGCGGGTTCATCTGGATCTTGCCCTGGCCGATGAACGAGGCGGCCGTCTCCGCGCCCGCGGACTCGGGCACCTCGCCGTCCCAGGAGGTGATGCCGGTCTGCCAGTTGAGGCCGATCCCGAAGTACTGCCCGGCCTCCTCGCGCAGCGCCCGGTCCCGCTTGTCCCCCAGCGGGAGTATGGGCTTGATGAAGGCGGTGTTGCAGGACCTTGCGAAGGCCCGCTTCAACGTGGGGCCGTCGGTCATCGAGAAGCCGTCCAGGTTGTTGAAGGTCACGCCCTCCCACGGCACCGATGACGGGCACTGGACCGATCCGTTCGCACTGCCCAGACCGTTCTGGATGATCATCGCGGCCGTCACGATCTTCATCGTCGAGCCGGGCGCCACCTTGGCCAACCGGGCCGCGTCGAACGCGTCGTCCCGGTTGTTGGCGATGGCCCGGATCGCGCCGGTCGACGGCTCGACGGCGACCACGGACGACTGCGCGTACTTCTTCACGCCGCGCTCGGCCGCCGCCTGGATCCTCGCGTCCAGCGTGGTCCGGAGCTTGCCCGGCTTCCCCTTGACCAGGGTCAGCAGCGTCTTGTTCGCCCCGTCCGCGTTCGCGCTGTTGATCCAGGTCTCGATGCCCGCGGTGCCACCGGTCTTCCCGCCGTACTTCTTGCGCAACTCGTCCAGGACGGCGCCCAGCGAGGGGTACTTCTCCTTGCTGAGCACCTGTCCGTTGCGGTCGACCGCCTCGATCGGGGCGGTGTCCGCCCCGCCCGTCTCCAGCGATTCGCCCTTGGCCAGATCCGGGTGGATGACGGACGGCTTCCAGTCGACGAGCGCGTGGCCGGTGGTCAGTCCGCGGACCACGGTCAGTTCGGACGCGTACGACCAGGGCTTCGTCGTCCCCTTGTAGGAGACGGTCGCCTTGACCGTGTACGGAACCCTCGAACCGGTCGCCGCCCCCGGTGTGATCACGGCGTTGGTGACATGGGCCGTATCGCTGTAGCCGGTCAGCGCCGGTTCGGCCTCGACCTTGTTGTTGGTCAGCTGGGCCGCGGTTTCCGCGTCACCCTTCGCCCACGCCGCGAGGAACTTCTTCGACGTGTCGGCTATCTCCTGCTCGGTGACCGGACCGGTACGCACCTCCTCCGAGGTCGTCCGGGTGTCCGTGCCGCCCCCGACACCGCTGTCGCCGAGCCCGTCCAGGATGTTGTAGGCCCCGTACCCGACCCCGCCGAGCACGAGCGCGAACGCCCCGCCGACTATGCCTACCTTCGCCCCACTGCGCATTCCTGCAGTCCCCCTCCCCAGGAGGCCTCCTTGAACGTGTTCAAGGAGGCTCTGACGGAAAGTTTACGGGCCGGGAGTGACAGCGGAGCCGGTTGTTACCGGAATGCGATGCGGGGGTGCGGGGGCCTGCCTGGTCAGTCCGCCTTCGGCCACACGTAGAGCGCCCCGCTGACGGACACGTCGAATCTGTCGCCCTCGGCGATGTGGTCGATCAGCGCCATGGAGACGGCGCCCTGGTCCGTGACGGAACACAGGGCCGCGCCTTCGACGAACCCCCGCTCCTCGCGGACGTCGTCCTGGGCGAGCGCGAGGCTCCCCAGACCGGTCCCGGAAGCCGCCTTGCAGGAGTCGAAGGACTTCGGCATGTCGGCCCGCAGGATCCCCACCCGGGTGTTGGGCAGCGCGCGCAGCAGGTAGTCGCTCATGCCGGAGCAGGTGTCGGGCCAGTAGACGAGCTCGGCCCCGCGCGGTTCCTCCACCAGGCCGCTGCGCTCGGTCTCCACGCGGCTCGCGCCGTCGTCGAGGTCCACGACCTGCTGTTCGTGCACGGTGCACCGCTCGGGCGCGAGCCCCCACATGGCCGTGCGCACCGGCGCGTACCCGGCCGGCGAGGTGAGGTCGGCATCCGAGGGAGACGCGGACGGGGACGTCGGGTCGGCGCTCGGGGACGGTGGGTCGGCGGTCGGGCTCGGGCTCTCGGTGGAGTCCTGTACCGGGCTGGCCGGGCCTGAGGTCCTGGGCCGCGGGCTGTCGGCGGCGGCGGCGGTCGGGGCAGGGGCCGGAGCCGATGCGGTGTCGTGGTCGTTGCTGACGATCAGGGACGCCAGGATGCCGACCAACGGGATGGCGATCCCGCCCACCCACCACGCCCACCGGGGCGGGTCGTTGCGCGGCGGAACGGGAGGGTGGGGCGGCGGGGGAGGAGTGCCCGGGGGATGGGGCGGCGGAGGGTTTCCGCCGGCGTGCGTGCTCATTCGTTCCCCTCAACAGCGCCGATTCCAGGGCCGGTTGTCAGGCTATCGATCAGATCTTCGGAGGGCCACCGGACTTTCCGGACCCCGGGGACATGCGAAGAGGGGCACAGCGACGGATGTGCCCCTCTTCGCGTGATCCCGGTTCGAATGCCGCGCCCCCGGCCACGGTCCGCCAGGCAGTACTCAGATCCAGGTATCCAGCCACATGCGGTCGCGCCAGGAGTTCTCCGGAATCGAGGTCCCCGTGTACAGGGGCCAGAAATAGATGAAGTTCCAGACAATCAGCAGGACCAGTACGCCCGCCGCGACCGCCCCCAGTGTCCTGCGTCGTTCACCCGAGGGATCGTTGGACGGCAGATCCAATTCGTTGCGGGTGCCGGTACCGGCCGCCGGCCCCAGCATCGCGCCGATCATCATGGTCACCGCGAGGCACAGGAACGGCACGAACACCACCGCGTAGAAAAGGAAGATGGTGCGTTCCTGGTAAAGGAACCACGGCACCCAGCCCGCCGCCACCCCGCAGGCGATCGCGCCCGCGCGCCAGTCGCGGCGGAAGATCCAGCGCCACAGGACGTACAGCAGCGCGAAGCACGAGGCCCACCACAGCAGCGGCGTTCCGATGGCCAGCACCTCGCGGGCGCACTTGCCGGTCTCCGACGCGGCGCAGCCGTTCTGCTCCTCGTAGAAGTACGAGACCGGCCGGCCCAGCACGATCCAGCTCCACGGATTGGACTGGTAGGTGTGACCGGACGTCAGGTTCACATGGAATTCGTAGACCTGGTTCTCGTAGTGCCACAGGCTGCGCAGCCAGTCCGGCAGCCAGGTCCAGCTGCCGCCCTTGCCGTCGGTGGCCGCCCAGTCCCGGTAGTAGCCGTGCCGGGTGGGGGAGTTGTGGATGATCCAGCCGGTCCAGGACGCGACGTAGGTGAGGATCGCCACCGGCACCGTGGAGACGAACGCCGGGACCAGGTCGCGCCTCAGTACCGCCGCGTACGGCCGAACCGCACCCGCCGTGCGCCGTGTGCCCACGTCCCACAGGACCGTCATCAGGCCGAACGCGACCAGGATGTACAGCCCGTTCCACTTGGTGGCGAAGGCGAGCCCCAACGAGAGTCCGGCCGCGATCCGCCACGGTCGCCAGCCGAGCCGCAGATTCTCCGCGACCCAGTTGTCCGGCCGCAGTACGCCCTCCGCGTCGACCGGCAGCGCGGCGGCGAGCCGGCGCCGCGCCCAGTCCCGGTCGATCAGCAGACAGCCGAACGCGGCCAGCACGAAGAACATCAGCACCAGGTCGAGCAGCGCGGTGCGGCTCATCACGAAGTGCAGCCCGTCCACCGCGAGCAGGCCGCCCGCCAGGCAGCCCAGGAACGTCGAGCGGAAGAGCCTGCGGCCGATCCGGCACAGCATCAGCACCGAGAGCGTGCCGAGCACCGCGACCATGAACCGCCAGCCGAACGGCGTGAAGCCGAAGATCTGCTCACCGATCCCGATGATCCACTTGCCGACCGGCGGGTGCACCACGTAGCCCGGGTCGGTAGGGATCTTCACCCGGGACGGATCGCTGAGGATCAGCTTGTCGACGTCCTTGGGCCACGCCCCCTCGTACCCCTGGTTGATCAGCGCCCAGGAGTCCTTGGCGTAGTACGTCTCATCGAATATCACCGCGTGCGGGCTGCCCAGGTTCCAGAACCGCAGCACCCCGGCGACCACCGCGACCAGCAGCGGACCGCCCCAGGCCGACCAGCGCAGCAGCCGGTCCGCGAACACCGGAGGCACTCCGAGCACCGCCCACAGCCGGCTCCCGGGGCGGGTGTACGGCGGAACCAGCCGTTCCCGCAGCCCGGTCCCGGGCCGGGGGGAATGACCGAAGCGGCGAAGCCGCTGCTGCCAGGAAGTCGGCTCCGGGCCGTGCTGATCCCCGGCGTCTTGGCCCTGCCGGGCTTCGGGCGCTGTACTCGTCACCGCGCCATCGTAGGGAACGCATCTGTGCGAGTGCTGCCGCCCGTGCTGGGAGGATGGACGTTGTGACTGGATCGACTGGAACGCTGGTACTCGCAGGGACCCCCATCGGCGATGTGGCGGACGCCCCGCCACGCCTCGCCACCGAACTGGAGACGGCGGACGTCGTCGCCGCCGAGGACACCCGCCGGCTGCGCCGGCTGACCCAGGCGCTGGGCATCCACACCACGGGGCGTGTCGTGTCCTATTTCGAGGGCAACGAGTCCGCCCGTACGCCCGAACTCGTCGAGGCGCTGACCGGCGGCGCCCGGGTACTGCTGGTCACGGACGCCGGGATGCCTTCCGTCTCCGACCCCGGCTACCGGCTGGTCGCCGCCGCCGTTGAGCAGGGCATCAGGGTCACCGCCGTGCCGGGCCCGTCCGCCGTGCTCACCGCGCTCGCCCTGTCCGGGCTGCCGGTGGACCGGTTCTGCTTCGAGGGCTTCCTGCCGCGCAAGGGCGGCGAGCGCCTCGGCAAGCTCCGTGAGGTCGCCGGCGAGCGCCGCACGATGGTCTTCTTCGAGGCCCCGCACCGGCTCGACGACACCCTGGCCGCGATGGCCGAGGTCTTCGGTGCCGACCGGCGCGCCGCCGTGTGCCGGGAGCTGACCAAGACGTACGAGGAGGTGAAGCGCGGTCCGCTGGGCGAACTCGCGGTCTGGGCGGCCGAAGGCGTACGCGGTGAGATCACCGTTGTCGTCGAGGGCGCGGCCGAATCCGGGGCCGAGGGACTGGACGCCGAGGAACTGGTGCGCAGGGTGCGGGTGCGCGAGGAGGCGGGGGAGCGTCGCAAGGAGGCGATCGCCGCCGTCGCCGCGGACGCCGGGCTGCCCAAACGCGAGGTGTTCGACGCGGTCGTGGCAGCAAAGAACGCGGCTCGGACCGGCCCCGCGGAAGGCAAAGGACTATCGTGAAAGGCAAAGCAGAAACCGCGTACCCGCCCCTTTTGCCACGAGAAGGCCAAGACCGCTCCAACACTCGACAGGGCCCGGTGCGCTTCTGCCGGTGAAGGCGTCCACTGGATAACAGGACGCATTCTCCGGAGTGCTTGTCCGGCGGACAAGAGGAGCAGGCATGAGTGAGATCGCAGCGGACACCGTGCACGAGGCGTATGCCTTCGCCTGCATGAGGTGTGGGCACGGCTGGGAACAGGCCTACGAAATAGAGCACCACGTCGACACTTCCAACAATCCTTTCGTGGTCTACAGGGCTGACGGTGAACGAGTGCCCTCGCCCCTTTCCACGCCCACCTGCGCCAACTGCGGCGGACATGTCGTGCGGATCATGCGGGCCGGCCGGGTCTCCACGGTCCAGCAACTGCTCCAGACCCGGCACCCCGCCGACGACGCCGTCCCCGACCGGGAGAACGAGGCCGTGGCCGCCACCGCCGTTCCGTCCGGCGATCACCACTGGCACCTCGCAGACCTGCTGCATCCCTTCGGTAAGTGAGACTCACGCCGGTGGCCACGGTCCTCGTACGATCGTGGCCATGAGCCGTACCGAAGCCCCGCCGCTGCCCGAACCCCTCCGGGTACCGGTCGCCGATTCGCACACCCACCTGGACATGCAGGACGGCACCGTGGAGGAGGGCCTGGCCAGGGCCGCCGCGGTGAACGTGACCACCGTGATCCAGGTGGGCTGCGACGTGAAGGGCTCGCACTGGGCCGCCGAGACGGCCGCGGGGCACCCGAGCGTGTACGCGGCGGTGGCGCTGCACCCCAACGAGGCGCCACGGATCGTGCACGGGGACCAGGAGGGCCGGTCGCGGCAGGGGGTGCGCGAGGGGGGCGGCACAGCGGCCCTCCACGAGGCCCTCGCGGAGATCGACGCGCTGGCAGCGCTGGACCGGGTGCGCGGCGTCGGTGAGACGGGCCTCGACTACTTCCG
Organism: Streptomyces sp. NPDC127177; assembly: GCF_042672475.1. Taxonomy (NCBI): domain Bacteria; kingdom Bacillati; phylum Actinomycetota; class Actinomycetes; order Kitasatosporales; family Streptomycetaceae; genus Streptomyces; species Streptomyces sp. NPDC127177. Next base: position 117,201 of record NZ_JBHXUW010000017.1, read on the forward strand.
GACCGGCCCCGAGGGCATTGCAGCCCAGGAGGAGTCCTTCCGGGCCCACATCGAGATCGCCAAACGGCACGGCAAGGCGCTCGTCATCCACGATCGCGAGGCGCACGCGGATGTGCTGCGCATCCTCGCCGACGCGGGCGCCCCCGAGCGGACCGTCTTCCACTGCTACTCCGGCGACGCGGACATGGCGCGGATCTGCGCGGACGCCGGGTACTTCATGTCCTTCGCGGGCAACATGACGTTCAAGAACGCCCAGCCGCTGCGCGACGCGCTGGCCGTCGCTCCCACGGAACTGGTCCTGGTCGAGACGGACGCGCCGTTCCTCACCCCCGCCCCGTACCGCGGACGGCCCAACGCGCCGTACCTGATTCCGGTCACGCTGCGCGCCATGGCGGCGGTGAAGGGCGTCGACGAGGACACCCTGGCTTCGGCGATCGCCGACAACACGGCTCGCGCGTTCGACTACTGAGCCCCGTCGCCCCCTGCCCGCACAACGCTGTGTAGTCGTTCCGCTTTGGAGAGTCACAGACGCTCCGCTGTCGTCCCGGGCGCCAGGGGTGAGCCGGCCGGTACGGATCTTCTGGAGCGTCGTGAGCAATTCGCAGGGCAGTCACCGTGCAGCATGTGGCAGGGGGCGGACGCGGCGCCACGCGGCTCCGTTCCCACCGTCGCCGCCGTCCCGGGCTCGTCGCCCGTACCGCTGCACGAGGAACTGACACTCCCGGCGTGGCCGGTGCACGCGCCCGACCGCGGTGGACCCGGCGGCCGGGGCCGGCCGTGGCCGACCGGGGCGCGGGACGCCCCTCAGGGGGCTGCCCGGTGCGCGAGAATCGGGGCCCTCCGGCGGCCGTAGGCTTGACGGGTGAGCACCACAGAGCCCGACGCCCTCCTGGGCCCCGCAGACATCCGCGAGCTGGCCGCGACGCTGGGCGTACGCCCCACCAAGCAGCGCGGTCAGAACTTCGTCATCGACGCCAACACGGTCCGCCGGATCGTGCGGACGGCGGAGGTCCGCCCCGACGACGTGGTCGTCGAGATCGGCCCCGGCCTCGGTTCGCTGACCCTGGCGCTGCTGGAGGCGGCCGACCGGGTCGTCGCCGTCGAGATCGACGACGTGCTCGCGGGCGCGCTGCCGGCCACGGTCGCCGCCCGGATGCCGGAGCGGGCGGACCGCTTCGCCCTCGTCCACTCGGACGCGATGCTGGTCAGGGAACTGCCGGGCCCGCCGCCCACCGCGCTGGTCGCCAACCTTCCGTACAACGTCGCGGTGCCCGTGCTGCTCACCATGCTCGACCGCTTCCCGACCATCGAGCGGACCCTGGTCATGGTGCAGGCCGAGGTCGCCGACCGGCTGGCCGCGCGGCCGGGCAACAAGGTCTACGGAGTGCCGTCGGTGAAGGCCAACTGGTACACGGACGTCAAGCGCGCCGGCTCCATCGGGCGCAAGGTCTTCTGGCCCGCCCCGAACGTCGACTCGGGGCTCGTGTCCCTGGTGCGCAGGGCCGAGCCGGTCGCGACGACGGCGAGCAAGGCCGAGGTCTTCGCGGTCGTCGACGCCGCCTTCGCCCAGCGCCGCAAGACGCTGCGTGCGGCGCTGTCCGGCTGGGCGGGCTCCGCGCCGGCCGCCGAAGCCGCCCTGGTCGCGGCCGGTGTCTCGCCGCAGGCCCGCGGCGAGGCGCTGACGGTCGAGGAGTTCGCCGCCATCGCCGAGAACAAGCCCGCCGGGAGCGCCGACGGCGGCGAACCCGACGCAGGCGAGCAGGCCGCCGGGGGTGCCGAGTGAGCGTCACCGTCCGCGTACCGGCCAAGGTCAACGTCCAGCTCGCTGTCGGCGCCGCGCGCCCCGACGGGTTCCACGACCTGGCCAACGTCTTCCTCGCCGTCGGCCTCTACGACGAGGTCACCGTCGCACCGGCCGACGAGCTGCGCATCACCTGCTCGGGGCCGGACGCGGCCCAGGTCCCGCTGGACGCCACCAACCTCGCCGCCCGCGCCGCGATCGCGCTGGCCGGGCGGTACGGCATCGAGCCGCGGGTGCACATCCACATCGACAAGGACATCCCGGTCGCGGGCGGGATGGCGGGCGGCAGCGCCGACGGCGCCGGCGCCCTGCTGGCCTGCGACGCGCTCTGGTCCACGGGAGCCACCCGCGCGGAGCTGCTGGCCATCTGCGCCGAGCTGGGCAGCGATGTCCCGTTCAGCCTGGTCGGCGGCGCGGCCCTCGGCGTCGGGCGCGGTGAGCAGCTGACCCCGGTCGAGGTCGGCGGCACGTTCCACTGGGTCTTCGCGGTTGCCGACGGAGGCCTCTCCACCCCGGCCGTGTACCGCGAGTTCGACCGGCTCACGGAGGGCATCCGGGTGCCCGAGCCCGCCGCTTCGGGCGCACTCCTGGAGGCGCTGCGGGCCGGTGACACCGCGGCGCTCGCCGGAGCCCTGGACAACGGCCTCCAGCCCGCGGCCCTGTCGCTGCGGCCCTCACTGGCCGGCACGCTGGCCGCGGGCACCACCGCGGGCGCGGCTGCCGCGCTGGTCTCCGGTTCCGGTCCGACCACGGCGTTCCTGGCAGAGGACGAGGCGTCCGCCCACAAGGTCGCCGACGCCCTGATCGCCTCGGGGACCTGCCGCAACGCCCGGATCGCCACGTCCCCGGCACCGGGCGCCACGATCTGCTGACGGGGCGCACGGACCCCGCGTGGCGGTGGCTGCCGACCGGTGGCGCCCCGATGCGGGGCCCGCGCCCGGCTCAGCCGAGCCGCAGGGTCCGCTTCGCGAGTTCGTACGCGGGGAGCATGCCCCGGTGCTCCTGGGAGTCCAGTCCGCCCAGATGCACCACGACCGGTCCGTCCGGGGTGGCTACGGCGAAGGCGCGTGCCTCGCGCGACTCGTCCATGATCTTGCTGTGGACGGTGTAGGCGACCTCGGTCACGGCGAGCCTGCCGACCGCGGTCCGGGTGTACGTCGTCCCCGAAGCCTCCTCGTCGGCCGCCACGAAACCCTCCAGCGCCCGACGCGGGGACGTGCCGTTGCCGTCGCCCTGCCACACCCGCAGGAAGCCGATGTGTCCGGCGGGCTTCGCGTCGATCTCGCAGACCATGGAGACCGGGCCCTGCTTGCCGAGTGCGGCGTCCACGGGCGAGTCGGCCTCAAGGGTGACGGCCTTCGCCTTCCACCCCTTCGCGGTGTTGAAGGTGACGCGCAGCTCGCACCCGGAACCCGGGCCCCCGACCGTGCCGCCCCCGGCCGCCACACCTCCGGCGGCGCTCGCTGTCGCCCCGCCGCCCGGCGACGCTCCCGCACCGGCCCGGGAACCGGTACCGGTCTTCGGCTCCGGATCCGGCTCCGGCGAACACCCGGCCAGCGCCCCCGCCACCAGCAGTACCGGGACGAGCCCCCGGACCGTACGAGCCACCATGACGTCTCCCCGCCCCCGGATCGGAGGGTTTGTCCCCCGACCCTTGATCGTTTCACGCCAGGTATCGCACGAGCGACGCAGAGTTATCCACAGGGTGTGGTGGAGATCATAAGCGGGCCGTAGCCTGGGCTCTCCACGTTGGGGCGCGCGTGAGCGCGGGGCGGGTCGGGGGCGGGTATGGAACGCGGAAGCGCTCGCGCCCGGCCGGCACCGCACCTCTCCGGGGCTGGCCGTCGGCGCCTGGTTCATTCCGGTCGCCAACTGGTGGCTGCCCAAGCAGATCACCGACGACATCGCCGCGGCCTCCGAGGGCCCGCCGCAGGTCGACGCGTACGGCTACCCGGTCCGCAGGGCCGGCGGCGGGACCGCCACCGGATGGTGGGTCGCCTGGGTGATATCCAGCGTCTTCGCCGCGTTCGCCTGGATCCAGTTCGCCACGGTGGACGAGGGCGACTACGAGGGGCTGCGCACGGGGCTGTTCCTGCTCGCTGTCTCCGACCTCGCACTGGCCGGCGCGGGCATCGCGGGAGCGATCGTGGTCCGGCAGCTGACCAGCGCACAGGACGCCCGCCTCGGTTTCGGCCCGCTGCCGATGGCATCGCGGCCACCACACCCCTACCCGGGCCCGCAGCCGGGCACGTACCTCGGCCCGCGCCCCGGCACCTACGCGGGCCCGCAGCCGGGCACGTACCCCGGCCCGCACTCCGGTCCGACCCCGGGCACCTTCCCCGGTCCGCCGGGCCCGCACCCCGGTCCGCCCCCGGCGGCACCGCCCGGTGGTCATCCCGGTCCGCCGCCGCAGGCGCCTCCGGGGCCCGCTCCGCACGGGTGAGCGGGCGCTCGTACGGAGCCGCGCACCATGGCGACTACGCTGAAGGTCAGTGTTTTCCTTCGAGCTGGAGCGTAAGTGGCCGTCAACCTCGTCAATGTCGAGCAGGTCAGCAAGGTGTACGGCACCCGTGCGCTGCTCGACGGTGTGTCCCTCGGTGTGTCCGAGGGGGACCGGATCGGTGTCGTCGGTCGTAACGGAGACGGCAAGACGACCCTCATCCGGATGCTCGCCAAGCTGGAGGAGGCGGACACCGGCCGCGTCACCCACAACGGCGGGCTGCGCCTCGGTGTCCTGACCCAGCACGACTCGCTCGATCCGCAGGCGACGGTCCGGCACGAGGTCATCGGTGACCTCGCCGACCACGAGTGGGCGGGCAGCGCCAAGATCCGCGACGTGCTGACCGGGCTCTTCGGCGGCCTCGACCTGCCGGGCTTCGAGCACGGCCTGGACACCGTCATCGCCCCGCTCTCCGGCGGCGAGCGCCGCCGGATCGCGCTCGCGAAGCTGCTCATCGCCGAACAGGACCTGATCGTCCTCGACGAGCCGACCAACCACCTCGACGTCGAGGGCATCTCCTGGCTGGCCGGCCATCTGCGCGCCCGCCGCTCGGCGCTGGTCTGCGTCACTCACGACCGGTGGTTCCTGGACCAGGTCTGCACGCGCATGTGGGACGTCCAACGCGGCACGGTCCACGAGTACGAGGGCGGCTACAGCGACTACGTCTTCGCCCGGGCCGAACGGGAGCGGATCGCCGCGACCGAGGAGTCCAAGCGGCAGAACCTGATGCGCAAGGAGCTGGCCTGGCTGCGGCGCGGCGCCCCCGCCCGTACGTCCAAGCCGCGCTACCGCATCGAGGCGGCCAACGAGCTGATCGCCGACGTGCCGCCGCCGCGCGACACCAGCGAGCTGATGAAGTTCGCGAACGCACGGCTCGGCAAGACCGTCTTCGACCTGGAGGACGTGACGGTCCAGGCCGGTCCCAAGACGCTGCTCACCCACCTCACCTGGCAGCTCGGCCCCGGCGACCGGATCGGCCTGGTCGGGGTCAACGGCGCCGGCAAGACCTCCCTGCTGCGGGCGCTGGCCGAGGCGGCCCGTACCCAGGGCGACGAGCAGCCCGCGGCCGGGAAGGTCGTCGTCGGCAAGACGGTCAAGCTGGCCTACCTCTCCCAGGAGGTCGCCGAGCTCAACCCGAACCTCCGGGTACTCGAAGCGGTGCAGCAGGTGCGCGACCGGGTCGACCTCGGCAAGGGCCGGGAGATGACCGCGGGCCAGCTCTGCGAGCAGTTCGGCTTCTCGAAGGAGAAGCAGTGGACGCCGGTCGGCGACCTCTCCGGTGGTGAGCGGCGCCGGCTGCAGATCCTGCGGCTGCTGATGGACGAGCCCAACGTCCTCTTCCTCGACGAGCCCACCAACGACCTCGACATCGAGACCCTGACCCAGCTGGAGGACCTGCTCGACGGCTGGCCGGGATCGATGATCGTGATCTCCCACGACCGGTTCTTCATCGAGCGGACCACGGACCGGGTGCTGGCGCTGCTCGGCGACCGCTCGCTGCGGATGCTGCCGCGCGGGATCGACGAGTACCTGGAGCGCAGGCGGCAGATGGCCGCGGCGGGCACCCCCGCCGCGGTGGCGCCGACGCAGGCCTCGCAGTCCGCCGCCGCACCGGCCCCCGGTGTCTCGCCGCAGGAGGCACGCGCGGCGAAGAAGGAACTGCAGAAGGTCGAGCGGCAGCTCGACAAGATGTCGACCCGTGAGACGACGCTGCACGCCCAGATCGCCGACAACGCCACGGACTTCGAGAAGGTGGCGAAGCTGGACGCCGAGCTGCGTGAACTGGTGGCGGAGCGCGACGTGCTGGAAATGCGCTGGCTGGAACTGGCTGAGGACGCCTGACCGCTGAGCCGTACCCCCTGCGGTTGACAGCGCCCACACCCGCCGGTGTGGGCGCTGTCTCCCATGGGGGCCTTCGGGGCCTGCGGGGCGGATGGTAGAAAGAGATCTTGCCCGGCGCGGTAGCCGGACCGTGCCACACCGCAGGTGACAAAGGAACAGGGGGACGGGCCGATGAGCCAGCCGCCCGGACAGCAGCCGCCGCAGGGTGAGTTCGGAGCCCCTTACGGCCCGCCGCCCGAGACGTCCGGGGCCCCGGGCCAGGGCACGGCGCAGCCCGCCGGCCCGTACGGAGCCCCCACGCAGCCCGGCCCGTACGGACAGCCCGCGCAGCCCGCCCCGGGGTACGGCCAGCCGCCGCAGACCGCCCCGGGATACGGCTACCCGCCGCAGCCCGGCCCGTACGGACAGCCGGGACAGCCTCAGCAGCCGCCGCAGGGCTACGGCTACCCGGGTCAGCAGCCCCAGCAGGCCCCGCAGGGCTACGGCTACCCGGGTCAGCAGCCCCAACAGCCCCCGCAGGGCTACGGCTACCCGGGTCAGCAGCCCCAACAGCCCCCGCGGCAACCGGGGTCGGGCGGGACCCGGGGCGGTGGCCGGTTCCGTGGCAGGACCGGGGCGATCGTCGGTGCCGTGCTCGCGGTGGCGCTCCTGGCCGGTGGCGGTATCTGGTACGCCTCCGCCGGGGACGACAGCGACGGGAAGTCCAAGGCCGGTCCGGTGCACAGCTCGCAACCGCCCGCCCCCTCGCCGACCGTGAGCCCGACCAAGGACCGCAAGGACGGCAAGCTCGGCCCCGAGGCGGAGACCGAGGCCGTCAACGCCAAGCGCAAGCCTGGCGAGGCGAAGATGCTCTGGCTCCAGGAGGGCGGCGTCGACCTGCCTGAGGGCGGCGCGGACGTGTACGGCCCGTGGATCTTCGGGGACACCGTCGTCAAGGCGATGTACCACACCGTCACCGGTTACGGGATCACGGACGGCAAGCTCAAGTGGAGCCTGCGGCTGGCCACCAACGCGTGTGCGGCGCCTTCGCAGCCCACCGCGGACGGCAAGATCGTGCTGGGCGTTCTGCACTCCACAGCGGAGGACGCGGAGTGCGACTCCCTCCAGATGGTCGACCTCACGACGGGGAAGGCCGGCTGGCACAAGTCGTACGTCCGCAAGGGCCTCTGGGACGGGCTGTCCGACCTCAGGATGGCGATCAACGGCGACACCGTGACCGTGGGCCGTACCAGCAGGACGGACGCCTTCCGGGTCAGTGACGGCAAGGTGCTGTTCGGGAAACTGCCCGGCAACTGCCAGCCGTTCGGCTTCGCGAGCGGGGACGTGGCCATCGCCGCGGCCAGTTGCCAGACCGCCGCGGACGACCACAAGGAACAGCTGGTGCAGAAGATGGACCCCGTCACCGGCAAGGTGCTGTGGTCCTACAAGGTCAAGAAGGGCTGGGAGGTCGCGCAGATCTACTCCGCCGATCCTCCGGTGATCGCGCTCAAGCAGTCGGAGAAGCTGGCCGTCCTGGTGCTCAACGCCGACGGCACCTACCGTTCCCAGCTGTCCGGCGGACCGGGCAACTACGCGGTCAGGTGCGATGTGGACCTGATCGTCCTGGGGCGCAACCTCGACAACTGCGTCGGGGCGGCCGCCGACGCGAACACGTTCTACATGATGACCGGGCCCGTCGACGTCAAGTCCGGTGACGGCAACAAGGTCGCCGCCTTCGACCTGGCAACCGGCAAGCCCAAGTGGGCGGTCAGTTCCCCCGCGGACCAGCCCCTCACCCCGCTGCGGACGGAGGGCGGCAAGCTGCTGATGTATCTCGCGCCCGCCAAGAACAAGGGGGGCGGCATCGCCTCCATCCCGGCCGCCGGCGGCAAGTGGCAGACGGTGATGCGTCATCCGGCAGCGGGCTCCGCCGACGAGCGCGACTTCCTGGGCCCCCGCGTCGTCTACACGGGCGGTCGCACCTTCCTCACACAGGTGCGGGTCAGCGGGATCGACGGCGACGACGAGATCTGGATGCGGTCGATGGCGGTCTTCGCGAGCTGACGGCCGGGGCGTAACGGCGGCATCACGGGGCGGTTCTCCCTTGGAAACAGGGGTGGACCGAGCCGGGGCCGGTGATGGGGCGGGTGGTACAAAGAAGCCCCGCTCGACTGTCGTAACACTGCGGGATCCATGCCCGATTCACTCCATTTCGCTGGGGATTCAGGGAGTCTTGTCCGACTCCTGGAGCCCCGGCGGGATCGCGGGGGAGTCCGGAACGGGCACCGGACCGCACGAAGGGGGACGCGCTGATGACCCAGCCGCCCAGCCAGCAACCGCCGCAGGGAGGCTTCGGCGCTCCACAGGAGCCGCCGCAGGGGGTCCCTCAGCCGCCCCAGGGCCCGCCGCAGACGCCGCCGCCTCCGTCCGGACCGCCGTCCGCGCAGCCGGGCTACGGCTACCCGCAGCAGCCGGGTCAGCCGCAGCAGCCTCCGTACGCCCAGCCGCAGCAGCCGGGCCCGTACGACAAGCCCCAGCAGCCCGGCCCGTACGGCCAGCCGCAGCAGCCGGGTCCCTACGGGCAGCAGCAGCAGCCGGGCCCCTACGCCCAGCAGCCCGGTCCGTACGGCCAGCCGCAGCAGCCCGGTTACGGCTATCCGCCGCAGCAGTACCCCGGCGCACCGGTCGGCGGCGGTCCGGCGGGCCCCGGCGGGCGCGGCCCCTTCAAGGGGAAGCCACTGGTGATCATCTCTGCGGCGGTCGCCGCGCTCCTGGTCGTCGGCGGTGGCGTCTACCTGGCCACGAGCGGTGGCGACGACGACAAGAAGCCCGTCGCGGAGAAGAGCGACGACGTCCAGAAGCCGTCCACCTCGCCGTCGGTGGACGAGGGGGACGGCAACGGCACGGGCCGTGAGGGCGACGACGACCTGAACGGCGGGCGCAAGCCCGGCGAGGCGAAGGTCCTCTGGCTCCAGAAGAACGACGTCGACCTCCCGCGCAACGGCGCGGACGTGTACGGCCCGTGGATAGTCGGCGACACCGTCGTCAAGGGCATGTACCGCACCGTCTCCGGCTTCTCGGCGGCCGACGGCAAGCGGAAGTGGACGCTGAAGCTGGGCACGGACATCTGCTCCGCACCGGAGCAGACCACCAGCGACGGCAAGATCGTCATCGGGGTGAAGAACGGCACCACCTCCAAGGCGGACTGTTCGGACCTCCAGCTGATCGACCTGAACTCCGGCAAGACCGGCTGGAAGAAGTCGGTCAAGAGCAGCGGGCTGTTCGACATGATGTCGGACATCTCCCTCGCGATCAGCGGCAACACCGTCACGGTCGGCCGCACCGGAGCGTCCAACGCCTTCCGCGTGAGCGACGGCAAGGAACTGTTCGGCAAGCGGGACGGAAACTGCCAGCCGTTCTCCTTCGCGGGCGGCACCAAGCTGATCGCCGCCACCAACTGCCGCACCGACGACGTCGACAACCCGCAGCACGAGGTCGAGGAGGTCGACCCGCTCACCGGCAGGCCGAAGTGGACGTACAAGCCCGCGCGCGGCTGGGAGATCGACAAGTTCTACTCGGTGAGCCCGCTCATCGTCTCGCTGACCAAGGGCAGCGGTGACAAGAAGCAGTGGAGCATCCTCGCGCTGAAGGAGAACGGCACGCTCCGCTCCCAGATCGTCAGCGACAAGGGCGACAAGTTCGCGACGAGCTGCGGCAGTGCCTTCGCCATCTTCGGCAAGTCGGTCGACGGCTGTGACGGTGTCGTGGCCGACCCCAACACGCTCTACCTGACGACCCAGGACGACACCAGCGGAACCGCCCGGACCAACAAGGTCGTCGCGTTCAACCTGAACACCGGCAAGACGAAGTGGAAGGCCAACGCCCCGGCCGAGCAGACCATGAAGCCGCTGCAGATGGAGGGCGGCAGTCTGCTGCTCTACGTGGACGCCGGCTACGGCAAGGGCGGCGGCATCGCCAGTCTGCCGCCGGGCGGCGGCACCCCGAAGATGGTGTTGCAGCACCCGGACTCGACGTCGGAGATCGAGAGCAGCTTCTACGACGAGAAGATCCTTTACGCGGGCGGGCGTTCGTTCATCGTGAGCGGCCGGGTCAGCGCCTCCAACGACAAGGAAGAGCTGGAGACGAAGACCATGATGGCCTTCGGCAAGTAACGGCTCCCGCAGGAACCCCATCCGGCCGCGGACGGCGACAGACCGCCCGCGGCCGGTTCCGGCCCCCCGACTGACTCCCTTTTCTCCAGAGGTACGCAACGCCATGACGCAGCCGCCCCAGCCGCCGCCCAACGAGCCGCCCCAGGGCGGGTTCGGCGCCCCCCAGGACCCGCCGCCCGGTGGTTTCGGCGCCCCGCAGGACCCGCCCCCCGGTGGTTTCGGCGCACCGACGCCGCCGCCCAGCGATCCGTTCGGCAAGCCGCAGGACACCCCGCCCCCGGCCGGGCCGCCCGCCGGCGGGTACGGCACCCCTCCGCCTCCGGCGGGCCCGCCCCAGCAGCAGCCCGGCTACGGCTACCCGCAGGCGCCCCCGCCGGGCCAGCCGCCCCAGCAGCCCGGTTACGGATTCCCGCCGGGTCAGCCCCAGCAGGGCTACGGCTTCCCGCAGGGCCAGCCGCCGCAGCACGGTTACGGATATCCGCAGCAGGGCCAGCCGCCGCAGCAGGGCTACGGCTACCCGACCACGCCGATGCAGCAGCCGTACGAGCCGCCGCAGGGCGGTAACGGGCCGAAGAAGTTCACCACCCAGATGCAGATCATCGTCGCGGCGGCGGTCGCCGTGGTGCTGATCGTCGGCGGTGGGCTCTGGTACGCGTCGAGCGGCGACGACAAGACGGACGAGGCGTCCAGCTCCGCCGGCACCGACGGCGGGAGCAAGGGCGGCGACGGCAAGGGCACCGACGCCAAGGGCGGCGGTGGGGGCTCGGAGAAGGTCCCGTCCAACACCAAGGCCTCGGTCGCCTTCCAGCTCCCGCAGCCCAAGGTCACCGACGTCACCACGGTCGACGGCTCCTGGCTGACCGACAAGGCGTACGTGAAGACGGGCGTCAACGAGATCGTCGGCTACGACCAGGCCAAGGGCACCAAGCTCTGGACGATCGCGCTGCCCGGCCAGCTCTGCGCGGCCTCCCGGCACATGAGCAAGGACTTCAAGACGGCCGTCGCCTTCGAGGAGGGCAAGCGGACGGCGTCGAAGAAGTACCAGCCCTGCAACCAGGTGGGTGCCCTCGACCTGAACACCGGCAAGCTCATGTGGAGCAAGTCGGTGACCGCCGCCACCGGTGGTGACGCCCCCGTCCGGTTCGAGGAGGTCACCCTCAGCGGTACCACGGTCGCCGCGGCCGGAACCGACGGCGGCGCGGCCTTCGACCTGAACACCGGCGCCGAGCGCTGGAAGCCCAAGGTCGGCACCGACGGCTGCTACGACACCGGCTACGGCGGCGGCGAGGCGCTCGCCGTGGTCCGCAAGTGCGGTACCTACGACGACCCCCAGCTCTCCATCCAGGCACTGAACCCGACCACGGGCGCCCCGCTCTCCTCGTACAAGATGCCGCCCGGTGTCGAGTACGCGAGCATCGTCTCCACCAAGCCCCTGGTCGTCGCCGCCGACGTCGGCGACACCGCGGGCGACGGCAGCGGGATCTCCGACTTCTTCTCGATCGACGCCGCCTCCGGCAAGCTGCTCGTGCGGATCCCGGCCGACGCGGAGAAGTACGCGGCCAACTGCCGCTCCACCGAGGTCGAGAGCTGCCAGCAGCTGGCGGTCGGCAACAACCGCATCTACCTGCCGACCGAGGAGCACGAGGGCACCGGCGACGGCTACGGCAACACCAACGAGATCGTCTCCTTCGACCTGTCCACCGGCAAGCAGACCAGCGACCGGGCCGACGCGGGCGAGCGCTACACGATGTTCCCGCTCCGCATGGACGGCGGAAACATCATCGCGTACAAGGAGCCCCCGTACGACAAGGGCGGCCAGATCGTCTCCATCGACGGCAGCACCTTCAAGCAGACCGTCCTGATGGAGAACCCGGGCGACGAGTCGGTCCGGGACGCGGAGACCAGCTTCTCCGCCGACTACGCCGAATTCCGTTACGGCGACGGGCGGTTGTACATCTCCGAGAAGATGATCAGCAAGCCGCGGGAGAGTTCGCTGGACGACAAGGAGTACCTCGTCGTCGCGTTCGCCGCGAAGTGACCTGACGTCAACACCGCGCCCGGCCCTGCCTGTCGATCACTCGACCGGCAGGGCCGGACGTTTGTCATCGTCAAGTGGCCCCTGATGACACACGATCAGGCAATCGACACGCCTTCTGCCGGCTAAGGCGCCCGTGGCGTCGAACAAGCGTGTAACTTGCAGGCCCTAGAGGGCCGGGGGGCCCGGTGTCGGTGCTATGGGGGTTTGCTCGATGGGCGTTCGGCTGATGGTGGTCGATGACCACCGACTGCTCGCCGAGGCGCTCGCCTCGGCACTGAAACTACGCGGTCACCGGGTGCTCGCCGCCGCCGCGCCCACCACCGGGGCGGCCGACCTGGTGGTCTCCAGGGCGCCGGAGGTCTGCCTGTTCGGTACGGCGTCACCCGCCGAACCGGGCACCTTCGACCCCATCGTGAGGATCAGGCGCGAGCGCCCGCAGATCGCCGTGGTGGTGCTCGGACCGGTGCCGAGCCCCGTGGGGATCGCCGCCGCCTTCGCGTCCGGCGCCGCCGGCTACGTCCGCCACGACGAACGCATCGAGGGCGTGGAGCGGGCCATCGTCAAGGCGCGGGCCGGTGAGGCCGCGGTCGCGCCACAACTCCTCCAGGACGCCTTCGCGGAGCTGCTCAACCCCGCGGTCCAGCCGGACGACGAGGGGCAGCGGCTGCTCCGGCTGCTCACCCCGCGCGAGGTCGAGGTTCTGGTGCGGGTCGCGGAGGGCGAGGGCACCCGGCTGATCGCGGCCGGCATGCGGATCGCGCCGAGCACCGCACGTACGCACGTGCAGCGCGTACTGATGAAGCTGGGCGTCGGCTCCCGGCTGGAGGCGGCCGCGCTCGCCGCCCGCACCGGCCTGCTGGACCGGGCGGCCGTGGGCACGCGGAAGGGGCCGGACACCGTCGGCGGTCGGGGTGCGGCCCCCCCCCGGGGGGGGGGCGCGGCGGCCGGGCCGCAGCCGGGGGGGGGCTTATAAACAACAGACGCGGCCGACGAAAGTGCCAGGGTATTAATAGGGGGT
>NZ_JBHXUW010000018.1:0-124745 GCF_042672475.1 Streptomyces sp. NPDC127177
TTCTCCTGCGCCACCCACCAAACCACCTCGGTTGCGTCCGCCCCCTCCCCTGCCCTCAGACCACTGCCGGGGCCGTCAGCCGGCCGTCCTGCATCGTGACCGTCGCGTCCATCCGGTCCAGATGGGCCCGGTCGTGGGTGACCATGACGGTCGCCGTCGACCGCTGCCGGGTCAGCGTGACGAGCAGTTCCAGCACCGCCGCGCCCCGTTCGTGGTCCAGTGCGCTGGTCGGTTCGTCGACCAGCAGGACCGCCGGGTCGTTCATCAGGGCCCGGGCGATGTTGATCCGCTGACGCTGGCCGCCCGAGAGCTGGTGCGGTCTGCGGTCGGCCTTGTCCGCGAGACCGACCGCGTCGAGCAGTTCGAGCGCCCGGGTCCGGGCGGCGCGGGCCGCGCCGCCCGACAGATGGGCCATGACCTGGAGCTGCTCGGCGGCGGTCAGCGACGGCAGCAGGTTCGGCTGCTGGAACACGATGCCGATCCGCTCGCGGCGCAGCTCGGCCTTGTCCGCACGGCCGAGCCCCACGGTGTCGGTTCCGGCGATGACGACGGCTCCCTCGTCCGGGGTGACGAGGGTGGCGGCCACGGCCAGCAGGCTGGACTTTCCGGAGCCGGAGGGGCCGACGACTGCGGTGAGGGTGCCCGCGGGTACGTCGAGTGCGATCCGGTCCAGGGCGGTGAGCCGTCCGTCGCCGTCGGGGTAGGTCAGTGTGACGTCGGTGAGCGTGAGGGTCATCGGGCACTCCCGAGTGCGGTGAGCGGGTCTACGGCGGTGATCCGCCGGATGGACAGGGCCGCCCCGACGGCGCCGAGGGCGATCATGACGGCGGCCGGGACCAGGACGGTCGACGCCTCCAGGACGAAGGGCACGGCCCCACCGCTGACCAGGGCGCCGACGCCGGCGGCGAGCGCGGTGCCGATTCCGGTACCGATGGCGAGCATCACCACGGCCTGGCCGAGCGCGTCGCGGAGCAGATAGGGCGTGGAGGCCCCCAGCGCCTTGAGCACGGCTACGTCGCCACTGCGCTGGATCGTCCAGACGGTGAAGAAGGCGCCGATGACCAGGGCGGAGATGGCGAAGAGGAAACCGCGCATCAGCTGGAGCGAGCCGTTCTCGGCCTGGTAGGAGCCGATGGCGGTGAGGGAGCCGTCCAGGGTGAGCGTGCTGGTCCCGGCGGCCCTGTCGCCCGCCGCCAGATCGGCGCCTTCGGTGGTGGTGAGGGCGACCACGGTGGCGTGGGCGGTGTTCCCCGCACCGTCGGCCCCGAAGCGCTGCCAGTCGGCCAGTGCGGTCCACACGACCGGTGTGTGGCTGTAAGAGGCGTCGCCGGAGACCGCCGCGACGGTGACCTCGTCGCCGCCGAGCCGCAGCCGGTCGCCGGCCCGTACGGACAGGTCCTGCGCCGCCTGCTCGGAGAGCACGGCCTTCCCGGGGCCCACCCGGGCCCCGGCGGGTGCCAGTCCCCCGTCCGGCTCGACGCCGAACGCGGAGACGGCCGCCGTGCGCTCCCCCGCCACCGCGGCCGCGTTCAGCGTGCGGATACCGAGCGGCTGGGCCTTCTCGACCCCCGGCCGCCCGGACCAGCTCCGCCAGGCGCTCTCCTCGACGGTGGAATTGGTGAAGGACACCGACTGGCCGTCGGGCGGGGCGGCGAACGCCAGGTGGTCGGCGCTCAGCCCCGTGACGGCCGAGGTGTTCTCCCGGGCCAGACCGGCCGTGAGGCCGGACAGCAGACCCACGAGCAGCGTGATCAGCACCACGACCGTGCCCATGAGCGCGAACCGGCCCTTGGCGAACCGAAGATCTCTCCATGCAACGAACATGACTCCAGCGTCGGTTCGCGCGGCCCGGGAAACATCGCCCGCCGGCTGGGCCCGACATCAACCTTTCGGTTGACCGGCGCCGGGCGCCTCGCGCCTACGCTGGACGAATCATGGAAACACGTGTCCACCCCCCGGTCGCCGCCGCGCTGCGGCTGTGCCTGCACGCCCTGCTGCTGGGGCTGCTGGCGCTGGCCGCCGTCAAGGCCGTGAGCGGCGGGGCGCAGCACGCCACCGCCGTCGTCGCGGTGTCCTGCGTACTGGCCGCCGTGTACGCGGCGGGTGCGCTCGCCCCCGTCGTGCAGCCGCTGACCCGGGCGGGGGCCTGCTGGCTCGCCGCGCTGGGGGCGCTCTGGCTGGTGCTGCTCGTCCTCTCCCCGGACGGGCTGTGGGTGGCCTTCCCGCTCTACTTCCTCCAGCTGCACCTGCTGCCGATGCGCTGGGGGCTGCCGGCCGTCGTGGTGACCGCGGCCGCCGCCATCACCAGTTTCCTGCTGCACGGGCAGGCGGTCACGCCCGGCACCTTCATCGGTCCGCTGCTCGGGGCGGCGGTGGCCGTCGCCACGGTGCTCGGGTACGACGCGCTGTTCCGGGAGAGCGAGCGGCGCCGCGAACTCATCGAGGAGCTCGTCTCGACACGGGCGGAGCTGGCCGAGGCCGAACGTACCGCCGGGACGCTCGCCGAGCGCGAACGGCTCGCCCGCGAGATCCACGACACCCTCGCGCAGGGCCTCTCCAGCATCCAGCTGCTGCTGCGCGCGGCCGAGCGCACCCTGCCGCCGGAGGCGCCCGCGGCCCCGCACGTCCGCCAGGCCCGCGAGGCCGCGCAGGACAATCTCGCCGAGGCCCGCCGCTTCGTCCGTGCGCTGACCCCGCCCGATCTGGAGAACGGCTCGCTGGCCGGCGCTCTGGAACGGCTCACGGCACGCACCACCGACACGGCGCTGACGGTGCAGTTCGCCGTCAGCGGCACTCCGGTGGAGCTGCCCACCCCGTACGAGGTGGCGCTGCTGCGCACCGCCCAGTCGGCGCTGGCCAACACGGTGCAGCACGCCGGGGCGCGGCGGGCCGAGATCACGCTGAGCTTCATGGACACCTCGGTGTCGCTGGACGTCGTCGACGACGGCCGCGGATTCGCGCCGGGCAGCCGGCCGGCGGCTGCGGACACCGCCCCGGGCGGCGCCGGGACCGGCGGCTTCGGCCTGCCCGCGATGCGGTCCCGGGCCCGGTCCCTGGGCGGCACACTGAGCGTCGAGTCGGCACCCGGCCAGGGCACGGCCGTCGCCCTCACCCTGCCGCTCCCCGTCGCGGCAGCCAACGGACAGGACCCCGCATGACCGATCCGATCAGACTGCTCCTCGCCGACGACCATCCGGTGGTCCGGGCGGGGCTGCGGGCCGTCCTGGACACCGAGCCGGACTTCCATGTCGCCGCCGAGGCCGCCACCGCCGAACAGGCCGTCGCCCTGGCCGCGGCCGGCGGATTCGACGTGGTGCTGATGGACCTGCAGTTCGGCGCGGGGCTGCACGGCTCGGAGGCCACCGCGGCGATCACCGCGGTGCCGGACGCGCCCCGGGTGCTGATCCTGACCACGTACGACACGGACGCCGACATCCTGGCCGCGGTCGAGGCGGGCGCCGCCGGCTATCTGCTGAAGGACGCCCCGCCCGAGGAGCTCGCGGCCGCGGTCCGTACGGCGGCGGCGGGCCGGTCGGCGCTCGCCCCGGCCGTCGCACACCGGCTGATGGACCGCATGCGCACCCCCGCGGAGGCGCTGACCAAGCGCGAGCTGGAGGTCCTGCAACTGGTCGGCGAGGGTCTGTCGAACCTGCAGATCAGCAAGAAGCTGTTCCTCAGTCAGGCGACGGTGAAGTCCCATCTGGTGCACATCTACGCCAAGCTGGGCGTCGACTCGCGCACGGCGGCGGTCGCCGCGGCGACGGCCCGCAGGCTCATCCGCCGCTGAACCGCCGCCCTCCCCGCGAGTACGCCGGCCGGAAGCCGCGCACCCGGCTCAGCGGCGCGGCGGCTCGCCGAAGAGATCCACCGCGACGCGTACGTCCCTGAGTGCCGACGCCAGGGCGCTGACCGAACCGATCGCCCCCGCGATCAGCAGCAGCGACCGGCGGAGCCGGGGGATCTCGGGCGCACCGCTGACCGCCATCGCGTCCAGCGCCGCCAGCTCGTCCTCGGCGATCGCCCGGTCCGGGAACTCCGCGGGGTGTCCTGCCAGCTCCCTCCGGAGCCGGGAGACGGCCGTACGCAGCTCCGTCACCCTCGGATCCTCGTTGCCGCTGGTCACCCGCGCCTGCCCCACGCTTTTCAACAAAGCACTCCCCCTCGCACGTCCTTGTGCCGGTGTCTCGACCACCTCCCGAACCGTGGTCAAGTGTCCGGGGGTGCGGGCAAGTTAACGCCATGACAGGTGCCGGGCGCCACTCCGCGGACGGAACTCGGTGTGTCCCGGGCGGTCACAATGGGTTGCGACCGACCGTCCCGCGCGGCCACAAGCGGTTGCGGGCGGTCCGACCGTGCGGGAACGGCCCGTCTGAGGTATCCAGTCCGCATGACAAGCACACCGCTTTCCCCCTCCCCGTCCGGCACCCCGGCCGTCGCCGGACTCCTCCTCGCCGCGGGCGGCGGCCGCCGACTGGGTGGCCGCCCCAAGGCACTGCTCGAACACCGCGGCCGTCTCCTCGTCGACCACGCGGTCGCCACCCTGCGGGACGGCGGCTGCGGCCCGGTCCATGTGGTGCTCGGCGCGGCGGCCGACGAGGTGCGGGCCAGGGCGGAGCTGTCCGACTGCACGGTGAGCGTCAACCCGGAGTGGACCGAGGGCATGGGCTCCTCGCTGCGGGCGGGCCTCGCCGCCCTCGCGGGTACGGGCGCGGACGCGGCCCTGGTCATGCTGGTCGACCAGCCCGGCATCGGCTCGCAGGCGGTGGCGCGGGTGCGATCGGCCTACCGCTCCCGGACGAGTCTGGCCGCGGCCAAGTACGCGGGGGAACGCGGCCATCCGGTGTTGTTCGGGGCCGGTCTGTGGGCAGACATCGCGGCGGGGGCGGTGGGCGACCAGGGTGCGCGCGCCTATCTGCGGGAGCACCGCGATGCGATCACGCTCGTCGAGTGTTC
This sequence comes from Streptomyces sp. NPDC127177, assembly GCF_042672475.1. Classification (NCBI taxonomy): domain Bacteria; kingdom Bacillati; phylum Actinomycetota; class Actinomycetes; order Kitasatosporales; family Streptomycetaceae; genus Streptomyces; species Streptomyces sp. NPDC127177. The sequence continues at coordinate 4,954 of NZ_JBHXUW010000018.1, forward strand.
CGATGTGGCTCAGGCGTACGACATCGACACGGCGGAGGACCTGTCCCACCTGGAGTGAACGCACTGGCACGCTGCGCCATCGGGGACCCGGTTCTGTCGACCCGGAGAATCTCGACATCAACAAACCATTGAACTTCCACCATGAGGAAACTACTATCCACTGGTCAGAAGCCCTCTGCACCTCAGACGGCGACCACGGCCGTATCCCGGAGCCATGGCACGCCGTGCCGTTCCAGGCGACCCGGCGGCCGTGAGACGCCGCCCGCACCGCCCGCTGAAGGAGTGACAGCTCATGTCCGCACCAGCGCCGTCCTCGCTGGCCATCGTCGATGCCGAGCCCCTGCCCCGGCAGGACGAGGTCCTCACCCCCGCGGCTCTCGCGTTCGTGGCCGAGCTGCACCGCCGGTTCACACCGCGCCGTGACGAGCTGCTCGCCCGCCGGGGCGAGCGCCGCGCCGAGATCGCCCGCACCTCAACGCTGGACTTCCTGCCGCAGACCGCGGCGGTCCGTGCGGACGACTCCTGGAAGGTCGCCCCGGCCCCCGCGGCCCTGAACGACCGCCGGGTGGAGATCACCGGTCCCACGGACCGCAAGATGACCATCAACGCCCTGAACTCGGGCGCCAAGGTCTGGCTCGCCGACTTCGAGGACGCGTCCGCCCCCACGTGGGAGAACGTGGTCACCGGCCAGCTCAACCTGATCGACGCCTACAACCGGAACATCGACTTCACGGACCCGAAGTCCGGCAAGTCGTACGCCCTGAAGGCCGCCGACGAGCTCGCGACCGTCGTAACCCGCCCGCGCGGCTGGCACCTGGACGAGCGGCACCTCCAGCTCGACGGCACCCCGGTCCCCGGCGCCCTGGTCGACTTCGGCCTGTACTTCTTCCACAACGCCCAGCGCCTCATCGACCTCGGCAAGGGCCCGTACTTCTACCTGCCGAAGACGGAGTCGCACCTGGAGGCCCGCCTCTGGAACGACATCTTCGTCTTCGCCCAGGACTACAACGACATCCCGCAGGGCACCGTCCGCGCCACGGTCCTGATCGAGACGATCACCGCCGCGTACGAGATGGAGGAGATCCTCTACGAGCTCCGCGACCACGCCTCCGGGCTGAACGCGGGCCGCTGGGACTACCTCTTCTCCATCGTCAAGAACTTCCGTGACGGCGGCGCCAAGTTCGTCCTGCCGGACCGCAACGCGGTGACGATGACCGCCCCCTTCATGCGGGCGTACACCGAACTCCTCGTCCGCACCTGCCACAAGCGCGGTGCGCACGCGATCGGCGGCATGGCGGCCTTCATCCCGTCCCGGCGCGACGCCGAGGTCAACAAGGTCGCGTTCGAGAAGGTCAAGGCCGACAAGGACCGCGAGGCGAACGACGGCTTCGACGGCTCCTGGGTCGCCCACCCCGACCTGGTCCCGATCGCCATGGCCTCCTTCGACGCGGTCCTCGGTGAGAAGCCCAACCAGAAGGAGCGCCTGCGCGAGGACGTCTCGGTCGCCGCCGGCGACCTGATCGCCATCGACACGCTGCACGCCAAGCCCACCTACGACGGCCTGCGCAACGCCGTCGCGGTCGGCATCCGCTACATCGAGGCGTGGCTGCGCGGCATGGGCGCGGTCGCCATCTTCAACCTGATGGAGGACGCGGCCACCGCCGAGATCTCCCGTTCGCAGATCTGGCAGTGGATCAACGCGGACGTGGTCTTCGAGAACGGCGAGCACGCCACGGCCGAGCTGGCCCGCAAGGTCGCGGCCGAGGAACTGACCGCGATCCGCGCCGAGATCGGCGACGAGGCCTTCACCGCCGGCAAGTGGCAGCAGGCCCACGACCTCCTGCTCCAGGTCTCCCTGGACCAGGACTACGCGGACTTCCTGACGCTGCCGGCGTACGAGCAGCTGCGCTGAGACCTCCGGCGTACGCCGCCGCCCCCGGTGCCCGTGCGGCGCCGGGGGCGGCGGGGTGTCGCGAGGAGCCGGTCCGCCGCGCCGGCCGCTCCCCCTCCGGTACGGGCCTCAGCCGGCGCGGATCGACGTGACCTCGTGGACGAACGCCGCACTCGTCGCAGGCCCGTGGCAGGTCAGCTGCCGCGCCGGCGCGCGGTGGGCCCGTACCTCGACGTCGAAGGCGGTCGGCCGGGGCGGGCGGCCGATGACACGGATCCACCAGTGGGCGCCGGCGCGGGAGGTCGCGGCCACCACGTAGTCGTGCCGCCCGGCCGGGCCGAAGCGTGCCAGCACCCCCGCGACAGCCGTCTGCTGGGGTGGGGAGAGATCGGTGTATCCGCGCAGGTGTCCGGCGTGGATCCGTCCGGCCAGGTGCTGTTCGACCACGGCGACGGATGACCCGGCGTCGAGGCCGCCGTAGTAGACGCCGTCGGGCGCGACGACCACGTTCGCGGCGAACCTGTCCCCGCCGACGTGCGTGCACTCCCACACCAGATCCGGCCAGCGCTCGCTCAGGGCGCGTCCCACGGGCCGTCCGCGTACCGCGCAGCAGGTGTCGTGCCGGCCATGGGTGCAGACGAGGACAACGGGCGGGAGGCCGGTTTCTCCGGGGGCGCCGGGTACGACGAGAGCTCCGGCGATCTGCGCCAGGTCCTCGTCACGGCTCCAGGTGCCCCACTGCTGGCGGTGGGCGCCGGAACTCTCGTAGCGCAGTACGGCCCAGCGGTTCGGGCCCTCGTGCCTGCGGCGTCCGTACCGTCTGACCAGGAGGATCCTTGCCCGCACCGCCTGGGCGGCGCTGAACAGGAGCGCTTTGGTCGGGGGGTGCAGATCGAGGCCGTCGAAGCCGTTGGACGGCCATCCGTCGCGGTACTCGATGAGGACCCAGACGAGTCCGTGCGGCGCCGTGCCGGTCATCGAGTCGCCGCGGACCCGGGCGGCGTCGGCGCAGAAGAAGCGTTCCGTGCCCGTCACCCCGGTCACCGCGGCGGCGTCACGGTGCGGCGGGCACGAGTACGCCCGCGTGCAGCAGTCTTCCGACGAGTTCGACGCCGAGATCGCCGGCGGTGCGGACTTCGCCGTCGAGCAGCCGGGCCAGGGACGGCATGTCCTTCTCCGCGAAGTCGAGCCGGCCCACGCGGGTGCTCAGGCGCCTGCCCTCCAGCCGTGCTTCCAGTGCCTCCCGGAGCCGGACCGGCGTCCCGGGGCGCAGACCGTCGACGGCCGCGAGCTGGGCCAGCGGCCCCAGTGGGCCCGGCCGTCCCTGGCCCCGCCGCGCGCGGTCGAACAGCGGAGTGGAATCGGCCTCCATGACGGCGGCGAGGAGTCGTTCGCGCACCATGTCCAGCTCGCCGGCCGGCCCGTCCACGCCGAGGGGCAGGGAACCACGCATGCGCGGGTCGTCGCGCAGGGTCGCGAGCGCGGCCCGGACGAGTTGTTCCGCGAGTTCGTACCGGGTCCAGCTGTGGATTCCGAGCGTCAGGTGGATCGAGACACGGCCCTGCGCCTCAGCTGCGTGCAGCCATCCGCGCGGCAGGTAGAGGACATCGCCCGGTTCGAGCACGGTGTCGATGTGGGGTTCCGCCTTCGCCGCCTCGGCGACGGCGGTGCGGCGGTCGGTCCAGGGCTGGTCGCGCAGCGGGTCGGGGTGTACGGGCCCGTGGATGATCCAGCGCTTGGTGCCCTCGATCTGGAGGACGAAGACGTCGTGGACGTCGTAGTGGTCGTCGAAGCCGCGGTTCTGGGGCGGAGTGATGTAGGCGTTCGCCTGTACCGGGTGTCCCAGCTCCGTGCTCAGCGCGGTGCCGAAGTCCCCGACCGGGCCCCAGGTGCGCTGCAGTGCCTGCAGGACGAGGGTGGCGCCGTCGGCGAACTCGCGCCACAGAGCGGTGTCGTCGAGCTGGTCGGAGATGGTGGCGCCCACGCCCGCGGACGAGGTGAACGACGAACCGGGGAGCGTGGAGCCGTTCTTGGCCACGCGGAGGAAGGGTGTACGCAGTCCGCGGCGCGAGACCAGTTCGTCCACGGCGTCGGCGGAGAACAGATCGGAGAATTCGTCGGCGCGACGCGTCAGCAGTGGCGTGCGCGCCCAGACGTCACGGGCGAACTCCTCCCGGCGCATGCCGGTCAGGCGTGTCTCCAGAACCCCGGGGCCCGTCCGTGCGGCTCCGGGGTCCTGGAGGTCGGTCCGGGAGTCGCTCAAGAACCGTTGCCGGACTCGTCCGCCGCGCCGTCCGCACCGCCGTCGTGGACGCCGGGCGTACCGGCCGCGCCACCGTCCGCGGGCCCCTCGGCGCCACCGTCCGCCCCGCCGTCCGCACCACCGTCATGGACGCCGGGCGTACCGGCCGCGCCACCGTCCGCGGGCCCCTCGGCGCCACCGTCCGCCCCGCCGTCCGCCCCGCCGTCGTGCACGCCGGGCGTGCCCGCGGCACCACCGTCCGCGGGTCCTTCCTGCTGGTTCGGGTCCTGCTCGGGGTTGGTCATGGTTCCTCCCGCGCGTCGCAGTCGGCCGGTCCGGGCTCCGTCCAGGGGCCCGTGCACCAGGCAGGTGACCCCTTCGATGGGCACCGCGGCCAGCGTACCGCTATGGGTCGAATGTATCGATTTGAGGCGTTATCCACATCGGACCGCTCACGTCCATACCGCACCCAGCGCGACGAACCCGCAGATCAGGACGGCCAGAATCGCGAGCAGCGGCCAGACGAAACGCAGGTACTTGTCGTATCCCACCTTGGCCAGGGCCACCCCGCCGATGGTGACCGCCGTCGTCGGCACCCACAGGTTCATCCAGCCGCTGGCCGCCTGCCAGGCCGTGACGACGACCGCGCGCGAGACGCCCGCGAAGTCGGCGAGCGGGGCCAGGACCGGCATGGCCAGGGTCGCGTGGCCGGAGGTGGACGGGATCAGGAAGGCCAGCGGGAGGTTGACGACGAACACCACGACGGCGAAGACCGCCGAGGAGGTGCCCGAGACCAGCCCCTCGATCGAGTGCAGGACGGTGTCGGTGATCCGGGAGTTGTTCATGATGACCGTGACGCCACGGGCCAGCACGATGACCAGCGCGGGCGAGATGAAGTCCGCGGCGCCCCGGACGATCGTGGCGCTGAGCTTCTGCTCGCCGAACCGGGCCACGATGCCGACCAGGACGGCCGCGACCAGGAAGAGCGCGGCCAGCTGCGGGAAGGACCAGCCGAGTTCGAAGCCGTACGGGGTGGCGTCGGCGTCGCCCGTCAGGGCGCTGGACCACGGGACCACCGAGAAGATCATGAAGGCGAAGGTCAGACCGACCAGGACCAGGACGACGCGGTGGAGCGGGGTGAGTACGGGCGGTTCGTCCGTCTCGGCCGCCGCGTGTTCACGGTCGCCGGGCAGGAAGCCGGAGAGTGAGCGGTCCGGGTTCCCGCGGACGCGTGTGGCGTACCGGATGACGTAGGCGATCGTCACCGCCGTCAGGACGATCCACATCACCCCGCGCAGCACGATGCCGTCGCCGAGCGAGATGTCGGCGGCGGCTGAGGCGACCCCGGTGGCGAACGGGTTGACCGTGGAGCAGAGCACACCGATGCCCGCGCCGAGGATGATCGTGCCGGTGGCGACCATGCGGTCGTAGCCGAGTGCGAGCATCAGCGGGACGATCAGCCCGTAGAAGCCCAGGGTCTCCTCGGCGAAGCCCTCGACCGTGCCCAGCAGCGAGAAGACCAGCATCACACCGGCGATGAGGAGCGCGCCCCGCTCGCGCAGCCGGTGGGCGAGGCGGCCGATGCCCAGGTCCAGTGCGCCGGTGGCGAAGACGACGGTGATGAAGGCGCCGATGGCGATGACGAAGAGGAACACGCCCGCGCTGCCGTACAGTTCGCCGGCCATGTCCGGGCCGACCTGGCCGGTCCTGGCGTCCTGCACCCCGTACAGGCCGTTGACCGGGGAGAGGAAGAGGTCGTTCAGCCGGTCGATGACGCTCTGGCCGGAGGGGACACGGTGGTACGTACCCTGGATCGGCGCGCCGTCCTTGGTTCGGTCGTACGCGCCGGACGGGATGAGGAAGGCGAGCGCCCAGACGGCGAGCGTGACGACCACCAGGACCGTCAGCGCGCTGGGGAAGACGAACTTCCTTCTGCCCGGGGGCTTCGTGTCCGGTTCGGTCCCGGTGTCCATCGTGCTCACGCGGCGCTCCCGACGGTGTGGACGAGCGCGTACCCCCGCGGGAAGGCCGCCTCCGCGATGACGGCGGGCTCCGCGCCCCAGCCCTCGCGCGGGGCCTTCCACGCGGCCCGGTAGGCGGGGCCGCCGGTCGCGGGCTCGAATCCGGGGCCGGTGTCGCCGGGGGCGACGGTGAGCGGAATTCCGAACGGGCGCAGTGCCTCCAAGTGGGTGACGCGCAGTCTCCGCGCCTCCTTCGGGTCCTGCTCCGGGTGGAAACGCGGGTTCGGCTCGGCCCTGGCGTACGGGACGACGGCGGATGCCGCCCGGTCGACGCGGGAGCCCGGGTCCATCGCCCATCCCCTGTTCCTCGTGGAGGCCGTCAATGAGGTTCTGGGATCAAAGGGACCACAGGGGAGGGCCCTACGCATGGCTGAGGGCCGGTCAGCCGCCGAGCACCACCGTGCGCACCGCCGAGAAGTCGCCCCATTTCCCGTCCGGAAGTCTGGGCCGGATCTTCATCGAGTAGCGGGTGCCACGGGGGTCGCTGACGGTGAGCCGGTAGTTCGCCCGGCCCGCGGGCGGCTTGCCTCCCCAGACGATGGTGGTGGTCAGCCGGCCGCCGATATAGAGCTGGTAGGCGGGGATCTCGCCCCCGGTCTCGGGCTGCTTCCAGTCCAGGTCGACGGCGTACCCCTTGCCCTGGGCGGTGCTCGTGATCCGCAGGTCGGTGGGGGCGGTGGAGGCGGGTGCGCCGGGGGCTGACGCGGTGGTGAGGTCGAAGGCGTTGCTGTCCTTCGACGAGGTGTCGGCCGCGTCGCGGGCGCGGACGGTGAAGGTGTAGACGGTGCCCGGCCGAAGCCCGGTCAGATGCGCCGTGGTCTGCGTGCCGGGCACGCTGTGGATGCGCGAGTCCTCCTGGTAGATGTCGTACGAGGTGACGCCGATGTCGTCCGTGGAGCCGCCCCAGGACAGCGTCGCGGCCCGGCTGCCGTCCGCCTTGCCGCGCAGTTCCACCGGCCGGGTCGGGGCCGCGTGGTCGGCCGGGGTCGGGGCGGGTGTGGTGACGGAGGCGGCGGCGCTCGGCGCGGAGAGGTTCCCGGCCGCGTCGCGGGCGCGGACGGTGAAGGTGTACGCGGTGGACGCGGTCAGCCCGTCGACGTCGATCATCAACCGGGCCGCGGTGACGGTCCTGACCTTCTCGCCCTTGCGGTAGACCTCGTACGCGGTGACGGCCTTGTCGTCCGTGGCGGCCTTCCACATCACGTGCGCGGAGGTGGCGCTGCTCGCCTGCGCCGTCACCCCTCCCGGCGCCGTGGGGCCACGGGTGTCGGCCTCGGCCTCCGCGCCGCAGGCGGTGAGCGTGCCGAGGAGCAGGGCGGCTGAGCAGGCCAACGCGGCAGGTGCGTGGGGGCGTTGCACGGTCATGCCTTCCGTCCGGCAGCAATGGTCCAGACCTGTATCGCATGGTCCGGGGGTCGCCGACAAGGGGACGGGGCCGAACCTTCCGCAATGTGCCGGTGTGCACCGGGCCCGCCCCGACCGCCTTCCGGGCAGGGCCCGTTGACGTACGGTCGGCCCATGCTGTGCATACGCGGGGTGGTGCTCCCCGAGCGCGAGGAGCGGTCGTTCTGGGTCGACGGCGAGGTGCTGCGGACGGGGACGCCGCCCGGCGGCTTCGCCGGGCGGCACGCCGAGACCGTCGTCGACGGGGGCTGGCTGCTGCCCGGGCTGGTCGACGTGCATACGCATCCGGGGGCCGAGGGGCCGGACACCGAATTCGACGAGGAGGTGCTGCGTCGCCATCTGGGCGAGCACCGGGACGCCGGGGTGCTGGCGGTACGCACTCCGGGGACGGCCGCGCGGATGCCCGCGTGGGTGGCGAAGGACCCGGAGCTGCCCCGGGTCACGTCGGCCGGGCGGTGGCTGGCCACACCCGGCCGGTTCTTCCCCGGCTTCGGCCGGGATGTCGGCGAGGACGAACTCGTGCGGGCCGCCGTGGAGGAGTCCACGGCCTCCTCCGGCTGGTGCAAGGTCGTGGGTGACTGGCGCGCGGACGAGCCCGCGCTGCCGCTCACGCTGCTGGCCTCGGTGGTGGAGGCGGTGCACGCGGCCGGCGGCAAGGTGGCGGTGCACTGCCAGACCGCCGATGGCACACGCAACGCGGTGCTCGCGGGGGCCGACAGTCTGGAGCACGGGATGCACCTGGACCCGGCGCTGCTGGACCGGATGGCCGGGCAGGGCACGGCGTTCGTACCGACGCTGAGCGTCTTCGGCCGGGGCGTGGACGCCATGCGGGCCCGGGAGCCGAGCGTGCGGCGCGATCTGTGGCTGGCCGGCTGGGACACCATGTTCGGCAATGTGCGGGCCGCTCACGAGGCGGGCGTCACCGTGCTGGCGGGCACCGACTCGCTCCCGTGCGGAACGGTCGCGGGTGAGGCGTCCTGGCTGGTACGGGCCGGGCTCTCCCCCGAGTCGGCGCTCGGCGCGGCGTCCTGGACGGCGCGCGCCTGGCTGGGACTGCCCGGACTCGTTGACGGGGCCCCGGCCGACCTCGTCGCCTACGCCACCGACCCGACCACCGATCCGGCGGTGCTGGACCGCCCGAGCCGGATCGTCCTGCGCGGGCGCGTGGTGCGCTGAGCGAGGGTGCCGGCGAGCCGGTGTGCTGTCGGGCGATGAGTCCGGGGCGTGCGGGGAGTCTGCCCTGTATGGACAACGAGAACGGTATGGACGACGGGACCTCCACGGCCGGCGGCAGCCTCATGGACGCCGGGCCGGCGACCGCTCCCCCGCAGGATCTCGCGCCCGCGGCGCGACGGATCGCCGCGCTGCTCGACGCGGTCGACGACACGACGCTGTCCGGGCCGACACCCTGCCCCGGTGTCACGGTGGGCGCCCTGCTCGCCCATGTCGACGGGCTCGCCACCGCCTTCCGTGACGCCGCGCGCAAGGAACTGGGGCCGGCGACCGACGAACCACCCGAGGTGGCGGAGATGGTGCTCGACGACGGCTGGCGCGGCACGCTGCCCCAGGCACTCGACGAGATGGTCGCCGCCTGGCGCTCCCCCGAGGCCTGGCAGGGCATGACCCGGGCCGGCAGCGTGGACCTGCCCGGCGGGATCGCGGGCCTCGTCGGGCTCAACGAGCTGGTGCTGCACGGCTGGGACCTGGCGCGGGCGACGGGGCAGCCGTTCGGGGCCGAGGAGGCGCATCTGCACTCCACGTTGGCACTACTGGCCGACCTCGGCGAGGACCCTCCGGCCGGCTCGCCGTTCGGCCCGCCCGTCCCGGTGCCGGACGACGCGCCGCTGCTGGACCGGGCGGTCGCCCGGAGCGGCCGGCGCCCCGACTGGCGGCCGGGCGGCTGACGCCCCCGGGCTCGTCAGCTGGTGAAGAACTCCGTGATCCGGTGGGCGACCTGATCGGCGTGGACCTCGTGGACCAGGTGACCGCCGCCGAGGGTGATCAGTTGGCAGTCCGGGATCAGGGCGGCCAGGTCCTGGAGCCGCACCTGCGGCATCGTGCTCTCCGGGCCGCCTGCCAGCACGAGTGTCGGGGCGACGATCTCCCCGAGGCACTCCTGCCACGCCGGATCGGGGTCGGCCAGCTGCGTCCGTACGGCCGCGAGCGCCGCCTCGTCGTAGTCCACCGGCCCGTCGGGCACCACATCGGGACCGGCCGCGCCCGGGAACGGCGGCGGGGTCTCCACCAGCACGAGCCGCTCCACCCGGTCCGCGTGCTCCTCGGCGAACAGCAGGGCGACGGCACCGCCCATGTCATGGCCGACCAGACCGACGCGGTCGAGCTCGCAGGCGTCGAGAAAGCCGAGGAGATCCTCGGTCATCACCTCGAAGTCGTACTCGTCGGGCCAGTCGCTCTCCCCGTGGCCCCGCAGATCGAGGGCGTAGACCCGCCACTGCTCACCGAGCAGCCTCCCGGCCGCCTCCCAGCTCGCGGCCGAACCAGCGAGACCGTGCAGCAGCACGACGGGCGAGCCGAACGGATCGCCCCAGGTCCGGTACGCCAGACGCACATCGCCGACATCAACGACCGACCGATCATCCATACCCCCGACGCTACAGCCGAATGATCGGGAACCACCCTGCGGCCTGGCAGGCTGTACCGGTGAAGCTCAGCACGCGTTCCCTGGTCACCTCGGCCGCCGCCCTCGTCCTGACCGTGTCCGCGCTCACCGGATGTACGGGCACCGGATCCGACGCCGCGTACGGCAAGGGCGTCTCGTCGGCAGGGCTGGAGGATCCGGCGAAGAAGGACATCGCCATGCAACTGGTCTCCAGCGCGGAGAACTCCTCACTGGACTGGAAGTCCCAGTACGAGTACATCGAGGACATCGACGACGGCCGCGGCTACACCGCCGGCATCATCGGATTCTGCTCCGGCACCGGCGACATGCTGCGCGTCGTCGAGCGGTACGCGAAGGCCCGGCCCGGCAATCCGCTGGAGCGGTTCCGGCCGGCGCTGCGGGCCGTGGAGGGCACCGACGCGCACACCGGGCTCGGACGCCCGTTCACCCGGGCATGGGCGGACGCGGCCGGTGACGCGGCCTTCCGTTCGGCGCAGGACGCCGAACGGGACGCGTCGTATTTCGATCCGGCCGTCGGGCAGGCCCGAACGGACGGACTCGGCGCACTGGGCCAGTTCATCTACTACGACGCGTACGTGATGCACGGGTCGGGCGACACGGCGGGCACGGTCGGTTTCCGCACGATACGCCGCAACGCGCTCGCGAAGGCCCGCGCCCCCGCGCAGGGCGGCGACGAAGTGGCGTACCTCGGCGCGTTCCTGGACGCGCGGGTAGCGGCGATCCACCAGGAGCCCTCGCACAACGACACCAGCCGGGTCGACACGGCCCAGCGGGTGTTCCTGCGCGAGGGGAAGCTCGGACTGGAGACTCCGCTGAAGTGGAAGGTCTACGGCGACAGCTACCGGATCGAGGGGCCCTAAACCCTCGGCCGGCAGGCGCGCGGAGCAGTGGCCATGGCGGCCGTGTGCGCCGGTGCGCACCACGTGCGACCTGCGCTTTCACTCACATCCGGGCATGCGCTCGGCACCCGTGTCCCCAGGACGGCACGGCCCGTTGAGACCGGGCGGACGGCCCGCACGGGGCGGGCCGGCGACCGAGGAGCACACGACATGAAGAAGATGATTCTGATGGCGGCACTGGCACTGACCGCCGGCCTCGGGCTGGTGGGCTCTCCCGCCGCCCAGGCCGCTCCGGGCACCGTCGCCGCACACCACGCCGAGGCCGCGCCGACCCTGGTCTGCACGGTGAACGACAACGGCGTGAACTTCCGCGGCGGGCCGGGGACGGACTACCCCGTGCTGGGCCAGGTGAACAAGGGACAGAACCTCAACTACCGTGGCCAGCAGGGCAACTGGGTGATGGGCGACCTGTGGGGCGGTCCCACCGGCGTGTGGATCCACGTGGCCTACCTCAACTGCTGACGCCGCGCTTCCCGGCCCCGCTCCAGGCGGCCCACGCCCGGAGCGGGGCTTCGCGGCATCCCGGGGACCCACTCAACTCAGGTACGTCGAAGGGGTGTACGACAGTCGCCGCACCCTGATAGGAAAGCTTCCTAACAGAAGCAACGGAACGACGAACTCCCCTGGAGGACTGGTGCACGCTCCCCACAAGCGCACCGCACGTCGCAACACCCGTTCCCTGCGCGTCGCACTCGTCGCGCTCGGGCTGACGCTCACGGCGTTCCCCGTCACCGCTTTCGCCGGCACCACCCCCGCACCGCCGGCCGCTCACCACCAGGAGGCCGCCGCGACCGGGCTCGACGATCCGGCGAAGAAGGACATCGCCATGCAACTGGTCTCCAGCGCGGAGAACTCCTCGCTGGACTGGAAGTCCCAGTACGAGTACATCGAGGACATCGACGACGGCCGCGGCTACACCGCCGGCATCATCGGATTCTGCTCCGGCACCGGCGACATGCTCGACCTCGTGGAGCTGTACACCGACCGGGAGCCAGGCAACCCGCTGGCGCAGTACCTGCCGGCCCTGCGCGAGGTGGACGGCACCGACTCGCACGAGGGGCTCGACCCGGGCTTCACCGATGCCTGGAAGACGGCGGCGGACGATCCGGCGTTCCAGCAGGCGCAGAACGACGAGCGCGACCGGGTCTACTTCGACCCGGCGGTGAGCCGCGGCAAGAGCGACGGCCTCGGCACGCTCGGCCAGTTCGCGTACTACGACGCCATCGTCATGCACGGCGACGGCGGCGACAGCACGAGCTTCGGCAGTATCCGCGAGCGGGCCCTCGCGAAGGCGAAGCCGCCGGCCCAGGGCGGCGACGAGGTCACCTACCTCAACGCCTTCCTGGACGCGCGGGTCTGGGCCATGGAGCAGGAGGAGGCCCACTCCGACACCAGCCGGGTGGACACCGCCCAGCGGGTCTTCCTCCAGAACGGCAACCTGAACCTGGACCCGCCGCTCGACTGGAAGGTCTACGGCGACAGCTTCCACATCGGCTGACGCACCCCGGGCGCCGACCCGGCCCCGGACACGGCGGTGGCGCGTACGGTCTCCTCCCTCACGGGCACAGCCGTACGCGCCACTTCGTGTTGACGAGTCGTCAGTGCACGCTCACAGCAGCCGCCTTGGCCAGTTCCTCGGCCTCCGGCTCCGCCCCCTCCTCCGGGTCCGGCTTCCGGCCCAGGTGGTTGAAGGCCAGGTTGAGGACGATCGCCACGACGCATCCGGTGGATATCCCGGAGTCCAGCACGACGAGCAGGTCCTTGGGGAAGGCGTGGTAGAAGTCCGGCGCGGCGATCGGTATCAGGCCTATGCCGACGGCGGCGGCCACGATCAGCGCGTTCTCACCCTTCTCCAGTGCGGCACTCGCCAGCGTCTGGATGCCGCTCGCCGCCACCGACCCGAAGAGCACGATGCCCGCTCCGCCGAGCACCGGCAGGGGTACGAGCGCGATGACGGACGCGGCCACCGGGAACAGGCCGAGCAGGATGAGGATGCCGCCGCCCGCGGCGACGACGAAGCGGCTGCGGACCTTGGTCATCGCGACCAGCCCGATGTTCTGGGCGAAGGCGCTGCACATGAAGCCGTTGAACAGCGGGCTGATGGCGCTGCCCAGGGTGTCCGCGCGCAGACCTCCCTCGATGGTCCGCTCGCCGGCCGGCCGGCCGACGATCTTGCCGAGCGCCAGCATGTCGGCCGTCGACTCGGTCATGCAGACCAGCATCACGATGCACATCGAGACGATCGCGGCGATCTCGAACTGCGGTGCCCCGAAGTGGAACGGGGTGGGGAAGCCGACCAGGTCGGCGTCCTTGATGGCCCCGAAGTCGGTGATGCCGACCGGGATCGCGATGAGGGTGCCGACGACGAGCCCGAGCAGGATCGCGATCTGCTGGAGGAAGCCGCGGAGCAGTTTCCTCAGGGCGAGGACGATCACCAGGGTGACCGCCGCCATGGTGATGTTGGTGGTGGAACCGTAGTCGTCCGCGGTGGCGTTGCCGCCCTGGGACCAGTTGAAGGCGACCGGCAGCAGGGAGACACCGATCAGGGTGATGACCGTGCCGGTGACGACCGGCGGGAAGAAGCGGACCAGTTTGCAGAAGTAGGGGGCGAGGACGAAGCCGAGGAGGCTCGCGACGATGATCGCGCCGAAGATGACGGCGATGCCGTCGTGCCCCCGGTCCTTGCCGATCGCCACCATGGGTGTCACCCCGGCGAACGAGACGCCGTTGACGAACGGCAGCCGGGCGCCGATGCGCCAGAGGCCGAGCGTCTGGAGCAGGGTGGCTATGCCCGCGGTGAACAGGCTCGCCCCCATCAGGAAGGCGGTCTCCTTCGGGGTGAGTCCCACGGCGGGGCCCACGATCATGGGCGGGGCCACCACGCCCGCGTACATCGCGGCCACGTGCTGGAGGCCGCTGGTGAACATCTTCAGTGGGGGAAGTGTCTCGTCCACCGGATGAGGGCGGTCGGACCGGGCCGGCTCCGGTATCTCGTCGGGGTCGGATGCTGCACTTGCGGCGTTGCGAAACCTGGGCGTAGCTGCCACGGCGGTTCCTCCGGTCGGGTACACGTCTGCGGCGACGCGGGTATCAGGGAGGTGGTGCGTTGATGCAGGTGGGGCAGGTCGTGCAGCTGGTGCGGCAGCTTCGGTTCAGCGGTACGGGAGGCGCGTGCGTCTGAATACGCGCCCCCCGTACCGGTTGCCGTGGACCCCGCTCGGGTCCACGGCGGCCGGTCGAGGGCCGTCCCCCTCGGCCGGCCGGTTCGGGGGCGCCGGAACCCTCAGGCTCCGGCGGCGATCTGCGCGAGGCGGCGGGCCTCGTCGCGGGTGGCGCGGGCGATGGTGTCCTCGTCCGCCGTGGTGAGCCGGCCGGACTCGACGACGGGCCTGCCGTTGACGAGTGACAGGGTGACCGGGGCCGCGGCGCCGAAGACCAGGGCGGTCACCGGGTCGGCGATGGAGGCGTGGGCGATGGTGTCCAGCTTCCAGAGCACCAGGTCGGCGAGCTTGCCGGGCTCCAGGGAACCGATCTGGCCGGCCCGCCCGAGTACCTGAGCGCCGCCGTACGTACCCAGGCGCAGGGCCTGACGGGCATTCAGGGCGCGTTCGCGGTGCGGGCCGAGGCGGTTGATGAGGAGGGCGTTGCGCAGTTCGGTGTGGAGTTCGCCGGACTCGTTGGACGCGGTGCCGTCGACGCCGAGGCCGACCGGGACGCCGGCGGCCAGCATGTCCGGAACCCGGGCGATGCCCGCGGCGAGCCGGGCGTTGGAGGACGGGCAGTGGGCGACGCCGGTGCCGGTGCGGGCGAAGGCGGCGATGTCGGAGTCGTTCATGTGGACGCAGTGCGCCATCCACACGTCGTCGCCGAGCCAGCCGGTCGACTCGAAGTAGTCGGTCGGGCCCATGCCGAACAGTTCGTGGCAGAACTTCTCCTCCTCCACGGTCTCCGAGCCGTGGGTGTGCAGCCGCACTCCGCGGCGGCGCGCCAACTCGGCGCCCTGTCGCATGAGTTCGGTGGAGACGGAGAACGGGGAGCAGGGTGCGACGGCCACCTGGGTCATCGCGTCGAAGGAGGCGTCGTGGTGCTCGTCGATGGTCGCCTCGGTGGCGGCCAGGGCGCCTTCGAGGCTCTCCACGGCGAAGTCGGGCGGTAGCCCGCCGTCCTTCTCGCTGCGGTCCATCGAACCGCGGGCGAGGGTGAACCGTACGCCCATGTCGCGGGCGGCGCCGATGATGGCGCCGGACAGGTCACCGGAGCCCCGCGGATAGACGTAGTGGTGGTCCATGGCCGTGGTGACACCGCCGCGGGCCATCATGGCGAGCGAGCCCTGCGCGGCGGCGCGGGCCATCGGCTCGTCGATGCGCGCCCAGGTCGGGTACAGCGCCACCAGCCACTCGAAGAGGTTGTGGTCGGTGGCCAGGCCACGGGTGATCCACTGGTAGAAGTGGTGGTGCGTGTTGACCAGGCCGGGTGTGACGAGGTGCCCGGTGCCGTCGATCCGGCGTACGACGTTGTCCAGGCCCTCCGGTGCCCGGCCGGCGCCGACGGACTCGATGCGGTTGCCCGCGACGACGACATGACCCGAGGCGTACTCGGTGTCGTCGGCGTCGACGGTCGCGATCGAGCAGTTCTCGATGACGATGCGTTCCACTCGGTCGGGCGCTGCCGGTGCTGCCATGGTGCTTCCTTCTCTCATCAGCGATGTGGGCACGGCAGGACCCTAGGAGGATTTGAGTGCCACGGCCGTGCGGCTGTGGGTGCCGAGATGGTGGAAGAACAGGTTGAGCAGGACCGCGACGAGCGCTCCGGCGCTGATGCCGGAGCCCAGGACGGTCTGTGCCCAGGACGGGAAGCCCGCGTAGAAGCCGGGCGCGGCGAGCGGGATGATGCCCGCGCCGAGGGCGACGGCGACCAGGATGATGTTGGAGCTGTCGTCGAGCCCCGCCTCGGAGAGCGTTCGGATGCCGCTCACCGCGATGGAGCCGAACAGGACGATGCCGGCGCCGCCGAGCACGGGCATCGGGACGAGCGAGACGACGGCGCCGAGCACCGGGAAGGCGCCGAGGACCAGCAGGGCGCCGCCGGCCGCCGCGACGACGTAGCGGCTCCGCACCTTCGTCAGGGAGACCACGCCGACGTTCTGCGCGAAGGCGCTCGTCGGGAAGCCTCCGAAGACCGGTCCGACGAGGGTGGCGATGCCGTCGGTGCGCAGTCCGCGGGTGATGGTCCGGCCGTCGGTACGCCGGTCGCAGATCTCGCCGAGCGCCAGCATCCCGGCGGACGACTCGGTCATCAGGACGAGCATCACGATGCAGAGGGAGAGGATCGCGGCGGGCTGGAACTCCGGTGCGCCGAAGGCGAAGGGGGTGGGCAGCGCGGCCAGCGGTGCGGTGCGCAGGGCGGAGAAGTCGGCGAGGCCGAACGGGATCGCGGCCAGCGTTCCGATCAACAGACCCATGAGCAGTGCCACTTGGCGCAGGAATCCGCGTCCGAAGCGCTGGATGACCAGGATGACGACGAGGGTGAAGGCGGCCAGCGCGAGGTACTTCATCGCACCGAAGTCGGCCGCGGTCTTGTCTCCGCCCTGCGCCCAGGCGACCGGGACCGGCATCAGGGTGACGCCGATGAGGGTGATGACGACGCCGGTGACGAGCGGCGGGAAGAACCGCAGAAGTCTGCCGAAGAACGGTCCGACGAGCAGGCAGAACACGCCGGCGACGAGCACCGCCCCGTAGATCGCGGGGAGTTGGTGGCCCGGCGCACTGGTCTCGGCGATGGCGAGCATCGGCGCGATTCCGGCGGACGACGCGGCGTTGACGAACGGCAGCCGGTTACCGGCGAAGCCCCCGATGCCGAGGGTCTGCAGGATGGTGGCGCAACCGGCGATCAGGAGACTCGCCGCGATGAGCCGGGTCATGCCGGCCTGGTCGAGGCCGACGGCCTGTCCGATGATCAGCGGAGGGGTGACGACGCCCGCGTACATGGCGGCGATGTGCTGGAGCGCGGCGGGCAGGAGCCGCGACGGGGCAAGCTTCTCGTCCACCGGATGGACCGTTCCGTCCGGTGGGGTGGGACATGGACCTGCCGATTCCTTCGGCCCGAGTGCAGGCTGTGCCATGGGAGTTCCCTCCGGCCCGGCCGGCCCCCGTCCGCTGTGGACGGACGGGAACCGGCGGCGCCGCGTCAGAGGTTGGTCATGTCGACCGGGATCTGCGGCTCGATGCCGTCCCGCAGCACGGTGGCCTCGATGAGCCCGTACGGACGGTCGGCCGCGAAGTAGACCTCATTGTCGTTCTTGAGGCCGAACGGCTCCAGGTCCACCAGGAAGTGATGGTTGTTCGGCAGCGAGAACCGGATCTCGTCGATCTCGCTGCGGCTGTTGATGATGCGCGAACCCATCTGGTACAGGGTCTGCTGGAGCGAGAGGGAGTACGTCTCGGCGAAGGCCTGGAGCATGTGCTTGCGAGCCTGCTCGTAGGACTTCTCCCAGTTCGGCATCCGCTCCTCGTCGCTGGTCCAGTTGTAGCGCCAGCGGGCGGAGACGTCGGTGGCCAGGATGCGGTCGTACGCCTCCTTGAGCGTCGTGTACTCGTCCTTGACGTAGCCCCAGAACTCGGAGTTGGTCGAGTTCATCACCGTGAGGTCCTTGAGACCGGAGATGACCTGCCACTTGTCACCGTCGAAGGTGATCTGGCTGGTGCGGATCTCCTGGTTCTTGCGGACGAAGGAGTGCTTGACCTCGTCGGACCCGATGAAGCGCGAGTTCCCGTCGGAGGTGGCGATGCGCTCCCAGGCGTACTCCTCGATGCGGATCCGCGCGGTCTCGATCGGCTCCTGCGACGTCACGAAGTGACGGGCGAGGTGGATGCCGAACTGCTCGGCGGACTCGATGCCGTGCTCCTTGGCGAAGGCGAACACCGTGTTCTTGGTGGTGTCCGTGGGCAGGACGTTCGCGTTGGAGCCGGAGTAGTGCACGTCGTCCATGTCGCCGGAGAGCGCGACCGAGACGTTCAGGTCCTTGATGTGGTGGGTGTCGCCGTCCCGCGTGATCTTGACGACGCGGTTCTCTGCTTTGCCGTACTGGTTCTGGCCGAGAATCGTGGGCATGTGTCTGCTAGCTCCCTCGGTATACGGAGTAGCCGAACGGGTTGAGCAGCAGCGGTACGTGATAGTGCTCGCCCGGGGTGACGGCGAAAGTGATCGCCACCTCCGGGAAGAACGCGCCGCTGTCCCTTACGCGGGGGGCGTCCTGCTGCGCCTCGGCTTGCTTCTTGGCTGTGAAGTACGGTTCGGTCTCGAAATCGAGCCGTACGTGGGTGGTGCCTTCCGGCAGGGCCGGCAGGTCCTTGCAGCGCCCGTCCGCATCGGTCGCGGAACCGCCGAGCGGCACCCACCGCGCGTCGCTGCCCGTGCGGGCGGCGAGCGTGATGGCTACGTCGGGGGCGGGGCGGCCGATGCTGGTGTCCAGGATGTGGGTGGACACCGATGCGGTGGCGAAGGTGCTCAAGACCTTCACTCTCCTTCTGTTACGAGTCTTCCGTGACGAGACGGGTCAGCCTGATGCGGTTGATCTTGCCCAGTTCGGTGCGCACGTGTCCGCGCTCCTGCTCGGGCGAGTTCGCGGACCGGGCCTTCAGCGCGTCGCGCATCTGCTCACCGGTGGCCCCGGTGGCGCAGATCAGGAAGACATGTCCGAACCGCTCCTGGTAGGCCAGGTTGAGTTCGAGCATCTCGGTCTTGAGCTCCTCGGAGGCGCCGGCCATCCCCCGCTGTTCGCGGGAGGAGGTCGGGTCCCCGGGCTTCGGGCGGCCGATCGGCGGATGGCCGGCCATGGCTTCGGCCAGGTCCTGCGCGTCGAGGGCCGCCGTGGCGGTGTCGCTCGCGCGGAACAGGGCTTCCGTCGTGGCGTAGGGGCGCCCGGAGAGGATCGTTCTTCCCCAGGCCGCACTGGCACACACCTCGTGCAGTGCGACGGCCGCCTCGCGGTCCGCCAGGGTGTTGAACCGGGCGAGGCCCGGTGTGGAGCTCGAAGTCACGGGAGCCTCCGTGGCTGTTTTTCGCTGTGCGTCGGTCGGGCTGCGGATAGCTAACGCCCTCCACAACACCACGTCAACACTTTGTTGAAATTACGTTCATGTAAAAGGCCGTCGCCCGCTGATCCGGACGACGGCCTTCCGTGACGCCGCGCGGACCACTCGTCCACGCACCCAACTACTCGCCCTTGGGCCCGATGTCCCTGTTCAGGTAGTTGTAGACGGTGAACCGGCTGACCCCCAGCGCCCCCGCCACCGTCTCCACACCGTGGCGTACGGAGAAGGCACCGCGTGCCTCCAGAGCCCGGACGACCGTCTGCTTGGTCCTGCGGTCCAGTTCCGCGAGCGGCATGCCGTGCCTGCGCTCCATCGCGGCCAGGATGTGGTCCAGCGAGTCCGAGAGCTGCGGCAGCCGGACCGCTATGACCTCCTGCCCCTCCCAGGCCAGCACGACGTCGTCGGGGAGTGCCTGCTCGGGGCCGAGCAGCTCGGCGCCCATGGCGTCGACGAGCGGCTTGACCGCCGCGACGAGGGGGTGGTCCGCGGGCTCGGTCACCGGTGGTCCTCCCCGATCACGTTGACCTGGAGAGAGACCCGGGTGGCACCCGATGCCAGGGCTTTGCGCAGCAAGGAGTCCACCGCGGTGAGCACCTCGTCGGAGCCGCCCTCTGCGGTGTTGCCGAACGGACCGACGTCCACGGCGTCCAGGTCGGCCGACTGGACGACCTCGCGGGCGACGACCGCGTGGGCCGGCGCCTCGTCGAGATCGAAGGGCTCGGTGGTGAACTCCACTCTCAAGCGCACTGTGCCTCCATGGTGCGTGTCACCGCCCCGGGGGAACCCCGCGGCTCGGGCACGACCCTAACGGACGGGCGTCACCGCGCCCGGGCAAGCGCTACAGCGGCAGCACACAGACCGCGGCCGGGGCCGCGAAGGGCGTCCCCACGGACTCCAGGGCGCCGCTGTTCCCGTCCACCCGGAACGCCGTGACCGTGCCGGACTTCTGGTTGGCGGCGAGGAGCAGCGCCCCGTCCGGCGAGAAGGCGATGTGCCGGGGGAAGTCGCCGCCGACGGGCACCGTGTCCAGCAGCCGCAGCGTGGCCCCGGCGTCCTCGACGGCGTACCGGGTGAGGCTGTTGTGCCCCCGGTTGGCGAGGTAGGCGAAGCCGCCGTCCCCGGTGACCAGGAACTGGGCGGGGTAGCTGGTGCCGCCGCCCGTTCCGGTGGACTGCGGGGTGCCCGGGGTCAGCACGCCGGTGGCGGGGTCGTAGCCGCAGACCACGGCCGTGTTGTCGAGCTCGCAGGCGAGATAGGCGTGGCGGCCGTCCGGGTGGAAGGTGAGGTGGCGCGGTCCGGCGCCCGGCGGCAGCGCGGCGTACGAGAGCTGCTCCAGGGTGCCGTGTTCCTCGTCGAGCCGGTAGGTGTACACGGTGTCGTTGCCGAGGTCGACGGCGAGGATGTGGCCGCCGTCGGGGGCGGTGACGATCTGGTGGGCGTGCGGGCCGTCCTGGCCCGGTCCGGGCGCGGGCGCGCTGTGGGCGACCAGGTCGGTGCGCTCCCCCACCGATCCGTCGGCGGCCAGGGGGTGCACGGCGACGCTGCCGGAGGTGTAGTTGGCGCTGAACAGCCACTTCCCGCCGGGGTGGACCGAGAGGTGGCAGGGGCCGGCGCCGCCGGTGGACCGCGTTCCCAGCACCTCGAACGTGCCGTCCTCGGCGAGCGCCACGGCGGTGACGCCGCCCTGCTCCTGCTCGTCGACGGCGTAGAGGGTGGAGCCCGTGGGGTGCAGGGCGAGGTACGAGGGGTCCGCGACGCCGGTGACGACGGTACGGGCGGCGATGGTGCCCGCCTCCGGGTCGTACGAGGCGACGCCGATGCCGGTGCCGCCGGGGCTGGTCGAGGTGTAGGTGCCGAGGAAGAGCGTGCCGGTCGCCCGGACCTCGGGCCGCACGGGGCGAGCCGGGGCGGGGTGGCGTCCCTCGCGGGCGGCGTCCCGGGGCAGCCCCGGGGCGGCGGCGAGGGCGCCGCCCGCCAGAAGTGCTCCGAGGAGGGTGCGGCGGCTGGTGGGGGATGTCATGCGAGGCACCTCGTGGGGGGGTCGGCTGCGTCGGATGTGTCAGCAACAGTGGCGTTTCCCGGTGGCCGCCGCAAGAGGCGCACCGGCCATTGCGCGGTGCGCAACGCCGGTGCGGCGGTCTCCACGCCCGCGGAGCCGCGTGCCGTCAGCCACCGGACTGGATGTCGCCGCGGGTGGACGAGGTGATCGGGTCCCGGTGTGCGAAGTCCCCCGGCGGGATCCCCGGATGGTGTCCGCCCTCGACGGGGGCCACGGCGGCGGCCGGCCCGAGGGCCAGCCGGGAGACGATGCGGTAGCGGTCGCCTCGGTAGAGCGAGTGCACGTACTCCACGGGGCAGCCGGTCGTGTCCGAGGTCAGCCGCTCGAAGAGCAGGGCCGGGGAGAGCTCGGGGACGTCGAGGAGGCGGGCCTCGGCCCGGGTGACGACGGTCGGCTCGATCGCCTGGACCGCCTCGTGGACGTGCACGTCGTGGCGCGCGCGCAGGTGCTCGTACAGATCTCCGTCCTCCAGCTCCTGGGCCGACAGCCCCGGCACCAGTTCGGCCCTGATGTGCAGGTGCTCGATCGCCATCGGGGCCCCGTCGACCAGCCGCAGCCGGGCGACGTAGACGATGTCCGCGGCCGGTGACATGCGCAGCTTGCGGCCGACCCGGGCCCCGGCCTGCAGGGTGGTGAATTCCAGCAGCCGGCTCGACCAGGCCCCGGCCGCCTGCGGGACCGACAGGGCGAGGTCGGCCGAGATCAGCTCCTGGGTGATCTTCTCGGGTGCGACGAACATGCCGCGGCCGTGCTCCCGCACCAGCAGTCCGGCGGCCACCAGCTCGTCGACCGCGGCCCGCAGCGTGGGCCGGGAGACCCCGAGCGTGGCGCAGAGGGAACGCTCGGAAGGGATGGCGTCACCCGGGCGGCGCGACTCGATCAGCTCCAGTACGGCGTCGCGGGCCCGTTCCCGTTTGAGCACCGTCCCCGGTGCGTCGGCGTCCATGCGATGCCCCCTCCTGACACATCCCTCATTGACCAGTTGTGCGACCAGTCGAACCAACTCGGCCACTGGTCAGGTGGATTGTAGCCGGTGCCGAGGCAAACCCAGCGGGCCGATTTTCCCGAAGATCCCCAAAACCCTTTGACACCAAGGGGCTTGACGGCCTCATTGGTCTATGCCACCTTCATCCACCATCAAGAGGTGAGCTGTCCAGTGGGCTTCACTGGTCAGGTGGTCAGGTCCTGTTCTCCAGAGGTGAACCGTGAAGTACCGCTTGCTTGCCGGTGGGTCCGCACTTGTGCTGGCCGCCGTCCTCAGCGCCTGCAGCTCGTCCTCCGACTCCGCCGGATCGTCCGGTGACGGGCGGACGGACATCGATGTGTGGCTGATGCGCGACAGCGTCTCCGCGCAGTTCCAGAAGGAGTTCGTGAAGGGCTTCGAGGACCAGCACCCCGACATCCGGGTCCGGGTCCAGATCCAGGAGTGGGACGGCATCGGCGAGAAGATCACCGCCGCACTGGCCGGCAACGACGCGCCGGACGTCATCGAGAGCGGCAACACCCAGGTCGCGCAGTTCGCCCAGAGCGGCGGGCTGCTCGACCTCAGCGACAAGGTCGACGAGCTGAACGGCAAGGACTGGCTCAAGGGCCTCGCCGAACCGGGGGCGTACGAGGGCAAGCAGTACGGCGTCCCGTACTACGCGGCCAACCGCGTCGTCATCTACCGCACCGACCTGTTCAAGAAGGCGGGGGTCGACGCGTCCGCGATCAAGACCCGTGAGCAGTGGCTCGCGGCCACCGCGAAGCTCGACAAGGGCGGCACGCAGGGCATCTACCTGCCCGGACAGATGTGGTACACCCTGGCCGGCTTCGTCTGGGACGAGGGCGGCGACCTCGCCACCGAGTCCGGCGGGAAGTGGAAGGGCGCCCTGGACACCCCCGAGGCGCTTCGCGGGATGGAGTTCTACGGACAGCTCCAGGCGCTCGGCAAGGGGCCGAAGGACTCCGACGAGGACGATCCGCCGCAGGCCGACGTGATGGCCCAGGGAAAGACCGCCCAGGTGATCTCCACCCCCGGCGGCGCCAACGTCGTCATCGAGAAGAACGCGGACCTCAAGGGGAAGCTCGGCTTCTTCCCGGTCCCGGGCAAGAGCGCGGACACCCCGGGCGCCGTCTTCACCGGTGGCTCCGACCTGGTGATCCCCACCGCTTCCGGCCATCAGGAGGCGGCGCTCACCTTCATCAAGGAACTCACCGGTGACGCCTGGCAGAAGAAGCTGGCCGTCGCCATGAGCTACGTGCCGAACCGGACGACGCTCGCCTCCGCCGTGGCTGACGACCCGGGTGCGGCGGCCATGGCGGTCGGCGCGGCCAACGGCCACGCGACGCCCAACACGCCCGGCTGGGCCGCCGTCGAGGCGGAGAACCCGATCAAGGACTACATGGCCGCCGTCCTCACCGGCGGCGATCCGGCGAAGGAGGCCGCCAAGGCCTCCGCCGACATCACCCGGGCCATGAACACCGCGTCCTGACCCCCGCCCGTCCCACCACCGAGAGGAGGCGTGCCGTGTCGGTCATCCGTGAACGGACCGCACCCCCCAGACCCCGGCGCCGGCCGGCATCGCGCACCCCCTCGTCCGCACCCGCACGCCGACGGCGGTCGGGGGAGCCGCGCGGTCCGTGGCCGTACGTCCTGATCGCACCCGCCGTCGGCGGCATGATCTACCTGCTGCTCTACCCGCTGCTGCGGGCCGTACTGATATCGCTCCAGGACTTCCGGCTGCGCCAGCTGATCATGGGCGACGCGGAGTTCGTCGGACTGCGGAACTACCGCACGCTGCTGTCCGACCCGCGGTTCTGGGAGGTGGTCAGGCGCACCTTCCTGTTCATGGCCGTCAACGTCGTTCTGATCATGGTGATCGCGACGCTGGTCGCCCTGATGACCGAGCGGCTGGGCCGGTTCGGGCGCGGGATGGTCCTCAGCGCCCTGGTGCTCGCCTGGGCCATGCCGGTGATCGCGGCCACCACGGTCTTCCAGTGGCTGTTCCACTCCGAGTTCGGCATCGTCAACCGGCTGCTGACCGAGGCGGGCTTCACCTCGTTCGACCGCTATCCGTGGTTCGCGCACGGCACCGCGGCCTTCTCGATCCTGGTGCTGCTGATCGTCTGGCAGTCGGTGCCGTTCGCGGCGATCACGCTCTACTCGGCGCTCACCACCGTCCCCGCCGAGCTGTACGAATCGGCCCGGCTGGACGGGGCGGGCGC
Organism: Streptomyces sp. NPDC127177; assembly: GCF_042672475.1. Lineage (NCBI taxonomy): Bacteria > Bacillati > Actinomycetota > Actinomycetes > Kitasatosporales > Streptomycetaceae > Streptomyces > Streptomyces sp. NPDC127177. Next base: position 29,411 of record NZ_JBHXUW010000018.1, read on the forward strand.
CACCCGGATCTTCCGCTCGGTCACCTTCCCGATGCTCCGGCCGATCTTCATGCTGGTCTTCTCCCTCGAAGTGATCTGGACGTTCAAGGCGTTCGTCCAGATCTGGGTGATGACCCGTGGCGGACCCGGGGACGCCACGACGATCCTGCCCGTGTACGCCGTGCAGACCGCGCTCGCCGGACAGCGCTACGACCTGGGATCGGCCGCCTCCATGGTCACGGTGGTCCTGATGTCCGGGGTGCTCGTCCTCTACTTCCGCCAGATGCTCCGCCAGGAGGACGAATCCCGATGACCCTGCTGCGTCCGAGGCTGCGGCGGATCCCGCTGAACGCCGCCGCCGTACTGACCTTCCTGGTCTGCCTGTTCCCCGTCTACTGGATGATCTCCACCGCGTTCAAACCGTCCCGGGACATCCAGTCCACCGATCCGGAGCTCTTCCCGCACACCTGGACGCTCGACCACTTCCGCACCGCCGTACAGGCCGACGGATTCGGGCTGTTCTGGCGCAACAGCGTCCTGGTCACACTGAGCGCCGTCCTGCTGGCGCTGCTCGTCGCCATCGGTTCGGCGTACGCGGTGGCCCGGATGCGGTGGAAGGGCCGACGGCAGTTCATGCTCATGGTCTTCATCGCGCAGATGGCGCCCTGGGAGTCGCTGATCATCCCGATCTACATCATCTCCCGCGACACCGACATGCTCGACCGGCTGCCGACGCTCACCCTCGTCTACTTCATGATCACGCTGCCGTTCACGATCGTCGTGCTGAGGGGCTTCATCGGGACGATCCCGCCGGAGCTGGAGGAGGCCGCGCAGGTCGACGGCTGCACCCGGACCGGGGCCTTCCGGCGGGTGGCGCTGCCGCTGCTCGCACCGGGGCTGATGGCGACCTCACTGTTCGGCTACATCACCGCCTGGAACGAGTTCGCCTACGCCAACTTCCTGATCATCAAGAACCAGGACAGCCGCACCCTGCCGGTCTGGCTGTCCTCCTTCCAGAACACCTTCGGCACCGACTGGGGCGCCACGATGGCCGCCTCGACCCTGTTCGCCCTGCCCGCGCTGGTCGTCTTCCTGCTGCTCCAGCGCCATGTCACCTCCGGCTTCGCGGCCGGCGCCGTCAAGGGCTGACCGTCCTGAGGGCTGTCCAAGATCCGAATCCGGAGGTCACCGTGCCCGCACCACGCCCCGAACACACCCTCGTACCCCGTCCCCGGAAGGTCTCCTCCCGCCCCGGCCGCTTCACCCTCGACCAGGACACCGGTGTCCGGGCCTACCCGGGCGCCGAGGGCGCGGCCGAACTGCTGCGCGCCCTTCTCACACCCGCCACCGGACTGCCGCTCGCCCCCTCGGCCACCGGCCGGATCGTGCTGGCCCTCGATCCCCAGCTGGGCGGGCTCGGCGAGGAGGGGTACGGGCTCACCATCGGCCCGGACAACGTGCTGCTGCGGGCCCAGCACCTGCCGGGGCTGCTGTGCGGCATCCAGACGATCCGTCAGCTGCTGCCGGCCGAGGCGCTGGCGCCCGGGGCCCGGCGGGGCGGACCCTGGACGCTGCCCTGCGTGGAGATCAGCGATGTGCCCGCCCACGCCTGGCGGGGCACGATGCTCGATGTCGCCCGGCACTTCCAGCCGGTCTCCTATCTGCGCCGGTACGTGGAGCTGATGGCGCTGCACAAGCTGAACACGCTCCACCTCCACCTCACCGACGACCAGGGCTGGCGGATGCCCGTCGCCGCCTACCCCGGGCTCACCGGGATCGGCGGCCACCGCACGCAGTCGATGTCCGGACCGCCGGGCAGCGACCCCGAGACGTACGACGGGGTCGCGCACTCGGGCGCGTACACCCGGCAGGAACTCCGGGAGCTGGTGCGTTACGCGGCGGGGCTCGGAGTGCGGGTGGTGCCCGAGATCGAGATGCCCGGCCATGTGCGCGCGGCCCTGGCCGCCCACCCCGAGCTGGGCAACGACCCCTCGCGGCGGCTGGGCGTATGGACCAGATGGGGCGTCTGCGACACCGTGTTCGGCGTCCACGAGGAGGTCTTCGACTTCTGCCGGACGGTGCTGGAGGAGGTCATGGACGTCTTCCCGTCCCCGTACATCCACATCGGTGGCGAGGAGTGCCCGACCGTCGAGTGGGAGAACAGCCCGGCGGCCCGGCAGCGGGCCGCGGCCGAGGGGCTCCCCGACGCACGGGCGCTGCACGGCTGGTTCATGGGCCGGATCGGTTCGTTCCTGGCCGAGCAGGGCAGGCGGCCGGTCGGCTGGGCGGAGACGGGCACCGAACTCCCCCTCGAATTCACGGTGATGACCTGGCGCGACCCGGCCCACGCACGTGCCGCCGCCCGCCGCGGCCACCAGGTGATCGCCGCACACCACCGGGCCACCTACCTCGACTACGCCCAGTCCGCGGACCCCGGCGAGCCGCCGGCGCAGCCGGGCCCGCCGGTCGATCTCCGGGCGGTGCACGGGGACCGGCCGCTGACGGACGACTGGGACGAAGCCGAAATCCCCCGACTCCTGGGCACCCAGGCCCAGTTGTGGACCGAGTACGTGAGCACGCCGGACCGGATCGAGTATCTGGCGTACCCCCGGCTGTGCGCCCTCGCGGACCGGGCCTGGTCCGGCGGCGGCGACTGGTCCGGGTTCCTGTCGCGCCTCGACGGGCACACGGCACGGCTCGACGCGCTCGGCGTCCGTTACCGCCCCCTGAATCCACGGCCGCTCACGGCCGCATCCCCAGGAACAGCGCCATCCCCGTAGGAACCACTCCCCCACGAACGTTCCGGAGAGGAACAGGTTCATGAAGTCACTCGCGAAGAGCCGGATCCGTGCGGTGGCGGCAGCCGCCGCCACCGTCGCACTGGGCTGTACGGCGCTGGCCGCCGTCCCGTCGACGGCGAGCGCCGCGGACAGCCCGCTGGCCGTGCAGTACCGCACCGGCGCGGCCGGGGCGACGGCCGACCAGAGCGAGCCCTGGCTGAAGGTGCGCAACACCGGCAGCGGGGCCGTACAGCTCAGCGACGTCAAGATCCGCTACTACTTCAAGGGCGAGGCGGCGGGCGACGCCTACCGGTTCGCCTGCTCCTGGGCGGTGAAGGGCTGCGCGAACATCACCGGGACGTTCGGCACGCTCGCCTCCCCGACCGCCACCGCGGACCACTATCTGGAGATCGGCTTCACCGCGGGCGCCGGATCGCTCGCGCCCGGCGCCGACACGGGCGACATGCAACTGCGCTTCTACCGGTCGAACTGGCAGCCCCTGGTGCAGAGCGACGACTACTCCTTCGGCGCCGGCTCGACCTCGTTCGCCGACTGGACGAAGGTGACGGCCCAACTGGGCGGAGCCACCGTCTGGGGTGAGGCCCCGGCGGGCAACGACCCGACCGATCCCACCGATCCGACCGGCCCGACCGACCCGTCGGAGGACGCGCCCACACTCTTCGACGACTTCGACTACAGCGGCCACACCGACCCGCAGATCGCCGCGCACGGCTGGAGTGTCCGCTCGAACTCCGGCGGCCCCGGCGTGCCGGGGGCGACCTGGGCGCCGGAGAACGTCACGTTCGCCACCCAGAGCGGTAACTCGGTGATGAACCTGGAGACTTCGACGGCGGGCAGCGGTGAGTCGACGAAGCAGACCGAGATCCTGACCCAGTCCATGAAGTTCCGGAACGGCACCTACGCGGCACGGGTGAAGTTCAGCGACGCGCCCGTGTCGGGGCCGGACGGCGACCACCTCGTCCAGACGTTCTTCACCATCAACGACCTCAAGGCGCCGATGGCGGACGACTACGCGGAGTACGACTTCGAGTACCTGCCGAACGGCGGCTGGGGCGAGAGCGGCAACATCCTCTACACGACCTCGTGGGAGACCTACCGGCCCGACCCCTGGGAGGCGGTCAACGAGCACACCGAGTCCCGGCAGAGCTACGACGGCTGGCACGACCTGGTCGTGACCATCGACGACAGCGCGATCACCTACTACATCGACGGCCGGCCGTTCGGCACGCACGGAGCGGCGTACCTGCCGGAGCGGGGGATGTCGATCAACTTCAACCAGTGGCTGATCGATCTGGACGGGCAGACGAGCACGGCGCCGCGTTCGTACGACCAGCAGGTGGACTACGTCCTGCACGTGAAGGACGAGGTCCTCACCCCGGCGCAGGTGAATGCCCGGGTGAGTGCCTACCGCACGGCGGGGACCACCTTCCAGGACACGGTTCCGGCCGGGTAGTCCGGTAGCGGGAGCGTCGGGCGGGGCGGGTGGCCGGAGAGCCGCCCGCCCCGCCTTCCGTGTGTCCGGGCACGGCCCGAATTCCGGGCACCCCCTTGACATCGTCCCCACCCCCCGGGCAATCTTCCGTTAAGCAGAACCTAACTTCCGCAATACGGAAGGAGCGCCGAAACCCTCATGGGCTACCCGGACCAGCGCTTCGATGTAAACCTTTCGATCCTCTTCACGGAACTCCCGCTCCTGGAGCGTCCCGCGGCAGCCGCCGCGGCGGGCTTCACGGCGGTCGAGCTGTGGTGGCCCTGGATCGAGACCCCCACCCCTCCGCAGGCCGAACTCGACGCCCTCAAGAAGGCGCTCGACGACGCCGGCACCCAGCTGGTGGGGCTGAACTTCTACGCCGGACAGCTGCCCGGCCCCGACCGCGGCGCGCTCTCCGTGCCCGGCACGGAGTCGGACCGCTTCCGCGCCAATATCGAGGTGGCGGCGGACTTCGCCGCCTCGGTCGGCTGCAAGGCACTCAACGCGCTGTACGGCAACCGCGTCGACGGAGTGGACCCGGCAGTGCAGGACGAACTCGCCCTGGAGAACCTGGTCACCGCCGCCCGCGCGGCCGACCGGATCGGGGCCGTCCTGCTCATCGAGACCCTGAACGAGCCGGAGTCCCCGCGCTACCCGCTGGTCAGCGCACCGGCCGGGATCGAGGTCGTCGACCGGGTCAACGCGGCGACGGGCCTCGGCAACGCGAAGTTCCTGCTGGACCTGTACCACCTGTCGATGAACGGCGAGGACCTCAGCCGGGTCATCACCGCGTACGCCGACAGGACCGGCCACGTCCAGATCGCGGACAACCCGGGACGCGGCGCCCCCGGCACCGGCTCGCTCCCGCTGGAGCAGCTCCTGGACGAGCTGACGAAGGCCGGTTACGCGGGCTGGGTCGGCCTGGAGTACAAGCCGGGCGACCGGCCGAGCGCCGAGTCCTTCGAGTGGCTCCCGGCCACCGCACGGGCCGCGCGCTGACGGCGGACCGTCACTCGCACACACGTTTATCGGAAGGCACCCTCATGAGCAACAACCTCCCCAAGGTTGCGTGGATCGGGCTCGGCATCATGGGTTCGCCCATGTCCGAGAACCTGATCAAGGCCGGTTACGACGTCACCGGTTACACCCTGGAACAGGACAAGGTCGACCGGCTGGCCGCGGCCGGTGGCACCGGCGCCTCCTCGATCGCCGAGGCGGTCGAGGACGCGGACGTGGTCATCACGATGGTGCCCGCGTCCCCGCAGGTCGAGGCCATCGCGTACGGCCCCGAGGGCATCCTGGCGCACGCCAAGCGCGGCGCGCTGCTGGTCGACATGTCCTCGATCACCCCGCAGACCTCCGTGGACCTGGCGAAGAACGCCGCCGAGAAGGGGGTCCGGGTCCTGGACGCCCCCGTCTCCGGCGGAGAGGCCGGCGCCATCGAGGCCGTGCTGTCCATCATGGTCGGCGGCGAGCAGGCCGACTTCGACGCGGCGAAGCCGCTGTTCGACGCGCTCGGCAAGACCATCGTGCTCTGCGGTCCGCACGGCTCCGGCCAGACGGTGAAGGCGGCCAACCAGCTGATCGTCGCGGTCAACATCCAGGCCTGCGCCGAGGCCGTCGTCTTCCTGGAGAAGTCCGGGGTCGACCTGGCCGCCGCGCTCGACGTCCTGGGCGGCGGACTGGCCGGCTCGACGGTACTGGCCCGCAAGAAGGACAACTTCCTGAACAGGAACTTCGCTCCGGGCTTCCGGATCGACCTGCACCACAAGGACATGGGCATCGTCACGGACGCCGCCCGCAACGTCGGTGCCGCACTGCCCGTCGGCGGCGTCGTCGCCCAGCTGGTCGCCTCGCTGCGTGCGCAGGGCGACGGCGGCCTGGACCACTCGGCACTGCTGCGCTCGGTCGAGCGGCTCTCCGGTCAGCCCGTCCAGGACTGACCCGCGCAGATCCGGCCGGGCCCCGAGCGGGCCCGGCCCGCACCACCCCGCCGGGTGCGTACCCCCCGGCCCCACAGACTTCCGGACGGCGTCGGCGCTGACACCTGTCCTGTCGCGCCCAGGCGCCGGCGCCGTCCGGAACACCTCGTCACACCTCTCCATCACGAATTTCAACAAACTGTTGACGTCCGGTTCGGTGCGTACTTACGCTCCTGGAGCTCCAGGACGTCGCAGTTCAGCAGCTCCCCGTACGGAAGGTCGCCCCGACACCATGACGCAGCGTGTGCTTACGACCGAGGCAGGCGCCCCGGTCGCCGACAACCAGAACTCCGCCACCGCAGGCGTCGGTGGCCCGATCCTCCTCCAGGACGGTCACCTCCTGGAGAAGCTCGCCCGCTTCAACCGGGAGCGCATCCCGGAGCGCGTGGTGCACGCCCGGGGCTCCGGCGCGTACGGCTACTTCGAGGTGACGGACGACGTCACCGGCTTCACCCGCGCCGACTTCCTCTCCGAGGTGGGCCGCCGCACCGAGACGTTCATCCGCTTCTCCACGGTCGCCGACTCGCTCGGCGGCGCGGACGCGGTGCGCGACCCGCGCGGCTTCGCCCTCAAGTTCTATACGGACGAGGGCAATTACGACCTGGTCGGCAACAACACCCCGGTCTTCTTCATCAAGGACCCGATCAAGTTCCCCGACTTCATCCACTCGCAGAAGCGCGACCCGTTCACGGGCCGTCAGGAGCCGGACAACGTCTGGGACTTCTGGGCCCACGCGCCCGAGGCCACGCACCAGGTGACCTGGCTGATGGGCGACCGGGGCATCCCCGCCTCGTACCGTCACATGAACGGCTACGGCTCGCACACCTACCAGTGGACGAACGCCGCGGGCGAGGCCTTCTTCGTCAAGTACCACTTCAAGACCAACCAGGGCGTGCGCTCGCTCTCCGCCGATCAGGCCTCCGAGCTCGTCGGCAAGGACGCCTCCTCGCACCAGACGGACCTGCTGCAGGCCATCGAGCGCGGCATGAACCCGTCCTGGACCCTGCACGTGCAGGTCATGCCGGCCGCCGACGCGGCGGACTACCGCTTCAACCCGTTCGACCTGACGAAGGTGTGGCCGCACAGCGACTATCCGCTCCAGCGGGTGGGTCGGCTCGTCCTGGACCGCAACCCGGACAACGTGTTCGCCGAGGTCGAGCAGGCCGCGTTCTCCCCGAACAACTTCGTGCCCGGCATCGGTCCGTCCCCGGACAAGATGCTCCAGGGCCGGCTGTTCGCCTACGCGGACGCGCACCGCTACCGGCTGGGCGTCAACCACACGCAGCTGCCGGTGAACGCGCCGCGCACCGCAGTCGTCGACAACTACGGCCGCGACGGGCTGCACGCCACGCGGTACGGCGCCCGGCACGACAAGAACTACGAGCCGAACTCGTACGCGGGCCCGACGCAGACGGACGCGGCGTTCTCCGCCCCGCTTGCCGTCCAGGGCTGGACCGGCACGCACGAGGCACCCGCCCACACCAAGGACGACGACTTCTTCCAGGCGGGCGAGCTGTACCGGCTGATGTCGGACGACGAGAAGGGCCGGCTGATCGCCAACATCGCGGGCGGCCTGTCGCAGGTCTCGCGCGACGACGTGATCGACAAGAACCTGGCCCACTTCCACGCCGCGGACACCGAGTACGGCAAGCGCGTGGAGGAGGCCGTCCGCGCCCTGCGCGAGGACTGAGCCCTCGGTTGGGCCCCCAAGCCCTGCCCGCGTCGTCGCGCCCACCCGGATGAGGGGTTGCGCGCGGTGCGGGCAGGACGAGGCCGCGGCGGTGTTGCGATACCAGTGCGGTGGTGTGGGCGCAGGCCCGTCTCCTGACCTGAAGGAGCCGGACCTCGCGCCCCCGTCGCGCACCGCCGCGGCCCCTGTTCTTCCCTGAACCAGGGCGTGGAGTACGGATACGGTCCCGTACTCCACGCCCTTCTCGCGTCACGTCCGCGCCCCTGCCCCGATGCTGCGGGCTCCGAGCGCGGCGTGCTGTTCGTCGTCCGCGTCGGCGCGGATCACCGGACCGGTGGCCGTACCCGGATCGATGTCCGCAGCCGTCCACCACAGGCCCAAGTACCTGCCGGCCCAGTCGGTGATGGCGGAGGTCCGACTGACGACGGTGACCGATTGGTGGTCGACCGTCGCGATACGGGTCACGAAGGTCATGAAGCGGACAACTCCTTGAGTGTGTGCAACGTGTCCGCGAGGAGCAGCGCATCGTCGGCATCCAGGTAGTCGAACCGAATGCGGTTGCCACCGCGCCGACCCCGGCAATGCCCGCAGGTGGGCACGGACTCGACGAGCAGCACCTGACCGGTCGCGGAGATGACCCGCTCCAGTTCCCGGGCGAACCGCTCGTGGTCGTGCCAGTCCCCGAGGTCGAGGGCACGCAGCACCGCATCGTCACCGCCGAGACTGCGGTACAGCAGCGTGGCCGCGTCCGTATCGAACAGGCCGATGTCGATGAGGGCTCGGTCTCCCATGGTCTGGATGCCCACATGCCGCTCGACGTCGCTGCGCGCCAGCGCGCGATGCAGTTGCAATGCCGCGTTCTTGGTCAACGGGGTCGCAGGCGACGGAAAGATCGACGCGCTCTACAAGTCATGGGGCTACGAGGACATCGGCCCAGGCCAGCCGTCACCGGCCTCACCGTGATGATCCGTGACACCTCTGAGCCAGGAGAATCGCAACACCCGTCCGCGCGAGGACCGACTCATGCTCTCCAACCAGGCGGCCTTCGACCGAGTCCCGTACGCGCCGACAACCCCCCGCGCAACCGGCTGATGGCGGAAGGCGGAGGCACGTACACACTCAACTCCTCGAAGCAGGTCTCGCCACTCGGTACGCATACTCGGCCCCACCGAAGGAACCGAACTCTCGCGCGGCCACTCCTGGGAGACCGATCCGCACGACCACGCTGGAGGCCGCCCTCGCAAAGCTGCCGTCCCATGGCCCCGCCTCGCAGCCACCACGATCTACAGCTCCCTGGAACCCTGCGCGACACGCGCGTCCCATCCCGGGCCTTGCGCGCAGCTCATCAAGGGTTCCGGCTTGCGACGCGTAACCACGGCCTGGAGTGAGCTGACCACTTTCGTCGCCGGTGCGAACGGAACCGAGGCATTCGAGGATGCTGACGTAACGGTCGTGCCGATGTCCCAGTATGCAAGTGCCGCACAGTCCCCCAATTGGCATCTTCATTGACCGCCAGTTGTGACAGAGCGCCTCCCCCGACTTGACAGGTTGGCGCGACAACCGCTCTCTAAAGCGGGTGTCGCGGGTTCGAGTCCCGTCGCGTGTCGTACGGGGGCGAAATCGATGCAGCCCACGGGATCCCAGAGGGAGCCCGGCGGCCTGCCCGCTCGTCTCAGGTCCAGGGGAGCGTGCGCCACGGGCCGGCCGGGTCCCTGGCCAGGGCGCGGTGGGTCGCGAGGGCAGTCTCATACCATTCGCCGAACTCCTCTTCGTCGAAGTGGAGGCAGCGGCCAAGAATGTAGGCGGCCGAAAAGTTTTCCCACGAGCGGTAGTTGAGCTGGACGAGACGTCCGGCGCGGACCACGGCCGCCTCCGCCTCCGGCAGGGAGCAGAGGCGGGCGGCGAGGCCCCAGCGGGCCATGCCGGAAGCCCGGCCGTAGTCCCAGGCCTCGACGCTTTGAACGAAGCCCCCTTCGGGTAGCAGGTCGTCGGCACGGAACCGTGCCTCGTATCGGGCAATGCGGCCGATCAGCCGCTGCACGCCGCTCACTTGCCCCTCCAGCTCCGCGGAGGTGACGGGGCGGCCCTGGGTGACGCCGTCCGCGGTCAAGCAGGGTTCGGTGGCGGCCTCGGTCCGGCGGCGCACCACATTCGCCGCTGCCTGGCGCCAGTGGTCGACATCGACGGGGCCCGCGAAGTCCAGGGCCATGGAGCGGCGCAGTCGCAGGACGAACTCCCAGACGCCGCTGACCATCCCGGCGCACAGCAGCTGCTCCTGCGTGTCCTGCCAGTCCTGGCGGGTGCTGATGCTCCACCACCGTTCCAGCGTGCGCTTCTCGTGGCGGTAACCGCTACCGTGGTAGGCCATCGAGTTCCAGTAGTGCCCGTTGCGCACGTTGATGTGCGCGCCGGCCGCGAGACCGAAGGCGACGGGACCGCTGCGGGGCCCGCCCGTCTCCAGGGTGTGGACGACGTCCTGGGCCAGCCCCGGCCGTTCGACCGGGGCGAAATGGCGCTGCCACAGGGCGCGGCCCTCCGGCCCGGCCGGCAAGATGCCCTCGCAGGGGCTGCCGGGGTTGACGACGAGGTAGGGCGGGTCGTTTTGGTGCCAGGCCTCCGCGAACCAGCCCAAGTCGTAGCAGTTGTAGACCGGGTCGGCGACGGGCGGTGGCAGCATGCCGCCGGTGTAAACGGCCAGGCACATGGTCTGGGTCTGCGGGCTCCAATAGGGATGGAAGCAGGTGTTGTCCGGGTTCGCGTCGACGTACGCCCGCGACTGCATCATGTACAGGTCGGCCCGGGCGACGAGGTCGTAATATGCGGGCCAGTCGCCGCGCACCTTCGCCTCGTACAGCCCCCGTTCGACCGCGCTCGGCGCCTGCCAGCCCTGCGCTGGGGCCGTCGGACCGGGCAGGGCTCCCCCGTCGTGACCTGCTGTCAAACCCATGGCTAAACCTTAAGGGGTGGCCGGCGAGGCGGTCCGACGTCCACGACTGGCAACAACGACCGCGGAGTGCAACAGCACGCAGGGCCCGTCAACACCGTTGTCTCCCTTGGACCGAACCGGTTGGGCGGCCGTCCGGTCCAACTCCTGGAGCGGGTGTCTCAGATTCGGTTCCGGCCGGGGTACAAGCCGAAAGAGCACCTACGGACCTCCGTAGGTGCTCTTCGCGAAACGGGACCGCAGGCCCAGACGGGTCACGCCTCCGCGAACGGCCGGATCGCTGTCGGCGCGTGGCCCGGCTCCGATGCGACGTCCTCGAACTCGTTGACCGACGCGATGTCCGTACCGCTCATCGCGATGTTCGTGACCCGCTCCAGGATCGCCTCCACGACCACCGGCACCCGGAACTCCGCCGCCAGCTTCTTGGCCTCCTCGAAGGCCGGCAGCAGCTGGTCGGGCTCGGTGACCCGGATCGCCTTGCAGCCCAGGCCCTCGACGACCTTGACGTGGTCCACGCCGTAGGCGCCCAGCTCCGGCGAGTTGAGGTTCTCGAACTCCAGGTTGACCTGGAAGTCGATGTCGAAGTTGCGCTGCGCCTGGCGGATGAGGCCCAGGTAGGAGTTGTTGACCAGGACGTGCACGTACGGGATGCGGTGCTGCGCGCCGACCGCGAGCTCCTCCAGCATGAACTGGAAGTCGTAGTCACCGGAGAGGGCCACGACCGAGCCCTCGGGGTCGGCCGTGGCGACGCCCAGCGCGGCCGGGATCGTCCAGCCGAGCGGGCCCGCCTGGCCGCAGTTGATCCAGTGGCGCGGCCGGTAGACGTGCAGCATCTGCGCGCCGGCGATCTGGGAGAGGCCGATCGTGGTGACGTACCGGGTCTCCGGACCGAAGGCCCGGTTCATCTCCTCGTACACCCGCTGCGGCTTCAGCGGCACGTTGTCGAAGTGGGTGCGCCGCTGGAGGGTCGCCTTGCGCTCCTGCGTGGACGCGGCCCAGGCCGAGCGGTCCTTCAGCCGGCCCGCCGTCTTCAGCTCGCGCGCCACCTCGACGAAGAGCTCCAGCGCCGCCTTGGCGTCGGAGGCGATACCGAGGTCCGGGGCGAAGATCTTGCCCAGCTGGGTGGGCTCGATGTCGACGTGGACGAACTTCCGGCCCTCGGTGTAGACGTTCAGGTGACCGGTGTGGCGGTTGGCCCAGCGGTTGCCGATGCCGAGGACGAAGTCGGACTCCAGGAACGTCGCGTTGCCGTAGCGGTGCGAGGTCTGGAGGCCGACCATGCCGGCGTTCAGCTCGTGGTCGTCGGGGAGGATGCCCCAGCCCATCAGGGTGGGGACGACCGGGACGCCGGTCAGTTCGGCGAACTCCACCAGGAGTTCGGAGGCGTCGGCGTTGATGATGCCGCCGCCCGCGACGAGCAGCGGGCGCTCGGACGCGTTCAGCATCTCGACCGCGCGCTCGATCTGCTTGCGCGAGGCGGCGGGCTTGTGCACCGGCAGCGGCTCGTACAGATCGGGGTCGAACTCGATCTCGGTGAGCTGGACGTCGATCGGCAGGTCGATGAGGACCGGGCCGGGGCGGCCGGTGCGCATCAGGTGGAAGGCCTGCTGGAAGACGCCGGGGACCTGAGCGGCTTCCAGAACGGTGGTGGCCGCCTTGGTGACCGGCTTCGCGATCGAGGCGATGTCGACCGCCTGGAAGTCCTCCTTGTGGAGCACCGCCGTCGGGGCCTGGCCGGTGATGCACAGAATCGGGATGGAGTCGGCGATGGCGGAGTACAGGCCGGTGATCATGTCGGTGCCGGCCGGTCCCGACGTGCCGATGCAGACGCCGATGTTGCCCGGGCGGGCCCGGGTGTAGCCCTCCGCCATGTGGGAGGCGCCCTCGACGTGGCGGGCGAGCGTGTGATGGACCCCGCCGGAGGCCTTGAGGGCCGCGTAGAAGGGGTTGATCGCCGCGCCCGGCACACCGAACGCGTTGCTGACGCCTTCGCGCTTGAGGATCTCAACTGCCGCTCGGGCAGCGGTCATTCGAGGCATTGAGTGCTCCTGCTCGGACCTGGGTGGAGTCGGGCTCTGTCGCGCCACCTGAGAGCACCAATTCCGCATTACGGAAAGTTGATTCTGCTATACGGAAGCAAATCTAAAGTGCGGCCGGACAGCCGTCAAGAGAGGGGGTCTGAGCGACGGGGCCCGGCGCCGCCGGTGCGGAGCGATCCGGCGGGGCGATCCGGCGGGGCGATCCCGCGAAGTGGCCCAAGTGGCTCCCCGGGACCTCGCTCTTGGTGGAGCATGGGGGTACGGAGCGGAGCCGGCCGGATTCCGGGCCTCCCGCGTCCGCGCGGCGGAGGGAGGCCAGGGTGGAGTCGGTGCCGTTACGCTGCCCGGTCTGCCGCCACGACCACATGTACGTCACGCCCGCCTATCCGTGCCCGTGCGGCGCCCCGATCGCCCCACCCCTGCTGCGCGGCGCTCCGGTCACGACGATCACCCACCGCACCTGGAACGAGGACTGGGTGACGGTGCGCTGCCGCTCCTGCGGTCGGCACGACCAGTGGCCGCAGCCCGAGCTGTGCTGCCCGTGCGGTGCGGTGCTGCGGATCCCGGTCCGCCCGGTGGCGTCCCTGGGCCGCGCGCCGGACGGCGGCCCCCATCGGGCGGACCCGCCGGTGCGGCCGTCCCACATCCCGTTACCACGTACGGCATCGGCGCCCAGACCGGCGTTCCGGCCGCTGACGATCCGTACCGCGCGCGACGCGGTCGGCGCCGCCGCGCTGTACCTCAAGTGGCTCGGCTACCGCGAGGTCGTCCAGCCCGCAGAGCGCCCCTCGTCCCGGATCGACCTGCGGGCGGCGGGGCTGATCGCCCAGGTCGACTCCACCACCAGGACGACCGCGCTGCGCGATGTCGAATGCCTGTGGCTCAACGCGCTGAGCACCTCGGTCTCCGCGGTGTTCTTCTCGCTCGCCGGCTACGCGCCGGACGCCAGGGAGCGCGCGGACGGGCTGACCATCCCGCTCTTCGTCATGGACCTCACCGGGACCCCGCAGCCGGTGAACAGCCCGGCGGACGAACTCGTCAGCACGGGCGCCTGAGCGCCGTCCGGGGCGGGGAGGAGTCACACTGGGGGGATGCGCATCCGCCCTGCCCGACGCCCCGATCTCCCGCTGCTCCAGGACATCGAGCGTGCCGCTGGAGAACCCTTCCGCGCCGTCGGCATGTCCGGCGTGGCCGACGACGCGCCGCCGCCCCTGGACGTTCTGGACGAGTACCGGCGGGCCGGCCGCGCCTGGGTGACGGTCGGCGCCGACGACCGGCCGCTGGGCTATCTCCTCGCGGATCCGGTCGACGGCGCCGCCCATATCGAGCAGGTCTCGGTCCACCCGGCGGCCGCCCGGCGCGGACTGGGCAGCGCCCTCATCGACCGTACGGACCGCTGGGCCGCGGCCGAGGGCCTGGCCGCGCTCACCCTCACCACGTTCTCCCACGTCCCGTGGAACGCGCCGTACTACGCCCGGCTCGGCTTCCGCGTGCTGACGGGGGCCGAACTCACCGACGGGCTGCGCAAGATCCGGGCGGAGGAGGCGGAGCACGGACTGGACCGGTGGCCGCGGGTCTGCATGCGCCGCGAAGTGCCGCACCTCACAGAAATCAACCGGCCACAGTGAGTGCTATCGGTCACGTTCGAGCCAGGGGCCACAGATGTTCGGTCCGTTGTCGGTGGCGGGCCTTACAGTGGGTCGCATGGTCTTAACTCCACGGCATTCTCCACCCGATGCGCCGGCGCACGCCCCGCAGCCCGCGTACCTCGCCCAGCCGTCCCACCCCGCCGCTTTCGAGGCGAACGAGGCGATCCGCGCGCTCGTCGACGCCCGTGCCGGGCAGGACTGGTCCTCCGTGGAGTCGGCCGCGTACGAGGTGCTCCTGATCGAGTGGGCCGCCGCCACACAGTCCGCCGCCACGGGCGACATCATCGAAGCCGCCTGACGGCACCCCGGCCCTACCGGCCGTAGTTCTCCCGCAGTTCGATCTTCCGGACCTTTCCGCTGACCGTCATCGGGAAGGTTCCGAGGATCTCCAGCAGGCGCGGCACCTTGTAGTGCGCGAGCCGCCCCCGGCAGAACTCCGTCACCTCCTCCAGGGTCGGCGGGTCCGCCGGGTCCCCGGGAATGACGCAGGCCAGGATCTCCTCGCCGTACCGCTCGTCAGGCACCCCGACGACCTGCACGTCCGCGATCTTGGGGTGGCTGTAGAGGAACTCCTCGATCTCGCGCGGATAGACGTTCTCACCACCGCGGATGATCATGTCCTTGATCCGGCCGACGATCTGCACATAGCCGTCCTCCCGCATCACCGCGAGGTCGCCTGTGTGCATCCAGCGTCCCGCGTCTATCACTTCGGCGGTCCGCTCGGGCTGCTCCCAGTAGCCGAGCATCACGCTGTAACCACGGGTGCAGAGTTCGCCCGAGGCGCCGCGCTCCAGGGTCAGTCCCGTCACCGGGTCGATGATCTTGACCTCGATGTGCGGCATCACACGGCCGACGGTGCCGGTGCGGCGCTCCAGGTCGTCCTCCCGGCGGGTCTGCAGGGAGACCGGGGAGGTCTCCGTCATCCCGTAGCAGATGGACACCTCGTCCATGTGCATCTCGGCGACCACCCGCTTCATCACCTCGACCGGGCAGGGCGATCCGGCCATGATGCCGGTGCGCAGCGTGGAGAGGTCGTACGAGGCGAAGCCGGGGAGGTTGAGCTCGGCGATGAACATGGTGGGGACGCCGTACAGCGAGGTGCAGCGCTCCTGCTGGACGGCCGCCAGTACGGCGGCGGGCTCGAAGGACGGCGCCGGGATCACGATGCAGGCTCCGTGCGAGGTGATGCCGAGGTTGCCCATGACCATGCCGAAGCAGTGGTAGAAGGGAACCGGCAGACAGACCCGGTCCGCTTCGGTGTAGGCGACCATCTCCCCCACGAAATAACCGTTGTTGAGGATGTTGTGGTGGGAGAGCGTGGCCCCCTTGGGGAAGCCCGTGGTGCCCGAGGTGTACTGGATGTTGATCGGGTCGTCACAGGACAACTCCGCCTCGCGGGCAGCGAGTTGTTCTGCGGTCACCGCGCCGCGGGCCGCCAGCAGTTCGTCCCAGCTGGGGGCGCCGATGTAGTGCACGGCTCGCAGCGCGGGGCAGTTGGCCCGGACCTCGTCGACCAGGGCACGGTAGTCGCTGGTGCGGTGCGAGAGCGTGGCGATCAGGAGCGAGATCCCGGACTGCTTCAGCACGTACTCCAGCTCGTGCGCCCGGTACGCGGGGTTGATGTTGACCATGACGGCGCCGATGCGGGCGGTGGCGTACTGGACGAGCACCCATTCCGGGCAGTTGAGCGCCCAGATGCCGACCCGGTCCCCCTTGGCCACCCCGGACGCCATCAGGGCGCGGGCCAGCTCCTCGACGGCCGTGCCGAATTCCGCGTACGTCCAGCGTCGCCCGGAGGCCACGTCCACCAGGGCCTCGCGCTCGCCGAAGGCGTCGATCGCCCGGTCGAGATTGCGTCCGATGGTGTCGCCCAGCAGGGCGGTGGAGCCGGTGCCGTGGGCGTAGGACGGCTCGCTCATGTCAGGTCCCCCTCGGCGTACTCGGCGCCGGTGCCCCGGGCCGTGGCCTCACGCAGCTCGATCCGGCGGATCTTGCCGGAGACGGTCTTGGGCAGTTCGGCGAACTCCAGCCGCCGGATCCGCTTGTACGGGGCGAGGACGGCCCGGGAGTGCTCGAAGAGCACCTTGGCCGTGTCGGGTCCCGGTTCCCAGCCCTCGGCGAGCACGACGTACGCCTTCGGGACGGCGAGCCGTACCGGGTCGGGCGCCGGTACGACGGCGGCCTCGGCGACGGCCTCGTGCTCCAGCAGGGCGCTCTCCAGCTCGAACGGCGAGATCTTGTAGTCGGAAGCCTTGAAGACGTCGTCCGCGCGGCCGACGTAGGTGATGTAGCCGTCCTCGTCGCGGGAGCCGATGTCGCCCGTGCGGTAGTAGCCCCCCGCCATGGCCTCGGCGGTACGGTCCGGGTCGCCGTGGTAGCCGGTCATCAGGCCGACCGGGTGCGCGGACAGGTCGAGGGAGATCTCGCCCTCGACGGCGCCGGGCTCACCGCTGACCGGGTCCAGGAGCACCACGTCGAAGCCGGGGCTCGGGCGCCCCATCGAGCCGGCCTTCAGCAACTGGCCGGGGGTGTTGGCGACCTGGACGGCGGTCTCCGTCTGGCCGAAGCCGTCCCGGATGGTGACGCCCCACGCGCGGCGGACCGTTTCGATGACCTCCGGGTTGAGCGGTTCGCCGGCCGCGACGACCTCACGCGGCGGGGTCTTCAGCTGGGAGAGGTCGGCCTGGATGAGCATCCGCCAGACGGTGGGCGGGGCGCAGAAGCTGGTGATCGCGGAGCGGTCCATCTCGGCCATCAGACGGGCCGCGTCGAACCGGGTGTAGTTGAAGATGAAGACGGTCGCCTCTGCGCTCCACGGCGCGAAGAGATTGGACCAGGCGTGCTTGGCCCAGCCGGGCGACGAGATGTTCAGGTGCACGTCGCCGGGCTTCAGGCCGATCCAGTACATCGTCGACAGGTGGCCCACGGGGTAGGAGACATGGGTGTGCTCGACGAGTTTGGGGCTGGCGGTCGTACCCGAGGTGAAGTAGAGCATCAGCGGTTCGTCGGCGTCGGTCTCCCGGTCCGCCGTGAAGGTCTCCGGCTGCTCGTCCGCCCCGGTGTAGGAGAGCCAGCCCTCCCTCTCCTCGCCGACGCCGATCCGGGTGTAGCGGCCGGGCACCTCGTCGAACTTGGCGGTGTCCACGTCACGGACCAGGACGTGCCGGACCCGGCCGCGCTCCACCCGGTCGCGCAGGTCGGCCGGGCCGAGCAGCGGGGTCGCGGGGATGACGACGGCGCGCAGCTTCATCGCGGCGAGGGCGGTCTCCCACAGCTCGGCCTGGTTGCCGAGCATGACGAGGATGCGGTCACCCTCCCGTACGCCCTGGGCGCGCAGCCAGTTCGCGGCCTGGTTGGAGCGGGCGGACATCCTGGCGAAGGACATCTCGGTGCGGCGGCCGTCCTCCTCCACGATGTGCAGGGCGGTGCGGTCGTTGTTCTCGGCGATGACGTCGAACCAGTCCAGGGCCCAGTTGAAGTGGGCGTTCCGGGGCCAGCGGAAGCCCTCGTAGGCCGCTGTGTAGTCCTCGCGGTGCTTCAGCAGAAAGTCCCGGGCGGCCCGGAACGTCTCCGTCGCACTGGTTGCCGACATGTGCCCTCCTCGTTGCGGACCGGACCGGCCTCTGGGGTTCTAACATGATGTAAACAGTGACCCGGGTCTCACCACCCCCGAACGGGGGTGCCGCGCAGGCAGTGGAGCGTCTGGGGCCGGGCAGGGAGGCGTCATCGTGCCGGAATCCGTCGATGCGGTCGAGATGCAGGCCGCGCTGTTGCGGCTGCGCCGGACGAGCGGGCTGCCCGTGGCGTTCGGCGGGCTGCTGTCGGACACCCGCCACGCCAGGATCGCGGAGCTGAACGGGGCGCACACCGCGGCGCTGCGCGGGCTCGTGATCTCGGCGGGCAGCGGTCTGGGCGGCAAGGCGATCGCTCTGTCCCGGCCCTGCGCGGTGACCGACTACCACTCCTCGCGCCACATCAGCCACGAGTACGACACGGCCGTGGCCGCCGAGGGCCTGCGCTCGGTCGTCGCGGTGCCCGTGGTGGTCCGGCGCAAGGTGCGCGGCGTGCTGTACGGGGCGCTGCGTGAACCGCTCACGCTCGGGGACCGCACGTTCGACGCGGCGGCGTCGGCCGCCCGCGACGTGGAACAGGCGCTGGTCGTCCGGGACGAGGTGCAGCAACTGCTCGCCGTGACCCGGGAGGAGGTGACCGATCCGCGGGCCGTCCCGGAGGCCTGGGAGGACGTCAGGGAGGCGCACCGGGAGCTGCGGGCCCTGGCGCCGAGGGTCATCGATCCGGCGCTGCGCGACGAGCTGATGGCGGTGTGCGGGCGGCTGGCATCGGCGGCCGGTGCCCGGACGCCGAGGTCCCGGGAGGTGCTGCTGGCGCCGCGCGAGGTCGATGTCCTGGCCTGCGTCGCGGCGGGCGCGACGAACGCGGTGGCGGCGGACCGGCTCGGGCTGCGCCCGGAGACGGTGAAGGGCTATCTGCGCTCGGCGATGCGCAAGCTGGGCGCGCACACCCGGCTGGAGGCGGTCGTCGCGGCCCGGCGGGCCGGGCTCCTGCCGTAGGGGCCTCACCGAGGTTCAGCGGGCGGGTCTCCTGCCATAGAGCTCTCGTCACGGGCCCGGCGGGCCGGGCTCCTGCCATAGAGCTCAGGCCCGGCGAGCGGGGCTCCTGCCGTAAGGACCTCACCGAGGCTCGGCGGGCAGGGTTTCCTGCCGTAGGGGTCTCGTCGCGACCCGGCCGGGCAGGGCTTCCTGTCGTGGGCCCCCCGCCGCGACTCAGCGGCCAGGGCTCCTGCCGCACGGCGCTCGGCGGACCGGCTGGATCAGGGAGCCGGGCCCACGAGGGGCCGGTGGACGGAGCCGGTGTCCGTGCTGTCCCGGGCGAGGCCGTCCAGGAGGAGCAGCCGGAAGGTGCACCCTTCGCCGGGCGCGGTGTCGAGTTCCAGTCGCCCTCCGTGGCTTTCGGCGATCGTGGAGGCTATGGCCAGGCCGAGGCCCGAGCCGCTGTCACGCGGGGCGCCGGAGGCCGTGGGGGCCCGGTAGAACCGGTCGAAGACCTGCCCCGCGTCCCGTGAGGGCAGTCCGGGGCCGTCGTCGGCGATCTCGATGACATGGGCGAGGGCGCCGCACGGCAGGGCCGGATTGGCGCTGGTGCGGCCGGGCCGGTCGGCGCCTCCGGCGCGCGGGCCGGCCCGCAGGCTTCCGACGCGCACCTGGATGCCGGTGCCCGGCGGGGTGTGCGTGCATGCGTTGTCCAGCAGGTTGGACACCACCTGGGCCAGCTGGTGGGGGTCGCCGGAGCCCTCCACGACGTCGAGCTCGTCCGGACCGCCGGCACCGGCCGGCCGGAGCGGGGCGAGGGCGACGCGGCGCGCCGGGTGGCGCACGGCGGAGGCGGCGATGGCGTCGGCCGCCAGCGAGAGCAGATCGACGGGCTCCCGTTCCGCGGTCGGTACGTCGCCGAGCTTGGCCAGCAGGAAGAGGCTGTCGACGAGGCGGCTCATGCGGTCGGCGTTCTGCGCGATGAGTTCATGGGCCTCACGGCTGCGGCGCGGGGACATGTCCGGGTCTTGCAGGAGGAGTTCGGCGAAACCCTGCAGGGAGGTCAGGGGGGTGCGCAGTTCGTGTCCGGCGTCCGCCATGAAGCGCCGCAGCCGCCGCTCGGTCCTGTCCTTGCGGTGCAGGGCGGCACGCAGCTGGTCCAGCATGGTGTTGAAGGCGATGCCGAGGCGGCCGACCTCGGTGTCCTGGCTGGTCTCGGCGACGTTCTCTTCGAGCGCCCCGCCGGTGATGCGCCGGGCGGTGTGCTCGACGCGGGTCAGCGGTCTCAGACCGAGGCGTACGGCGACGCCGCCCAGCACCATGACCGCCGTCGCCGTGACCGCGCCGATGGCCAGGCTGAACCAGAGCAGCCGGGAGGTCGCCTCCTGGACCGAGTCCAGGGGCAGGGCGACGACGGCCCGCATTCCGTCGGGCCCGGAGTCGGCGACCACACGCCAGCTGCCTCCGCCGTCCACGGAGGCGACGGTGCGGGGCGATCCGTCGGTGGGGTCGCCCCGGGAGAGGGTGCGGGACAGCCGCGGCTCGCCCCGGCCGCTGCCGAGCGAGTCGGGCAGCAGCCGGCCGTGGGCGTCGTAGAAGTAGACGCGGAAGTCGGAGGGCAGGGCCTCGTGGGCGGCCCGGTGATCGGGTGCGGTGCCGTCGGCGATGTCCCGGTAGGCGGGCGGGGGCGGCCGGAAGTCGGTGAGCCGGTCGTCGACCTGCCCCATGAGCCAGGCGTGCATGAGCGTCAGCCCGGTGGCCTGGCAGACCAGAACCGCCCCGGTGGCCAGGACCGTGGCGATCAGGACCAGCCGGGTGCGCAGCGAGCGGGGCCGCAGCCGCTTCGGGACCCCTCTCACACCGTTTCCTCCCGCGGCAGCCGCAGGCAGTAGCCGACGCCTCGTTCGGTGTGGATGAGCTGTGGTCCGCAGCGGTCGATCTTGCGGCGCAGGTTCTTGATGTACGTGTCGACGATTCGGGTGTCGCCGGCGAAGTCGTGGTGCCACACCCGTTGCAGGATCTGCTGCTTCTCCAGCACCTTCTCCGACTGGGACAGGAGGCATGCGAGCAGCCGGAACTCCGTCGGGGACAGCGGCACCCGCTGCCCGGCGCGGTGTACCTCGTGCGCTTCCTCGTCGAGGACGACGTCGGCGTAGCGCAGCGGCGAGGGCTCTGCGGGTGGTGCGGTGCGCGGCCCTGCGCTGCGGCGGAGGATGGCGCGCACCCGCAGCAGGACCTCCTGGACGTGGAACGGCTTGGTGACGTAGTCGTCACCGCCCGAGCTGAGGCCGATGATGCGGTCCTCGACGTCGGTGCGTGCGGTGAGGAAGAGGACCGGGGTGTAGACGCCCCGGGCGCGCAGTTCACGCGTCACCGTGAACCCGTCGGTGTCGGGGAGCATCACGTCCAGCACGATCAGATCCGGGCCGCCGCGGTCCGTTGCGGACAGGGCGTCCTGTCCGGTTCCCGCCGACGCGACGGAGTAGCCGGCGGCGTGCAGGGCGGAGGTGAGCAGGGTGCGGATGCTCGGGTCGTCCTCGACGACCAGAACGCTGTGCCGGGCTGATGACGCGGTCACGGCTGGTGCCTTTCGTCCGGATCGGGCTGACGACCGGCGCCCCTGGCCGGATCACCCGATCCGGTCAGGGGCGCCGGTCGTCAGCCGGATACCTCCGTGTTCTTCGCCAGTGCCCCGGTGCGCGCGGTGACGGTCGTGCGCAGCGCGGCCACGGCCTTCTTCAGCTCCGCCGCGTCGACACCGGCCCGCCCGGCCTGGCCGGAGATGTCATCCAGCGCCTTGAGCGCCGCGCCGGAGGCGAAGAGCTCCTTGTACAGCTTCCTGTACGCCTTCTTGTACACGGGATCCAGGGCGTCGAGCTCCAGGAAGCGGTCCTTCAGCTCGTGGCCGCTCATGCCGCCGCCCCTGGCCTTGTCACCGCCCTCGGCGTCCCCGTCCGGGCCTTCGCCCGCGGCGCCGCCGGGGAAGCCGCCCTGCGGTCCGCCCTCGCCGGCGCCGCCCTGCGCGCCCTGGGGTGCCCCTGCGGGAGCAGCGGGCGTATCGCCCTGGCCCTGTGCGGCTCCGCCCCCGGCCGTCTCGTCATCGTCCTGGGCGCCGGCGGCCGCGCCTCCGGGACGGCCGCCGCCCATGGACATCGAGTCGTCCGGTCCGGCCGCGGTGTCCCCGCTGAAGGTCAGGTTGTAGTCCCATCCGAGAACGGAGAACCTCTTCGTGTCCAGGTCGTACCGGAGCAGGTAGTTCTTGCCGGGGCCCGCCATGTCGTCGAAGTTCATCAGCAGGTTCTGCGCGGCGACGTACTCCGCGAAGGACTCGATGTCGACGTGCTTGCCGAGGTCGGCCGCGAACTCCTTGTCCGAGGCCTTGTCCACCCACTTGATGAGCTTCATGACGGGTTCGAGGTCCTGGCTGCCGACCTTGTTGAGCTGTCGGAAGGACGACTCGTAGTCGGAGGGGTCGTCGCCCCGGTAGGCGAAGGAGCCGCCCGCCCTGGCCTTGTACAGGATCCCGTTGCCCTCGACGGCCTCGGCGTACTCGGTGTCGGGGTTCTCGACCATGAGCCTGGTGACCGCAGGACCGTTGTTGACGGCGACGGTGGTGAAGCCGTACCGCTCGGCCGTGGCCCCGCTCTCGGCCGTCATCGACAGTGCCAGGGCCTCGTTCAGCGGCACCTGCGCGTCGGCTCCCGGGCGCAGCGAGATCTCCCGCTCGCCCTGGTAGGCGCGGCCCTCGACGTATTCGTCGATCTTGATGAGCAGGGGGAGCTCCTCCGGTCTGTCGGCGGAGAGGTTGTACTGCGTCATCCCTCCCCCGCCGCCGCCCGCGCCGCCCGCGGCCTTGTCAGCGGCACCCGCGCCGTCCGTGGCCTCGTCACCGGCACCGCCGGCGGCACCCGCGGTGCCTGCACCGTCGGGACCGGCGCCGTTCCCGGCCTGGCCTCCCGGCTGTCGCGGGGCGTCCTGTCCCGCTCCGCCCGCCATCCGGCCGCCACCGGCTCCGCCTCGCCTGCCGCTCAGCGACGACAGGGTGGAGTTGCCCTTCAGCCGGATCCCCACGTCCTTGAGGAAGACGCCGTCGATGGTGAGGTCTGCCTCGATGGGGTCCTTCGTCCCGTCGTCCTTGAACTCCTTCATCATCTTCTTGAAGTCGGTCTGGTTGTACTGGAGTTGGATGGAGTGCTTGACCGTGGTGTCGTACAGGCCGACGGTGCCCCGCACATTCTCGGTGATCGTGTCGGCCTCCACCCGGGACGAGGAGGTGACGTACGGCGAGATGCGGGCGTCCCCGAAGGCGTAGACGAGCAGGGCCAGTCCCAGGCACAGCGCTCCGGCCGGTTTCCAGTGGTGCCGCAGCCGCACCGGGACGCGGTCCCTCAGCCGCGGCCCGCGCACCGGCGTCTTGCCGCCGCTCATCACAGGTCGGTCGTGTCGTAACCGGTCAGCACCGTCACCCGCTGCCCGGACGTGCGCTCCTGGAGGGCGGTGACGAGGTCGCCGGGTTCGGTGCCCTTCTTCATCCGCACGGTGTAGAACACCTCGTTCAGGGCTCCGCCGCGGATCGTCTCCGTACTCACCAGCTCGAACTCGCTGGTGTACTTGATCAGCACGTCACGGATGCCGGGGGTGTAGTCCTCACCCGCGGGGACCTGGACCTTGACGACCTGCCGCTGGACGTTCAGCGCGAACCAGTTGAACTTGAACATCACGAGGATCACGACGCAGATCACCACGGCGCCGACGGCGGCCAGGGTGTAGAAGCGGGCGCCGCAGGCCATTCCTATCGCCATCGCGAGGAAGATGAAGCCGACGTCCCTCGTCTCCTTCACCGCGTTCCTGAACCGGACCACGGACAACGCGCCGACCAGGGAGAACGCCCGTGCCAGGTTCGAACCGACCACCAGCATGATCAACGCGACGATCATGCCGACGATGACCAGCGTCTGGACGTAGGACTGGCTGTAGGAGACGTTGCGGTGCGTGTACCGGTAGGTGTAACCGATCACCGTGCTCAGGACGAACGACAGCGCCATGGCGACGACCACGTCCGTGACGCTGAACGTCCCGCTGAGTTCCTGCAGATCGAAGTTCACTGTGCTCCTGCTTTCACCGGCGCGTACTGCGCCTCCGGCTGCCCGAACGGCGGTCCGGTGTGGGGGGTGGCCGGCGGGCGGTCCGCCTCGTCGACGTGGAAGACGGACCTGGGTGCCAGGCCGAACGCCTCGATGGACTGCACGTACTTGCTGATCCGCACCAGGTTCAGGTTCCGGCGCGCGGCCAGGTCGGTGATCCAGTGCGGTGTGCGCTCGTTGACCTTGATCTCCATCACCGTCATGTGGGGCGGGATGGTGAAGCGGTTCTCCGGCGTGGCGGTACCGAAGTGGAAGTCACGGTCCCGGCCCCGGATCCGCCGGTCGAAGGTGACGCGGAGTCCGGTGTCCGACGCTCGGCCGACCAGCGCCTCGCGCTGGTATCCGGTGATCGCGGTGGGGCGTAGGTTCAGCCGGATGACGAGGTCCAGGACCTCGTGGACGAAAGCGCGCTCGCCGGGCGAGTGCTCGACCATCTCCCGTCCGTCGCACAGCCGTTTGGCGGTGGCGTACGGAAGCGTGATCCGCCGCTTCTGCGTCACCCGGTTCACCCGCTGCTTGATCTCGACGCACACCGGCGACTCATCGGTGACCCCGTCGAGATCGCCGTAGTGCCGGATCCGCAGCTTGCGCCGGAACTTCAGGCCCTCGATCTTCTCCCAGTAGAACCGCAGCTCGGGGCTGTCGTAGTACAGGCTCCAGACCCCGTATCCGCCCACCGGACTGTTCAGGTCCTGGTCCATCCGCTCGCCGAGCTCCTCACGGATCTCGGCGGCGCGGTCCACGGGCACGAGGTACTTCAGCTCGAACCGGTTGAACGAGTGCAGCCTGCTGGCGACATGCAGCGGCCGACCGTCCTCCTGGACCGGGGCCTCGTCGTCCCCGGACGCGCGGGACGCAGCCATGTCGGGTCGCGACACCATGCCCCCTCCTTCGTCGTATGTGCCGGACCGGCCGGCCGGAGACACGTAACCAAGGGCTCATGAGGAAGCGGTGAGAAATCCGAGTTGATTGCCGGAGAATTCCTGGTGACCCGAAGGTGAACACCAGGTGGCCCCCGGCCTCCGCTCACCCGTCGAAATCGATGAACGAGTCGAACCTGACGTCGTATCCGCTGCCGTCCGTGGCCGCCTCCGTCATCACCGCGAGCAGCGCCACGGCCTCTTCCGTGACGGCCTCGCGCCCGGCCGCGCCGAGCGGCCGCATCTCCTGCACGGTGACGGTCGTCGGCGCACCGCCACGGCCTGCGTCCAGTCGCCAGATCGCCGCGAAGAACCCGTCGAACAGCAGGCTCCCGTAGTTCTGGTTGCCCACCCCGTTGCGCCCCTTGAACTCCGGAGGGATGACGCGGGTACGGTCCGCGTGGCCGAGCAGTACGTTGTCGAACTCGGGCAGGAAGCGCGGCGGGGCTGGGGTGTCCTCGTCGGGGCGCGGGGCGTCGGGCAGATCGAAGAGCTCGACGCCGTTCTCGTCCCGGAAGGTGACGAGCCCCGGGCGGAGCCGGTCGAAGACCTCCCGCAGCCGGGTCAGCCCGGCCCATGCCTGCATGTCCCGCACCGACGCGGGGCCGAAGGCGCCGAGGTAGCGCAGCACGGTGGCGTCGGGTGCGGGCACCGGCTCGGCGGGCCGGTCGAGCCACCGCTCGGCGGTGGTCAGGGCGACCTGGGCGCTCTTCCCCCACACTCCGCGCGGGGTCACCTGGACCAGCGGCAGCACACAGCGGGCGGCGGTGCTCAGGGCCTGCGGGTCGGCGTCGGGCCACTCGGCGAGCAGCCTCTCGCGGATCTCCTTCGGGGTGCGGGGCGTCTGTTCGACGTACACCCTGCTGATGTCCCGGAGCCGGTCCAGGTCCACGCCGACGAGCCGCTTCCGGAAGATCCCGAGCTCACGGTCCCGGGCCTCCTGGACGAGGGGACGCAGGGTCAGTGCGTCGTCGGCGGTGTGGGTGTGGATGGTGGAGCGCAGGGTGACGATGCGGACGGCCTCGCGCGACTCCATCAGTGCGGCGAGCTCGGCCGGGTCGAAGCCCTCCAGCCGGGCCAGGAGCTGGTAGTACGGCGGCTTGGTGTTCTGCGCCTGGAGGCCGAGGAGGTGTCCGATCGCGTCCTTGGCCGGCATCGACGCGCGGCGGAGCAGCAGTTGGCGTTCCAGGGTCGCGCGTCCCAGGGCCCGGGGCGAGAGCACCGCGGGGGCGGCGACGGCGGAGGTCTTCTTCTTCACGGCCATGGGCGGCACGCTACGCGGCCATCAGGTCGGGTCCTGTCCTGATCGCGGAAGCTGTCGGGGCCTCGGCGCGCCGCCATGCCGCCGTACGGCCGGACCCGGTTCCTGGCGTCGTCCGCCCGCATCATGGACCGGTGATCAGCGTCCTCTTCGCCGTCCTGACCGCGGTCAGCAACGGATCCGCATCCGTTTTCCAGCGCCGCGCCGCCCTCAACGTCCCCGACAGGGTCGCGATGCGGGCGTCGCTGATCGGCCATCTGCTGCGCCAGAAGGTGTGGCTCGCGGGCATCGGCCTGGTGATCGTCGCGGCCGTCTGCCAGGCCATCGCGCTGGCCACCGGGCCGATCGCGGTGGTCCAGCCGATCTTCGTCATCGAGCTGCCGGCGACGCTGCTGGTGGCGGGATACGTGATGCGGGTGCGGCTGCCGCGCAACGTCTGGCTGGGGGCGGCGGCGGTGACGGCCGGTCTGGCCCTCGGGATGGCCTCGGCCGCGCCGGGCGGCGGCAGTGACACGGTGCGCGGGGCCGCCTGGGTTCCGGCGCTGATCCTGACCGGTCTCTTCGAGGCGGCCCTGATCGCCGGGGCGCGGGCCACCCGCGGCAATCCCCGGGCCGCGCTGCTCGGTCTGGCCGCGGCTTGCGGATACGCGCTCACCGCCGCCCTGATGAAGGACGCCATGGCACGGCTGAGCGACGGCGACGGGGTGGTGGTGCTCCTCGAGTCCTGGCAGCTCTACGCCACGGCGGCGGCGGGCGTCGGCGCGCTGTTCCTCCTCCAGAACGCCCTCCAGGCCGGGACCCTGGTCGCGGTCCAGCCATGTCTGACCCTGGGTGACGCCCTGATCAGCGTCCTGTACGGGGTGACGCTGTTCGGCGAGCACCTGCGCACCGGCTGGTGGCTGCTCCCCGAACTGCTGGCCCTGGGCCTGATCACCGCGGGCTGTGTCGAACTGGCGCGGTCACCGCTGGCATCCGGGAACGCGACGGCCCCGGCCCGCACACGCCGCGTGGACTGAACCACCGCGTGTGCGGGCCGGGGCCGGTCGTTGCGGGAACACTCCCCCTGGCGGCCGTCCGCCGGTTACTTGCTCACGGCGAACCGCATCAGGGCCTGCTCGGTGCCCTGCTTGATCTTCCCCGTCTCGTTGATCACCTGAAGCTTCCAGCTCCCGCCGACCCGCATCGCCTTGGCCACGGCGCAGCCGTTGTCGTTGCTGAGCAGGCTCGGCCAGATGTCGGCGACCTGCTGGCTGCTGCCGCCCGTCGCGTCGTACACCTTGAAGCTGATGTTGCGCGCGTTCTGGAAGGAGCTGCCCTTCTTGTACGCGGCGGCGATGAAGACGATGGACGTGATGTTCTGCGGCACCCGGGCGAAGTCGACGGTCACCGTCTCGTCGTCACCGTCGCCCTTACCGGTCTGGTTGTCACCGCTGTGCACCAGCGAGCCGTTGCCCAGCGGGTCCAGGGAGTCGAGGCCGGCCAGCCGGACCGGGTCCCCGCCCTGCATCGCGATGGCGATCAGGTCGAGGTCGGTGCCCTTCTTCTGACGCAGCTTCCCCATCAGCCCGCCACTGCTGCCGACAGTGGGGTCCCAGGACACCCCGATGGACAGGTGGGTCACCCCGTCCAGATCCGCCGGGCCGTCTTCCTTGTTCAACGTGATCATGCGTGATCCTCTTCGTGGCGAGATTCCTACAGCTTGAGTGTGCCTGGTGTCTCCCGCATCCAGCCCACCAGGGGCAAAATTTCGACCAAGTGTTTGACGCCTCAGGCCGGATTGTCCTGCGTCGGCACGATGTCAGCGGACATGGGCACGTGATACGGGTCCGCGGTGTCCACGACGCCCAGGGTGCGGAGGCGCTCGATGTCCGAGCGGCTGCGGCCGAGGCCGGCGAGGATCTGCGCGGTGTGCATGCCCGCCGCCGGGACCGGGCCCATGCGCGGGCCGACCCCGCCGAGGTCCACCGGCGGCAGGAGCGCCTGTACGGGAACGTGGGTGCCGGGTACGGAGATCTCGCGCCAGCGGTCGCGCTCGCTGAGTGCCGGATGGCCGATGAACTCCTCGACCGAGTTCACCCCGGCGTTGGCGATGCCCGCCCGGTCCAGGAGGTCCATGGCGTCCGCGGCGGTGAGCCCCGCGAACCGTGCGGCGACGATCGCGTTGAGCTCCTCGCGGTGGCCGACCCGGTCCGGGCCGGTGGCGAACCGGGGGTCGTCGACGAGTCCGGGCCGCCCGAGCACGGTGGCGCACAGCGCCGCCCACTCGCGTTCGTTCTGGATGGACAGCATCACGTCCTTGCCGTCGGCGGCCGTGAACGGGCCGTACGGGGCGATCGTGGCGTGCTGTGCGCCGATCCGCGGCGGCTGTGTGCCGCCGTAGCGCGTGTAGTACGCGGGCTGGCTCATCCACTCGGCGAGCGCGTCGAAGAGGGAGACCTCGACGGTCCGGGCACGGCCGGTGGTGGCCCGGGCGAACAGGGCGGACAGGATGCCGCTGTAGGCGTACATCCCGCCGGCGATGTCGGCGACGGAGATGCCCGAGCGCGCGGGCTCGTCGGGCGAGCCGGTGATGGAGAGCAGCCCGGTCTGGCACTGGATCAGCAGGTCGTACGCCTTGCGCGAGGACCACGAGCCGCTCGTGCCGTAGCCGCTGACCGTGCAGGTGATGAGGGAGGGGTGACGGGCCTGGAGGGCGGCGGCGCCCAGGCCCATCCGGTCCGCCGCGCCCGGGGCGAGGTTCTGCACGAACACATCGGCCCCGGCGATGAGTTCGTCGAGGATCTCGCGGCCCTCCGGGGCCTTGAGGTCCAGCGTGAGGGACTCCTTGGAGCGGTTGAGCCAGACGAAATAGCTGGCCTGGCCGTGCACGGTGGTGTCGTAGCGGCGGGCGAAGTCACCGCCGCCCGGGCGCTCGACCTTGATGACGCGGGCGCCGAGGTCGGCCAGCTGACGGGTGGCGAAGGGGGCCGCGACGGCCTGTTCCAGGCTGACGACGGTGATACCGGCGAGCGGAAGCGGTTCGGTCATGCGCATATCCTCCCGGGGCGTACCTCCCGGGAGGCAGGGCGTGCCGCGGCACGCCTCAGGCGGCCGGTTCGCGCACCACCATCGGGCTCCCGAGGTGCTGGTGCCCGCCGCTGGCGAGCATGCGCACCTCTTGGCGTTCACTGATCTCGGCGCGGACGATCCCGGTCTCGTCCTCGTAGACCGGATATCCCCCCGCCCCGGACTGTGCCGTCCGCCGGACGATCACCGCGTCGTCCTCCACGGCGGACGTCTGAAACACCAGCTGATAGCGCTCGGGGTAATCCATGACGAGTTCTCCAGACGGCCTCTCCTGGCCGACCGCCACGACGGGCTCCCCGGCGGGGGCCGTGCGGTCCGGCCTTCGCCCTCCATGGTCGCGCACACCGGCCGTCCCCGCCCCCGCACCCGGCGCACGCTGCGGGGGCGGGCCACGGCTGCCTATCCTTAAGGGGTGGTACGGGATGTCCCAAGGCATTCGGGCCGGTATGCCCCCTTGTCCCCGCGTCGTACGGCAGGCATGGCCGGGATCCCCGACAGTGTGAAGGGAAAGCGTCATGGAAGATGCCGACCGGGGCGACGACGTCTATCAGCCCCAGCAGCCGGAGGCCTCCGACCCCGTCGAGCAGCTGGACACGCAGGACACGCTCGAAGCCCGGGACAGGGACCTCACCGACGTCCTGGACGAGGGGTACTCGCCGCCCGAGCGGCCATGGGCCGTGGAGGACCGGGGCACCACAGCGTCCGAGCAGGTCAGCGGGGAGACGCTGGACGGCCGGCTGGCCCGGGAGCTGCCCGAGCCCACCGATCCGCCCGGCGACGACGTGGGCGACGTGGCGGACGGGGACGGCGAGCCGTGGGACACGGAGGTCGGGACCGCGCGCGCCGGGCGGCTCACCCGGGAGCTGGACCTCGACGAGCCGGACACCATGGCCGGCGAGGACGTCGGGGTCGACGGGGCGGCGGCGTCCGCCGAGGAAGCGGCCATGCACGTGATCGCGGACGGCCGGCCCTGAGGGCCGTCCCGTAGTCCCTGGCGGGCGCACGACGCCAGGGACTACGGGACAGCCCTCGGCCGTCGCCCGTACCGGAGCGTCACCGCCGCGGCCGTCGGTCGCGGCGCCACAGGAACACGGGAGAACCACATGCCGTACATCACCGTCGGCCGGGAGAACTCCGCCGACATCGAGCTGTACTACGAGGACCACGGCGAGGGCAGGCCCGTCGTCCTCATCCACGGATTCCCGCTGAACGGCGCCTCGTGGGAGAAGCAGCTGCCCGTCCTCCTCGGGGCCGGGTACCGCGTCATCACGTACGACCGGCGCGGCTTCGGCCGGTCCGACCGGCCCATCAGCGGTTACGACTACGACACCTTCGCCGCGGACCTGAACACCGTCGTCGAGACGCTCGACCTCCAGGACGCGGTACTGGTCGGATTCTCCATGGGGACCGGTGAGGTCACCCGGTACCTCGGCAACCACGGCTCGCGGCGCGTCTCCCTGGCGGCGCTGGTGGCGCCCGTGCCACCGTTCCTGCTGAAGACGGACGACAACCCCGAAGGCGTCGACCAGGGTGTCTTCGACGGGATCATGAGTGCCATCGTGGCGGACCGGCCCGCCTATCTGACCGAATTCCTCGACGCGTTCAACAACACCGATGTGCTGGGTTCCACCAGGATCAGCGAACAGGCGCTGCGCGCCCAGTGGACGGTCGCGGCGGGCGCGGCGGCCCATGCCACGCTCGCGTGCGTACCGACGTGGCTGACGGACTTCCGCGACGATCTGCCGAAGAACGACGTCCCGACGCTGATCGTGCAGGGCGACGAGGACCGCATCCTGCCCATCGACTCCACCGGCCGCAGGCTGCCCGACCTCATCCGCGACAGCCGCCTCGTGGAGATCGCGGGCGGCCCGCACAACATCGGCTGGACGCACGCCGAGGAGCTGAACACGGTGCTCCTCGGATTCCTGGACGAGCACCGGCGCTGACCTGCCCGCTCCCGCGCCGGCCCTTACCCGGGAGGTAATCGACGCCTTCCGGCGCGTCGGACATCGTGTTCCTCATGAGCACAGCGCTCCCGGCCCACCCGGGCCGGGAGCCCTATGAGAGGAACGCACGATGACCGCTTACGACGACGCCGTCCAGCGCTACTTCGCCGCCTGGAACGCCGCCACACCCGAGGAGCTGGAGAAGGCCGTCGCCGCGGCGTTCACCGAGGACGCCACCTACACCGACCCGCTGGCCGACGTCCGGGGCCACGAGGAGCTGGCGGCCGCGATCAGCGGCGCGCAGGCCCAGTTCCCCGGGTTCGTGTTCCGGCCCGCCGGGGCGGTGGACGGGCACCACGCACTGGTGCGCTTCGGCTGGGACCTGGTGGCGGCCGACGGCTCGGCGCCCGTCGCCGGTTCGGACGTGATCACCCTTGCCGACGACGGACGGATCAGCTCGGTGAGCGGCTTCCTGGACCGGGTGCCCTCCGCCTGATCACGCCGTCGGGTGCGAACGGCGGCGCAGGGCCGGGTCGGTGAGCTGCGGCGGGTGGTAACCGGCGTCCCGGCTCGAGAGGTTGGCGCCCGGCGGGACGATCTTGTCGATCCGGTCCAGGACGTCCTGGCTCAGCCGCACCCGGTCCGCGCCGAGCTGGCTCGTCAGCTGCTCGAAGGTCCGCGGTCCGATGATCGCGGAGGTGACCGCGGGGTGCTCCAGCACGAAGGCCAGGGCGAGCTGGACGAGGGTGAGACCGGCCTCGTCGGCCAGTTGGGCGAGCGCCTCGGCCGCGTCGAGCTTGGCGGTGTTCTCGGCCGACGCGATGTCGAACCGCTCGGCCTGCCGGTCGGCGCGGCTGGAGACCGGCTGGTCCGCTCCCTTGCGGTAGCGCCCGGAGAGCCAGCCGCCGGCCAGCGGGCTCCAGGACAGGACGGCCAGTCCGTACCGCTGGGCGGTCGGCAGCACCTCGCGCTCGATACCGCGGGCGAGCAGCGAGTACGGCGGCTGCTCGGCGACGACGCGTTCCCGGCCGCGCCGCTCCGCGGTCCACTGGCCCTCGACGATGGCGGACGGTTCGAAGGTGGACGTGCCGATGTAGCGGATCTTGCCCTGGTGGACCAGGTCGGAGAGGGCGCCGAGGGTCTCGTCGAAGTCGGTGCCGGGCTCCGGGCGGTGCACCTGGTAGAGGTCGATCCAGTCGGTGCCGAGCCGTCGCAGGCTGTTCTCCACCTCCCGGATGATCCAGCGGCGTGAGTTGCCCTGCTCGTTGGGGTCGCTGCCGAGGCTGCCGTGGAATTTGGTGGCGAGCACGACGTCGTCCCGGCGGCCACCGGCCAGCGCCTTGCCGACGATGGTCTCGGACTCACCGGCGGAGTAGACGTCGGCGGTGTCGACGAAGTTGATGCCGGAGTCCAGGGCGTGGTGGATGATCCGGATGCTGTCGGCGTGGTCCGTGTTGCCCCGGGCACCGAACATCATGGTGCCCAGGCACAGCGGGCTGACCTTGACGCCCGTGCGGCCGAAATCGCGGTACTGCGTCATCCTGCGTTCTCCTTGACGAGTTCACTGACTTGTAGGTGGTC
The DNA here is from genome assembly GCF_042672475.1 of Streptomyces sp. NPDC127177. NCBI lineage: Bacteria > Bacillati > Actinomycetota > Actinomycetes > Kitasatosporales > Streptomycetaceae > Streptomyces > Streptomyces sp. NPDC127177. The sequence goes on from NZ_JBHXUW010000018.1 coordinate 62,434, forward strand.
GACCGGCGCTGCGTGGCCGGTCTCCCGGAAGGCGTCCCACAGCCGCCGGTACGGGCCGTGGGCCGCGAGCAGTTCGGTGTGGGTGCCGGTCTCGACGACGGCTCCCGCGTCGAGCACCACCACCCGGTCGGCCCGGACCGCCGTGGTCAGCCGGTGAGCGACGACGACGGTCGTACGGCGGCGGGACAGCACCTCGGTCGCCGCGGCCACCCGGCGTTCGGTGGCCAGGTCCAGGGAGGCGGTGGCCTCGTCGAGCAGCAGGACGTCGGGGTCGACGAGTTCGGCGCGGGCCAGGGCCAGGAGCTGGCGTTGCCCGGCGGAGAGGTTGCGTCCCCGCTCCCCCACCTGCTGGAGGTAGCCGTGCCGGAGCCCGGCCACCATGTCGTGCGCGCCGACCGCGCGGGCCGCGGCCTCCACCTCGGCGTCGGTGGCGTCCGGGCGTCCGTAGGCGATGGCGTCGCGGACCGTGCCGCTGAACAGGTGGGCCTCCTGCGGGACCACGCCGAGTCTGCGGCGGAATCCGGGCAGGTCGAGCTCGCGCAGATCGTGCCCGTCCACCCGGACGGCCCCGGAGGAGGGATCGTAGAACCGGGCGAGGAGCTTCACCACGGTCGATTTGCCGGCTCCCGTGGCACCGACCAGGGCCACGGTCTCGCCCGGCGCGATCCGCAGGGAGACTCCGTGCAGGACCTTCTGGCCGCCGCCGCCCGCGTATCCGAAGGAGACCGAGTCGAATTCGACCTCGCCGCGCAGTGCGGGGACCGGCCGGGCGTCCTCGGCCGGCGGGGTGCCGGTGGGGGTGCGCATCAGGCCGCGGAGCCGGCCGAGGCCCACGACCGCCTGCTGGTAGCCGTCGAAGACCTGGGAGAGCTGCTGGATCGGCGAGAAGAACAACTCGACGTAGAGGAGGAACGCGATGAGCGTCCCGGCGCTCAGCTCGCCCGATCGGACCTGTCCCGCACCGACGGTGAGCACGGCGGCGGACGAGAGCGTGCCGAGGAACTCGACGAACGGGAAGAAGGTGCCCATGTAGCGCTGGGCCCGCAGCCTGGAGTCCCGGAAGGACCAGGCCAGCACCGCGAAGTCGGTGGCGTTGCGGCGTTCGCGGCGGAAGGCCTGGGTGACCCGGATCGCCGTGACGTTCTCCTGGAGGCAGGCGTTCACGGCGCTGATGCGTTCCCGTGCCTCGCGGTAGGCGGGCACCGAGTAGTGGCGGAACACGGCGGTGGCCACGATCAGCAGCGGCAGCGCGGCGAGCAGCACCAGAGCCAGTTCGGCGTCTATCACCAGGAGACTGACCAGGACTCCGATGACCGTCAGCAGGGACACCACGGCGGTGATCAGGCCGGTCTGCAGGAAGTTCGACAGGGCGTCGACGTCGGTGGTCATCCGGGTCATGATCCGGCCGCCGAGTTCGCGTTCGTAGTAGTCGAGACCGAGCCGCTGGAGCTGGGCGAAGGTCTTCACGCGCAGGGTGTAGAGGAGGCGTTCGCCGGTGCGGCCGGTGGTGCGGACCTGGGCCACGCCGATCAGCCAGTTCGCGGCCACCACGAGGGCGGCGGCCGTCGCGGCGGCGAGCAGTACGTGACCGGCGTGGTGGGCCACCCCCTGGTCGACGCCGTGCCGGACGAGGACCGGCACGGTGATCTGTGCCCCGGCGTCGAGCGCCACCAGCAGCAGACCCAGCAGCAGCGGCAGCCGGAAGGGCCGCAGCAGGGCGGTGAGGCCGAAGTCGGCCTCGGCGGCGACGGCCTGGCCGGTGGGCACCTCGGGGTCGGCGGCGGGCAGCGGGATCCTGGCCAGTGCGGCGATGAGTTCGGGGCTCGGCGGAGCGGAGCCGAGCACCCCGCCGCCGGGGCCCGCACGTCCGGGTCCGGAGGTGGCGGCCGCCTCGGCCAGCGCCCGGGCCGCGCGGACGGCGCTCCCCTCCCCCTCCTCGTGGCCCTCGCCCTCGGCGCGGAGCCACAGGTGCGGGGTGGGGCAGCCGGCCGGTGCGGCGGGGACGGTGGGCGCGCCGGGGTCTTCGTCCGTCGAGAGGAGTTCCCGGAACAGGGCCGATCTGGCTCGCAGTTCGTCCGGTGTCCCGGTGTCCGTGATCCGTCCGCCGTCCAGGACCGCGACGCGGTCGGCGAGTTCAAGCGTCGATCCCCGGTGGGCGACGATCAAGGTGGTGCGGCGGCGGTCGTCCTGGCGCAGCCGGTGGTGGATCTCCGCCTCCACCCGGGCGTCGATGGCCGAGGTCGCGTCGTCCAGGACGAGCACGGCCGGGTCGCCGATCAGGGCACGGGCCAGGGCCATGCGCTGGCGCTGGCCGCCGGAGAGGGTGAGGCCCTGGTCACCGACCACGGTGTCGTATCCCTGGGGGAGCCGTTCGATGAACTCGTCGGCGCGGGCGATCCGGGCCGCCGCGCGGATCCGTTCGTCGGTGGCGTCCGGCACTCCGTAGGCGATGTTGGCGCGCACGGTGTCGGAGAGCAGCAGGCTCTCCTCGAAGACGTAACCGATCCTGGAGCGCAGGGAGTCCAGGGTGAGGTCGCGGACGTCGACGCCGCCCACCCGTACCGCTCCGGACGGCACGTCGTAGAACCGGGGCAGCAGGGCGGCGGCGGTGGACTTGCCGGAGCCCGCCGGTCCGATCAGGGCGAGGGTCTCACCGGGCCGGATGTCGAGGGTGAAGCCGTCCAGGAGCGGTTCGGCGTCCCCGTAGCCGAAGGTGACGTCCTGCCAGGCGACGGCGGGCGGCTCGTCGGGGAGTTCGCGGGCACCGGGTGAGTCGGTGATCACCGGGGTCTCGTCCACGACCTCCAGGACCCGTTCGGCGCCGGCCCGTGCCTGCTGCCAGACCGTGAGGAGGGTCGCCACCTGACGGACCGGGGTGACGAAGGAGCCGAGGTAGGTGGTGAAGGCGAGGAAGGTGCCCAGTGTGATCCGGCCGTTCAGGGCCATCCAGCCGCCGAGGGCGAGCACGGCGACCTGGCCGAGGGCGGGGACGGCCTGGAGAGCGGGGTTGTAGCGGCTGGTGAAGCGGACGACCCGCAGCCGGGAGGCGAACAGGTGGCGGGCGCGCGCCTCGAGTCCGGCGAGTTCTCGCTGCTCCTGGCCGAAGCCCTTCACCACCCGGACGCCGGTGACGGTCGCCTCGACGGTGGAGGCCACCTCGGCGGCCTCCTGCTGGGCGTGCCAGTTGGCGGGGAAGAGGTCGCGGCGGCTGCGAAGCGCGATCAGCCACAGCAGCGGGCCGACGACCAGTGCCACGACGGTCAGCAGCGGTGACAGGACCGCCATGAAGACCAGCGAGAAGAGGAACATCAGCGCGTTGCCGGTGAGGTTGGGCAGGAACTGCAGCAGTGTCTGGATGAGGGTGATGTCGGAGATGGACCGGCTCACCACCTGTCCGGTGCGCAGATCGTCCTGCTGGGCGCCGCCGAGCCTGAGCAGGGCGGCGAACGCGTCGTTGCGCAGGTCGTACTGGACCCCGAGGGAGAGCCGGCCCGAGCGGTAGCGGCGGGTGAAGCTCGCGCCGAAGCGGACGGCGCCGAGTGCGGCGAGGAGCACCGTCCAGGGGGCGAGCGAGGCGGTGGTGCCGGCGGCCACCCCGTCCACCACGTGCCGGAGCACGAGGGGCAGCGTGGCGGTGGCGACGGCGGCGAGCACGGCGGCGCCGAAGGCGAGGAGCAGGTCGGTGCGGTGCCGCAGGCAGTAGCCCAGCAGCCGCCGTGCCCAGCCGGGCGGCGGCTGCCGGTGCGTACCGGTTTCCGGGTTCGGACAGTCCGTCACCGGGCCTCCGCCAGACCGATGCCGAAGTGGCCCTCGCTGCGGTCGACTTCCTCGAAGAGCCGGTTGGCGGGCCGCGGCAGTCCGTAGTGTCCGCGCAGGGTGCGGGCGGTGTACTCGGTCCGGAACAGGCCGCGTTCCTGGAGGATCGGCACCACCCGGTCGACGAAGACCCCCAGTCCGGAGGGCAGGACGGCGGGCATGATGTTGAAGCCGTCGGCGGCCCCGCTGTCGTACCAGTGCTCGATGGTGTCGGCGACCTGCTCGGCCGTACCGGCGAAGGTGCGGTGGCCGCGTCCGCCGCCGAGCCGGGCGATGAGCCGGCGCACGGTCAGCTTCTCGCGTCTGGCCAGCTCCACGATGAGTGTGTAGCGGCTCTTGGCGCCCTCGATCTCGTCCTCGGTGGGGATGTCCTCGGGGAGTTCGGCGTCCAGGTCCAGGTCGTCCGGGGCGATCTTGAGTCGCTGGGCGAGCTGCCGCTTGGCGTACTCGGGGACGATGAGGCTCTCCAGCTCGGCGTCGAGCGCCAGTGCCTCGGCCTCGGTGTCGCCGATGACGGGCACGATGCCGGGAAGGATCTTGATGCCGTCCGGGTTGCGGCCGATGGCCTCGGCGCGCCGCTTCACGTCCTTGTAGAAGGCGATGCCTTCCTCCAGGGTCTGCTGGGCGGTGAACACCGCCTCCGCGTACCGGGCCGCGAAGTCCTTGCCGTCCTCGCTCGACCCGGCCTGTACGAGCAAGGGATACCCCTGCGGCGGACGTTGTACGTTCAGCGGCCCGTCGACGCGGAAGAACTCGCCGCTGTGCCCGACCTTCCGCACCCGCTCCGCCCGTGCGTGGACGCCGCGCTCCTTGTCTCCGATCACGGCGTCGTCAGCCCAGCTGTCCCAGAGCTTGGTGGACACCTCGACGAACTCACCGGCGCGCCGGTACCGGTCGTGGTGCAGCGGGGTGTCGTCGAGGCCGAAGTTGCGGGCCGCGTCGGCGCCCGCGGTGGTGACGATGTTCCAGCCGGCCCGGCCGCCCGAGACGTGGTCCAGCGAGGCGAACCGGCGGGCCAGGTTGTAGGGCTCGTTGTAGCTGGTCGACGCGGTGGCGATGAGCCCGATGTGCCGGGTGGCCCCGGCGAGCGCGGTCAGCAGGACGGTGGGCTCCAGCTTGGCGGCGGGCCGCCGGCCGGGGTCGCCCATCAGGACGGGGCTGTCGGCGAGGAAGAGCGAGTCCAGCCGGCCGCGTTCGGCGATCCGGGCGAGGTTCTTGTAGTGCTCGATGTCGGAGTTGGCCTCGGCGGGGCTCTCCGGCAGCCGCCAGGAGGCCTCGTGGTGGCCGGTGGACATGAGGAAGGCGTTGAGGTGCAGCTGCTTGCGTTCAGGCGTGCGGGACATGGGGTTCCTTCACATCGGTACGGGTCTGGGGCTGGGCGACACCGAGAGCGGTGAGCAGGGTGTCGCGGTACTCCTGGAACCGGGCGTCGCGGCGGGAGCGCGGGGTGGGCAGGTCGACGGTGAGGTCCACGGAGATCCGGCCCTCCTCCAGGACGAGCACCCGGTCCGCCAGTTCCACGGCCTCGTCCACGTCATGGGTGACCAGCAGCACGGCCGGGCGGTGGCGCTCGTACAGTTCGCGCAGCAGACCGTGCATCTTGATCCGGGTCAGCGCGTCCAGCGCGCCGAACGGTTCGTCGGCCAGGAGGAGTTCGGGTTCACGGACCAGGGCGCGGGCCAGCGCGGCGCGCTGCTGCTCGCCGCCGGACAGCTCGTGCGGCCAGGAGCGGTCTCGGCCCTCCAGCCCGACCTCGGCCAGGGCGGTGAGGCCGCGTTCGCGGGCCCCGGGGCCACGCAGCCCGAGGACGACGTTGTCGATCACCCGGAGCCAGGGCAGCAGCCGGGAGTCCTGGAAGGAGAGCGACACCCGGTCGGGGACGGTGAGTTCACCGGATCCCTCGACGGTGTGGTCGAGTCGCGCGACGGCCCGCAGCAGGGTGGACTTGCCCGAACCGCTGCGGCCTAGCAGCGCGGTGAACTCCCCCCGTGCGATGGTGAGATCGAGCTCCTTGAGGACGTCCCGGTCGCCGAACCGGCGGACCAGCGACCGGGTGCGTACCGCGGGAACCTCCACGGCCGTGCCGGCCCCGGTGCGGGTGCCGGTCAGCCCGCCAGCGTGCGTCGCCATGACAGGACCTTCCTCTCGACGGCGCGTACTGCCGCGTCGGACGCGAAGCCGAAGATCCCGTAGGCCACCAGGCCCACGATGATCACGTCGCTCTGGGCGTACTGCTGGGCCTGGAACATCATGTAGCCGATGCCGCTGGTGGCGTTGATCTGCTCGACGACGATCAGCCCGAGCCAGGACGCGGTGACGCCGAGGCGCAGGCCGACGAAGAAGCCGGGCAGCGAGCCGGGGACGACGACCTTGCGGACGAACTGCGCGCGGCTCAGGTCGAGTCCCTCGGCGAGTTCGACGTAGCGGCTGTCGATGCCGGTCAGCGAGGCGTACGTGTTGATGTACATGTTCACCGCGACGCCGAGCGCGATCACGGTGACCTTCATCTGCTCGCCGATGCCGAGCCAGAGGATCAGTAGCGGGAGCATGGCCAGGGAGGGGATGGCGCGCTTGATCTGGAGCGGGCCGTCCAGGAGGTATTCACCGGTGCGGCTGAGTCCGGCCGCGACGGCGAGCACGACGCCCGCTGTCACTCCGAAGAACAGCCCGAGCCCCGCGCGTTGCAGGGAGATGAGGACGTTGTCCTGGAGCCGGCCGCTGGAGATGAGGTCGGACGCGGTGGAGAGCACCGTGCCGGGACCGGACAGGATGCGGGGGTCGAGATAGCCGATGGCGGAGGCGAACCACCAGAGGGCGATGACCAGCACCGGTCCGATCAGCCGCCCGAAGGGGATGGCGCGGCCGGGCCCCAGCCTCCTGCGGGTGGCGCGGGGGGTCGCGGGCCCGGGTGCGGACGCGGTGGCAGCCGGCGGCTTCCCGGTCTCCCCGGGCGCGGCGGCCGTGTTCACCCGGCCTGCCGTGCGGGCGTTCGTCAGCAGTTCGGTCATGACGTCTCCCGGTAGCGGGCCGGTACGGCCTTGGCCGCCAGCCCCTCGAAGCGGCGGTCGAACAGCGCGGCGACGTCCTGCTCCGGCACGAAGCCGCCGTCGGCCATCAGGTCGGCGGTCTCCTGCTCCCAGGCGATGGCCTTGTCCCAGCTCACCGGGAACTGCGGTTTGTGGAGGGAGGCGACGATGCGCTTGCCGTCCTGCCTGGACACGCCCTGGTCCTTGACGTAGTAGGTGTCGATCCACTCGTCGCTGTTCTCCCAGGCCCAGGCGAGGCCGCGGGCCCACACCGGGACGAAGGAGCGGACGGCGGCGGCCTTGGCCCTGTCGTTCAGCACCTCGTTGGGCGCCCACAGGACCGAGAGCAGGTCCACGACGTCGGTCTTCACGCCGCGTACTCCGTCCTTCCCGTACTGGGTCAGGTACTTGGTGAGCGTCGGCTCGCCCAGCGGGGCCACGTCGACCTGCTTGGACTGCAGGGCGGTGAGGAACTGGGTACTGGGCAGCGCGACCAGTTCGACGTCCTTGTTGGCGATGCCCGCCTTCTTCAGCGCGCGCAGTACGACGACCCCCTGCGCCTGTCCCTGCGAGAAGCCGATCTTCTTGCCGAGGAAATCGGCCGCGGACCTGATGTCAGACCCGGGCGCGGTCGCGAAGACGTAACTGGGGTTGTTGCGCACCTGAACCGCGACGATCTTCGCGCCGACGCCGATCGCCTCGGCCTGGATCGGCGGAATTCCGGCGTTGACCGCGAGATCGATGGAATGCGCCCGGAATCCCTGGATGATATCGGGGCCCGCGCTCAGATTGGGCCACTGGGAAACGGTGAAGGGGAGATCCTTCTGCAATCCTGCGGGACCAAGCTGGAGTTTGGTCGAGCGGACGGCTATGGAGAGTTTCGTACCGGGCGGCGGGGCTCCCGAGGGAAGTCTTCCGGCGGGCTCGGCGCTCGCCGCCGTCTTCGCCTGGGGCGAGCAGGCGGCGAGTGTACCGATGACCGTCGCACCGGTGAGTGCGAGAAACGACCTGCGGCCGACGGTCCGGTAGGCGTCGTGGCGTGGCATGGTGAATTCCTGATCTGTGGTCGGCGGGAGCGGGCGCTCAGAGGGAGTGGTAGGCGCCGTCGTGGAAGAGCAGCGGGCTGCGTCGCTCGTCGAGCCGCACGTCCACCACTCGGGCGATGACGATGCGGTGGTCACCGGCCGGGACGAGCTGTTCGATCTCCAGCCGGAGCCGGCCGGCCACCCCGTCGAGCGCCGGCTCCCCCTCCGGCAGGCGGTGCCAGCGGGTGGGGGCGGCGAACCGGTCGATGCCGCTGGTGGCGAAGGTGGTGGCCAGATCGCGCTGTTCGGCGCCGAGGAAGTTCACGACGGCCGTGCGGGCCCGCTCGATGTGCGGCCAGGACGAGGTCGTGGTGCCGATGCCGAACGACACCAGCGGCGGGTCCAGCGAGAGCGAGCTGAGCGAGGTCGCGGTGAAGCCTATGGGGCCCTGGCCCGCGTCGGCGGTGACGACGACGACCCCGGCGGGGTAGCGGCGGAACGCCTGCTTGAAACGGCCCGGGTCGATTCCGGGTGCGGCGGCCTCGGCCGTCGCGGGGTATGAGGACACAGTGACGGTCAACGTCTCTCCCGTGATGGGAAGTCGGAAAGGGGCAGGGAATTGCGGTGAGTCCACGAAAAGGGCATGCCGGACAGGGCGAGGCGCGCGGCGGCGCGGATCTTTCGCCGAATGCAACTGGTGCCGGCCGAATGCGGCAGGTGTTAACGGAGGCCCGGACAGGGGCGACGACACAGGAGCCGGACGGAAACGAGAGCCGTCACGGACCGGCGGAAGGCGCACGTCACGGAGGACGCACTCCCTGAATTCCGCTGCCGACTGGTCATGAATCCATCATCCCGTCCGGATTCGCACCCGGTCAACAATGCAACTTCCTGAATTAAGTCGGGTACGGGACGGGCCGCCGAATATGATGTGACGTCAGGAGACGGCGGGCAGCGCGGGCCACGGGCCGAGCGGATCCGTGTACAGCGCACCGAGCGCCACCGCTCCCCCGGCCGTGGCCAGCACGGACCCGGTGAAGCTGCTCGGCACCACGGCCCGCTCCGGGTCCTCGCAGACCCAGGACCGCTCCGCCACCTCCGCCCGCAGATCGGCCAGACACGCCGGGATCCGCCCTGTCCCCGGCTCGACGACGACGAGCACCTCGGGATCGAACATGTCCAGCAACAGGGCCGCGGCCCTGCCCACCAGCCGCGCCCGGCGGCGGAACAGCGCCACGGCCCGCGGATCGGCGGCCAGCGCCCGGTCCAGCAGTTCCCGGAACGATCCGACGACCAGCCCCTGGGCGGCCGCGCGCCGCACCATGGCACGCTCGGACACCTCCGACTGCAGACAGCCGGTCCGCCCGCAGGAGCAGGGCTCGGCACCGCCCGCCCCGTCCGGGCCGTCCGTGGCCCCGACGTCGCCCTCACCGCCGGAGGAGACCGCGCCCCCGGAGCCCGTGCCCCCCGTGCCGAGCGGCAGATGGGCCACGCTGCCCGCCCCCGAGCGCGGGCCCCGGTGCATGGCGCCGTCGGTGGCGAAGGCCGCGTCCACGACCGCGCCGACGAAGAGCAGGACCGTGCTGGTCCGGGTCGACTCCTCACCGAACAGCTGCTCCGCCCGCGCCAGCGCCCGGGAGTGGCTGTCCACATGGACCGGCAGCCCGGTCGCGGCACCGAGGATGTCGCGCGCCGGGACGTCGCGCCAGCCGAGCTGCGGGTGTTCCACGATCACGCCGGCCACCGGGTCGACCCGGTGGCCGGTGGCGAGACCCAGCGCGAGCACCGTGCGGCCGCCCGCGTGCGCGGCGGTCAACCGGGGCAGCCGGGCGGCTAGTTGGGCGAGCATCCGGTGCGGGTCCCTGGTGCGGTGGGGCTGTCTGTCCTCGGCCACGATCCGGCCGCGCAGATCCATCAGGGACACGGTGGAGTGCGCCACCGCGATGTGCGCCCCGGCCACCAGGTAGCTGCCGGTGTCGATCTCGACCGGGATGTGCGGCCGGCCGAGGCCCCGGGGGCCGGAGGTCTCCGCACTCTCCCGGACCAGCCCGCGGGCCAGCAGTTGACCCACGTGGCCGGTGACCGAGGCGGGCGAGAGGCCGGTGAGCCGGGCCACGGTGGACCGGGCGACCGGCCCGTGGTCGAGGATCGCCCCGAAGACGGAACCGGTGCCCGCCGCGCGGCGGGCGGGCGCGGTCGCGGTTATGTCGGAGCGGCGCAGCGGATCGGTGCGACGGCCGGGCGCAGACAGACTCTTCACAGTGTCTTCCAGGTCCTCGATGGCAGCGGGTGACGCGGTGCGTGCTCCGGTACGGAGCTCGGGCAGGCCGCCGCAGCACGGGGGCCCGGGTGGCGCTGCTTCTGCGGTGGAGAGTCACCCTGCGGGGGCCGGTGCGGTGGTACGGGGACGGTAGGTGGCCCCTGCTGCCGGGTCGCGCGGGCGTGGCGCTCTCAGACCGGCTGACACACTGCGGAGCACACACGCTTCAGGTCGATATGACCTCGCGTCGTCAGGTGTGCGGATCGCTGCATGCCGCGCAACGTAACCGGACCCGCGCAAGCCGGTCAAACCATTGCCGCATCATGGACACCCGGGCGTCGGACGGGTGTTGCCCGCGCGTTGCGGCGGTATGGCGGGCGTACGGCGGGCCGATTTCTGTTATTAACCTCTGCTGCCTTGTCATCGCCGGTTCTACGCGCATAGCTTGTGCTCCCTCATCACACACTGAGGGGCAGTCTCCGTGCGCATATCCAGACCTCGTTCCGTTCTGCTGGCCGGCGCGGTCGCCGTGACCCTCTCGGCGACCGCGCTGCCCGCCGCCTTCGCGGCCCCGTCCGCGTCCGCCGTGATCTCCGAGGTGTACGGGGGCGGCGGGAACTCGGGGGCCACGCTCACCCGTGACTTCGTCGAGCTGGCCAACGCCGGCTCCGCCGCGTACGACCTGTCCGGGTTCAGCTTCCAGTACCTGCCCGGGGCGCCGTCCGCCGGTTCGCAGTGGCAGGTGTCCGCGCTGACCGGTGCCGTCGCGCCCGGCGGCCGCTATCTGCTGGCCCAGGCCGCGGGCACCGGCGGTACCGTCGCCCTGCCCGCGCCGGACGCCACCGGCACCGTCGCGATGTCCGCCGCGAGCGGCACGGTCGCCCTGGTCTCCGGTACCACGGCACTGACCTGCAGGACGGTGGCCGACTGCGCGGCCGACACCCGCATCGTCGACCTGGTGGGCTACGGATCCGCGGTCGTCCGGGAGGGCAGCGGACCGGCGGCCGGCGCCTCCGCCACCGCCTCCGTGGCCCGCGCGGCCTCGCTCGCGGACACCGACGACAACGCAGCCGACCTGTCCGCGGGCGCCCCCACACCGGTGAACGCGGCCGGTGAGACGTCCGGCGGCGGCGAGGACCCGGGCGACCCGGGCAATCCGACGGAGCCCGGCACCGTGCGCGTGCACGACATCCAGGGCACCACCCGGGTCTCCCCGCTGGACGGACAGGCGGTGACCGGGGTCCCCGGCATCGTCACCGCGGTACGCACCACGGGCTCGCGCGGCTTCTGGATCCAGGACCCGTCGCCGGACGCGGACCCCCGTACCTCCGAGGGCGTCCTCGTCTACACCGGCTCCGCCGCCCCGACGGTCGCGGTGGGCGACTCGGTCCTGGTCAGCGGCACGGTGGACGAGTACTACCCGTCGACCACCACGCAGTCCATCACCGAGATCACCTCCCCCAGGACCACGGTCCTCTCCTCGGGCAACGCGCTGCCGGCGCCGGTGGCGATCAACGCGGCCTCGGTGCCCGGCGGTTACCTCCCGTCGGCGGGCGGCGGTTCGATCGACGCGCTGCCCCTGGAACCCGCGAAGTACGCACTCGACCTCTACGAATCCCTTGAGGGCACCCGCGTCGAGACGTCCGGCACCCGGGTCACCGGCGCCACGACGTCCTACGGCGAGGTCTGGGTGACCGTCGAACCGAGGCAGAACCCGACCCGGCGGGGCGGCACCCTGTACTCCTCGTACAAGGACCAGAACACCGGCCGGATCAAGGTCATGTCGCTCGACGCCGACCGGCCCGTTCCGGTGGCGAACGTGGGCGACGTGCTGTCCGGCACCACCACCGGGGTGCTGGACTACGACTCCTTCGGCGGCTACAGCCTCCAGGCCACCCGGCTCGGCACGCTCACCGACCGGCACCTGAAGCGTGAGGTCACCAGGAAGCAGAAGCGCGACGAGCTGGCCGTCTCCACGTACAACGTGGAGAACCTCGACGCACTGGACGACCAGGGCAAGTTCGACACCCTCGCCAAGGGTGTCGCGGTCAACCTGGCCTCCCCCGACATCGTGTCGCTGGAGGAGATCCAGGACGACAACGGAGCCGTCAACGACGGCACGGTCGGCTCCGATGCGACCCTCGAGCGGTTCACCGACGCGATCGTCGCGGCGGGCGGGCCTCGGTACTCCTGGCGTTATGTCGCCCCGCAGGACGGCAAGGACGGCGGCGAGCCCGGCGGCAACATCCGTAACGTCTTCCTCTTCAACCCCGCGCGGGTCTCCTTCGTGGACCGCGCGGGCGGCGACGCGACCACCGCGGTGCAGGCCGTACGGACGAGGAAGGGCGTCACCCTGTCGGCCTCGCCCGCCCGGATCAGCCCGCTCGACGACTCCTGGGCCGACAGTCGCAAGCCCCTGGTCGGCGAGTTCCGCTTCCGCGGCGAGCCGGTCTTCGTCATCGGCAACCACTTCACCTCCAAGGGCGGCGACCAGCCACTGCACGGCCGCTACCAGGAGCCGACGCGCAGTTCGGAGACGAAGCGGGTGCGGCAGGCCGCGGAGGTCAACACCTTCGTCAAGTCGCTGCTCGCGGCGGACAAGTCGGCGCGCGTCATCACGCTCGGCGACCTGAACGACTTCGCGTTCTCGCCGACGATGTCGGCACTGACGGCCGGGAAGGCGCTCAAGCCGCTGATCACCACGCTCCCGGCGAACGAGCAGTACAGCTACGTGTACGAGGGCAACTCGCAGACCCTGGACCACATCCTGACGAGCCCCGGTGTCCGGCGCTTCGACTACGACGTGGTGCACATCAACGCGGAGTTCGCGGACCAGGCGAGCGACCATGACCCGCAGATCGTGCGGGTGGACGTCAACGGACACGGACACGGCCACGGCCACCGCTGATCCCGCGCGGGCGGGCGGCTCAGCCGCCCGCCCGCGGCACGGCCGGTCCCGTCGCGCCCCGGCGCGGACGCGGTAGCGCCGCGGACAGCGGCCACAGTGCGGGCGCGGGCTCCAGCGGGAGGTCGCTGAAGAAGCGGGCGGCCAGGTCCGCCACGTCGTCGGGGCGCTCCAGTACGACCCAGTGGTCGGACTCCCCGATGGTCAGGAAGCGGCTGCCCTCGATCGTCGCCGCGAAGGCACGCTGCCGTTCGGGCGAGGTCACCGTGTCGTGCTCGCCCGCGAAGACGAGCGCGGGCACACCGCTCAGCCCGCCGGAGAAGTCCGGCCGGTGGCCCAGCGCCCGGCGCAGCGACTGCGCGGCGTGCGGGGAGTCCGTGAGCGCGTGCAGGAACGACCTCCGGACGTAGCGCATGGCGAGTTCCCTGCGGTGCACGGTGCGGTCCGGGTCCAGACACATCAGGGCCTCGGCGGTCAGGGTGGCGAGCCCCTCCATGTCACCGGTCGCCAGCCGGTCCACAGCCCTCCCCCACTGGTTCCGCTGGGCTTCGCTGATGTGCGCCGGTACGCCGCCGAGGACCAGCCGCGCGATCCGGCCGGGGTTCCGCCGGGCGCAGCCGAACGCGATCGACGTGCCGTAGGAGAAGCCGAAGAGGTTGACCCGGGGTGCGCCCAGGTCGTCGATGATGGCGGTGACGGCCGCGTACAGGATGTCGTCACCGGTGCCTGGCGGCAGCGGGTCGGCGCTGCCCATGCCGGGCAGATCGGCGGTGACGACGTGGGCCCGCGCTCCGAGGTGCTCGTCCATCTGCGGCCAGCCGTACATCCCCTGGAGCGCGCCGCCCAGGACGATGACGGGCTCGGTGCGGGGTGAGGGCTGCGTCAGCGTCCGGTAGCTGTAGCGCAGCCCGTGCACCGACAGGTTCCGGATGATCTCGTCGGGCATGGTGACCGTCCCGTCCTTGTGTGCGCTGTGCGGGCGCTCAGGCCCTGGTGAGGACGAGGGCGGCGTTGTGCCCGCCGAAGCCGAGCGAGGTCTTGACGGCCGCGTCGAGCGCCGCGGGCCTGGCTTCCTTGCTCACCACGTCGACCGGGATCTCCGGGTCGGGGGCGTCCAGGTTGACGGTCGGCGGCACGAGCCCGTGCTGGAGGGCCAGTACGGTCAGCGCGGTCTCGATACCGCCCGCGGCGCCGAGGGTGTGGCCGGTCATGGCCTTCGTCGAGGTGACCAGGGGGTGCTCGCCCAGCACCCGGCGCAGCATGGTCGCCTCGATCAGGTCGTTGGCCACGGTCGAGGTGCCGTGGGCGTTGACATGGCCGATGTCCGCGGCGACGGCCCCGGCGTCCGCGAGGGCGGCGCGCAGGGCCCGTTCGATGCCGAGGCCCTCGGGGTCGGGGGCGACGGCGGAGTAGGCGTCACTGGAGGCGCCGTATCCGGCGACGTGCGCGCGGACGGTGGCGCCGCGGGCGCGGGCGTGCTCGGGGCGTTCCATCACGAGCAGTCCGGCGCCCTCACCGACGACGAAACCGTCGCGGTGGGTGTCGAACGGGCGGCAGGCCGCCTCGGGGTCGTCCCGGCGGGTGGATACGGCCTTCAGCTGGCAGGCGCTGGCGATCAGCAGCCGGGAGCAGACCGATTCGGCGCCGCCCGCGACGACGATGTCGCAGGCGCCGGTGCGCAGCATCTGGTGGGCCGTGCCGATGGCGACGGTGCCGGACGAGCAGGCGGTGGAGACGGCCTGGCTGGGTCCGTGCGCGCCGAGGTCCGTGGCGACGCTGCTGGCGGCACCGTTGACGACGGTGAGCGGGGCGAGTTTGGGCGAGACCCGGCGGGCGCCGCGCTCGGTGAGAGCGGTGTGCTGTTCGTCGTAGAAGGGCAGTCCGCCGTGGGCGGAGCCGATGACGACGGCGACGCGGGCGCTGTCCCAGACCGAGGTGTCGAGCCCCGCGTCCGCGACGGCCTCGCGGGCGGCGACGACGGCGAGCTGCGAGAAGCGGTCCATCAGCCGCTGGGTGGCCACCCCGAGGACCGCTCTCGTGTCGAGGCCCGTGACGGTGTACATGAAGTCGCAGGGCAGGCCGTGGAGTTCGGGGCGGTGCGGCACACAGGGCGCGATGGCGGCCTCGGTCACCCCGCGCCAGGTGGCCTCGGCGCCGACCCCGGCCGAGGTGACGAGGCCGATCCCGGTGACGGCGGCGGCGAACGGCTCGGGGCGGTACCGGGCGGTCATGCCGCCGCCTTGGCATGCACCGCGTCGACCAGTCGGCCGACGGTGTCGCGCGAGGTCAGCTGGACGTCCTCCAGATCGACGCCCAGCCGGTCCTCGATGAGGAGCCGCAGTTCCTCCAGGGCCAGGGAATCCAGCCTGAGCTGACGGAGCGAGACCTCGGGGCGGATCGCCACGGGATCGGTTCCGAAGTTCGCCACCAGCAAGGTGCTGATCTCGTCTGCCGTGCTCATGGGCACTCCTCCGCTGTCGTACGCGGTGACGCCTTGCCGCGTGAGAGGTCACTGCCATCGGGGGACGCCGGCCGGTCCGGAGGGACCCTTTATACGCCCTGCGGGGGGCGGCTCCGGTCCGCGTTCCCCCGTGCGGTGGGGGGCTGGGCAGGTGTACGAATCCGCGGGTGCGCGGCCCGGCCCGGATCGGCACGGGCGGACGGGCACCGTCCGCCGCCGGAAGCCGGCCAACAGGCCTGCTCCGGGTCCGGCTTCGTCCGTGCGTGAGGTCGTAAACTCCGCGATCATGAACACCGAATCGACACAGGCCGCCGAGGTCTCCGCCGAGGCCCGCGCCCTGTTCTCCACCATGTCCACGATGCGCGCCATGCGCCGCCTCCGTCCGGAGCCACTGCCGGAGGAGACGCTGGAGCAGCTCATACAGGCCGCCGTCTGGGGTCCCAGCGGCGGCAACATGCAGTGTTACGAGTACGTCGTGGTGACCGACCGCGAGGTGATGGCCCGTCTGGCCCCGCTGTGGAAGCGCTGCGTGGACGCCTATCTGGCGACGACCGGGAAGTACGCGCCGAAGGGCATGGACGACGCGGCGTACGGGCGGATGGTCGCCGCGATCGAGTACCAGCGCGACCACTTCGCCGACACCCCGGCGCTGATCGTGCCCTGCTACCGGTTCCCGGAGCCCCGGATCGAGGAGGAGGGCCTGGTCGCGTACGCGCAGGCCCTCGGGCCCGCCGGGGTCGAGCACATGACGGGCACGCAGACGCGTTTCCAGGCGCTCGCCGAGGGCTCCTGCGTCTATCCCGGGGTACAGAACCTGCTGCTCGCCGCCCGCGCCCTGGGGCTCGCGGCGAACGTCACCATCTGGCACCTGATGCTGGAGCAGGAGTGGAAGCAGGCCCTCGGCATCCCCGACGACATGCAGACCTTCGCCGCCGTCCCCGTCGGATGGCCGCGGGGCAACTTCGGTCCGGTGCGGCGCCGCCCGGTGGCGGACGTCATCCACCGCGACCGCTGGTAGGAGGTCCGGCCCGTGCCCGCGCCCCGGGTACGGGCCGCCGGGCCCCGGTACCCGCCGCAGCGCTTCAGGCTCCGGCAGCTCGTCAACTCCATTGGAGTGAAAGGGCGTTCGACACGCAGACGATGATTGTCATGCCCTTGACACACAGATAGCCTGGCCGGGCTTCTCGGCCCCTCGGCCCACCCCGGCCGGCCCCTCGGCCCACCCCACCCGGGCCCGGGGGCCGTTCTCCTCCCCCACAGAGCAGGAGCAGGTATGCCCAGCCGCCCCGCAGCCCACACCAAGGCCCGCGCATCCGTGCTGGCGGCCCTCACCGCCACCGTCCTGACCGTCACGGGCACCCCGGCCCTCGCCGCCTCCGGCTCCGGCAGCCCGATGAACCAGGCCTTCGAACGGGCTGCCGCCCGGTTCGACGTACCGCGCGATCTGCTCGCCGCCGTCGGATACGGCGAGAGCCACCTCGACGGCCACTCCGGGCACCCCAGCCAGGCGAACGGCTACGGCGTGATGCACCTCGCCAGCAACCCCGCGAACCGCTCCCTGGAGCGGGCCGCCGCCCTCACCGGCGAACCCCTGGCGAGCCTGCGCACCGACACCGGGGCCAACATCCTGGGCGGCGCCGCGGTGCTGCGCGGGTACGCGGACAAGCTCGGTCTCGACGCCCGGGACCGCCAGGACATCGACGCCTGGTACCCGGCCGTGGCCCGGTACAGCGCCACCCAGGGGCCGGCCGCCGCCCTCTACGCCGACACGGTCTACACCTTCCTGGCGGACGGGCTCGACGCCGTCGCCCCGGACGGCGAGCGGGTCTCGGTGACGGGCCGTCCGGTCTCGCCGCTGAAGGGCCCGGTCGCCGACTCCGAGCCCGGCACCCGCAGCGCCGACTACCCGGCCGCGCTCTGGGTCCCGGCCGACCCGAACAACTTCGCCAAGGGCCGCTCGGCGGCGATCGACAAGGTGGTCATCCATGTCACTCAGGGCTCGTACGCGGGCTCGATCAGCTGGTTCCAGAACCCGGCGTCCGAGGTGAGCTCGCACTACGTGGTGCGTTCGTCCGACGGCCAGATCACCCAGATGGTGCGCGACAGCGACACCGCGTACCACGCCCGCAGCGCCAACGCCTCGGCGCTCGGCATCGAGCACGAGGGGTTCATCGACGACCCGTCCTGGTTCACGGACCCGATGTACCGGTCGTCGGCGGCCCTGACCGCCTATCTGTGCGAGCGGTACGGCATCCCGAAGGACCGGGCGCACATCATCGGCCACAGCGAGGCACCGGGCAACGACCACACCGACCCCGGACCGAACTGGGACTGGACGCGCTACATGCAGCTCGTGGGCGGGAACACCGGGGACGGCAGCAACGGTGACGGGCTGAGCTTCACCACGTACGCCCCCCAGCAGAGCGGTTCGACGGGGGCACAGGTCAAGGCGGTCCAGCAGCTGCTGAACGAGCAGGGCCAGCCGGCTGGGACGGCCGACGGCACCTTCGGCCCCGCCACCCGGAGCGCGGTGACGGCCTATCAGGCGGCGCACGGGCTGGACCCGGACGGCGTCGTGGGGCCCAGGACCTGGACCGCGCTGCTCTCGGCGGGCTCCACACAGACGCTCCGGGAGGGCGCGTCGGGCGACGGCGTGAAGCGCCTCCAGCGCGCTCTGACCGCGACGCTCGGTTCGGCCGTCGGCACCGACGGGAGCTTCGGCCCGGCGACGACGACGGCGGTCCGCGGCTACCAGACGAGCCGGGGCCTCACGGCCGACGGCGTCGTGGGGCCGGACACCTGGGCGGCGCTGCAGGCCGGCCGCTGACGGACCCGTCGCGGGGAGGTGCGCGCGACGCGCCTCCCCGCGACGGCGGGCGGCACAGCCACCGGAAACCGCCGACGTCGTGTCCGGTCCGGGCGGCAAGCCGCCCGGTGCGGCCCAGGCACCCGGCCCGACGCCGGAAAGGGGAGGTCAGGAGGGGCTGAGCGGCGTGCGCCGGGCGATGACCTTTCGGTAGGCGATACGCCAGCCGTGCTCGCCGCGCACGATCGTGTCCTGGTACGTCACGCTGCCGCACGTACCGTCGGCGTTGACACCGATGCCCTTGGAGCGGGACCCCACCCGGCCCTCCCCGAGGTCGGTGAGCACGATGTTGGTGACGTGGTGGCCGACCGGGTTGAGCGCGCCCATCGCCAGCGCCGCCTCCCGGAAGGCGTCCACACCGACCAGCGAGCCGTGGCCCTGGTCCGTGACGTCGTACACGACGTCGGCGGTGAACAGCTCGTCCAGCCGGTGGAGTTCACCGTCGTCGACCAGATGCCCGTGCAGGGCGACCAGTTCCATGACCGCGAGGCGGTCCTCGATACCCAGTGCCATGTGATTCCTCTCGCCGGTGCGGTGGCGGTGGCGGTGACGACCGTACCCACCGGACGGTCAGCGCGCCGAGGGCTTTTCGGCGCGCTCGTACCGCAGTTCCACCACTCCGTTGCCGAAGGTCCGCGTCCCCGCGAGCGCCAGTGAGGTCCTGGTGTCGGCCGAAGGGAAGAGCGGCTTGCCCCGGCCGATGAGGACCGGGTGCACATAGACGCGGTACTCGTCGACCAGGTCGAGAGCCATGAAGGACTCGGCCAGGCCGGCACCGCCGAGTCCCAGGTCCCCGCCTGGCTGCTCCTTGAGCGCCATGACCTCGTCGGCGACGACATCGTGGACGACGGTGGTGTTCCAGTCCGCCCGCTCCCATGTCCTGGAGTAGACGTACTTCGGCATGTCCCGCCAGATGGCGGCGAATTCGGCCATCGGACCGGCGTTGGCCGGGTCCTGGTCGGCGGTGGGCCAGAAGCCCGCCATCAGCTCGTGGGTGACGCGCCCGCTCAGGATCGCCCCCATCGCGGCGATCCGTTCGTTGAAGTACCTGTGCAGTTCGTCGTCGACCATGTGCCAGTCGATCTCCCGGTCCGGTCCCTCGACATAGCCGTCGAGCGACATCGACATGGAGTAGATGATCTTTCGCATCGCGAACCTCACCGGGGCGTCGGGCACGGGCGGCGGAACGAATCCGACGTTACCCGGCAGCGGGCCCGGGGCGCGGGAAGCGGGGGCGGCCGCTTGACGTCCGGTCGGTACGCCCCGTAGATCTTCACCCGAGGGGCATGACGGCCCGGGTTGGCCGTCCCCGCCTCCGTCGGCACCGATTCCGGGGAGTTCCGTGATGAGAGTCGGAGCGGCACGCGCCGCCGCGGTCCGCTGGGTGTCCGCGCACGCCCGTACCGCCCCGGGTTACCGGGGGGCGTACTTCAGCGGGTCGACCGTCGGGCGGCCGGACGACGCCGAGCTGGCGCCCTCGTCGGACGTCGATGTCATGGTCGTCACGGAGCAGGACGAGCCACCCGCCAAGCCCGGCAAACTCCGTTACGAGGGAGTCCTGTTGGAGATCTCCTATGTGCCGTGGGCCGAGCTCGACGACCCGGCCGAGGTGCTCTCCTCGTACCATCTCGCGGGCAGTTTCCGCCGCGACACGGTCATCGACGATCCCACCGGCCGGCTGCGCGCCCTGCACGCGGCGGTTTCGCCCCGCTTCGCCGAGCCGGGCTGGGTCCACCGCCGGTGCCTGGACGCCCTGCATCGCGTCGAGGGCAGGCTCGCCGCGTTCGACACCTCCCTGCCCTTTCACGAGCAGGTGACCGCCTGGATGTTCCCCACCGGGGTCACCACCCACGTCCTGCTGGTCGCCGCGCTGCGCAATCCCACCGTCCGGCTGCGCTATGCGGCCGCCCGGGAGGTACTGACCGCCTACGGACGGCCGGAGCTCTATCCGGAACTGCTGGAACTCCTCGGCTGCGCCGGTGTCTCCGGGCAGCGGGTGCGGCACCATGTGGCCGAGCTGACAAGGACGTTCGACGCGACGGTGCCGGTGGCCCGTACGCCGTTCTTCTTCAGTAGCGACCTCACCGCGCAGGCGCGTCCGATCGCCGTCGACGGCAGCCTGGAACTCCTCGACCGGGGCGACCACCGCGAGGCGGTCTTCTGGATCGTCGCGACACTCGCCCGCTGCCACACCGTGCTGGCCGTGGACGCCCCGGCGCTGCACGCCGCGCGGCTGCCCGCGTTCGAGGCGGCCGTCGCCGAACTCACCGGGATCACCGGTACCGCGGACATCCTGGCGCGCCGCGACGAGGTCACCCGGTTCCTGCCCCGGCTCCGGGCGGCCGCCGAGGAGATCCTGGCGGCCGGCGCGGGCGTCTGCGGACAGTCCTCGGGCCCACTGCCGGGCCGCCGCCCGCTCTGCTAATTTGCCCCCATGTCTCTTCCTCGTGCGTAGGACCCCGCACTGACCGCACCCGCCTGCGCGAGTGCGGCACTCAGGTGTCCCCGCACGCCCGCGGCGCCGTTTTCCCGCGCCGCCCTCACGAGGAATCGTCATCGTGCTCACGCCTTCTTCCGCGCCCTCGCGCGCGCCTTCGTACGCCACCGTCCTGCGGACCCCCCACGCCCTGCGCACCTTCGGTGCCGCGCTGCTGGGGCGGCTCTCGTACGGGGTGGTCCCTCTCGCGCTCCTGCTCGCCGTCAAGGACACCACCGGCTCGTACTCCGTCGCCGGAGGTCTCATGGCCCTGTACGGGGCCGCGAGCGTCTCCCTCTCCCCCGCCCGCGCCGCGCTGATCGACCGGCACGGGCCGCGCAGGGTCCTGTCGCCGATGGCGGGGCTGTACGCGGCACTGCTCACCGCGCTCGCCCTGGCCACCTGGAACCCCGGCGCCCCGGCGCTCCTCCTGGGTGTGCTCACCGTGGCGGCGGGCGCCTGCACCCCGCCGCTGGGTCCGGTCATGCGGACGCTGTGGAGCGACCTCGTACCGGACCGGGAGCTGTTGCAGCGCGCCTACAGCCTGGACGGTGTCGCCGAGGAACTGCTGTACGTCACCGGCCCGTTGCTGGTGGGAGTGATCGTGCGGGCCGGCCGGCCCGCGGCAGGGGTGCTGGCCGGCGCCGTGCTGGTGTTCGTGGGGGCGGTGGCGCTGGTGTCGTCGCCGGCGGTGTCCCGCGCGCCCGCGAGTCCCGAACCGCCCGGGGCCGGGGCACCGGCCACGCCCCGGCTGCGACTGCGCGGCATCGCCGCGCTGCGGCACACGGTCCTGGTGACGGCCTCCGTGGGGCTCGGCCTCGGTGCGCTCGATCTGCTGCTGGTGGCGTTCACCGAGCAGAACGGCCGAGCGGCGGACGTCTCCTGGGTGCTGGCCGCCCTGTCGGCCGGAAGCGCCGTCGGCGGACTGCTCTACGGCGCGGTCCGGTGGGGGTCGGCGAGCCGGGTGCGGCTGCCGGTGGCGGCGGCCGGGCTCGGCGCCACGCTGATGGTGGCCGGGGTCTCGCCGGGGCTGTACGTGCTGATCCCGGTCGTCGCGGTCGCCGGGCTGTTCGTCGCGCCGGCGCTCACCACCGCGTATCTGATCGCGGACGAGTCCGTGGACGCCTCCCGGCGCACCCAGGCGGGAGCCTGGGTCAACACCGCTTTCAACGCCGGTGCGTCGGCCGGCACCGCGGCGGTGGGGCTGCTCGTGGACCGGCTGCCGCTCGGCCTGTGCTTCGCGCTGGCGGCGGCGCCCGCCCTGGTGTGCGGGGTGATGGTGGTGCGCACCGGGGCCCGCCGCTCCCGGCCCGCTGAAGTGGCCGCGGGTGGCCGGGCCGGCGGCGTCTGAGCGCTCCGCGGGCGGCGGTCCAGGAAGGCGGCCGAGGCCGCTGTGACGCCATGAGGAGGGCCCTGCGTCCTGCCCGAGCGGGTCCCGCCCGGGTGGGAGGCGGTGGAGGGGGTGAACGTCGTGCGGCCATGCGGCCATGCAGCTGATCCACCGGCAATTCGGCGGCTGCGGAGCGGTTCGCCCCCGGCGTGGATGCGCCGTGGCGGCAGCCCGCCGGTCGGGCGCGGGCGCCGGGCCGGTTCAGGCGCCGGGCGTGTTCAGGCCACGGAGGCGATGCGCCCGGCGGGCGCCAGGGCTCCGCTGTGGTGGATCGGGGTGTGCGCGCCGGTCAGGGGTACGCCACTGCCGCCGCGCCGGTCGGCGACGATCTCGGCGGCGATCGACAGGGCGGTCTCCTCGGGCGTACGGGCGCCGAGGTCGAGGCCGATCGGCGAGTGCAGCCGGGCCAGCTCGAGTTCGGTGACTCCCGCCTCGCGCAGCCGGTCGTTGCGTTCCAGGTGGGTGCGGCGCGATCCCATGGCGCCGACGTACGCGACGGGCAGCTTCAACGCCGCCTCCAGCAGCGGGACGTCGAACTTGGCGTCATGGGTGAGCACGCACAGGACGGTACGGGCGTCGGTGCCGGTCCGGGCGAGGTAGCGGTGCGGCCAGTCGACGACCAGTTCGTCGGCGTCCGGGAATCGGGCCTCGGTGGCGAAGACCGGCCGGGCGTCGCACACCGTGACGTGGTACCCGAGGAACTTCCCGGCCCGCACCAGTGCGGCGGCGAAGTCGATGGCCCCGAACACGATCATCCGGGGCGGCGGGACGCTGGACTCGACGAGCAGGGTCAGGGGCTGCCCGCAGCGCGAGCCGTCGGCGCCGATGGTGACGGGGCCGGTGCGGCCCGCGTCCAGCATCGCGCGGGTCTCGGCCGCCGCGGTGCGGTCGAGTTCGGGGTGTCCCCCGAGGCCGCCCTCGTGCCGGCCGTCGGAGCGGACCAGCAGGGGCCGGCCGAGGAGTTCGGCGGGCCCCTCGGTGATGCGGGCGACCGCCGCCGCCTCCCCCCGTGCGGCGGCGGCGAACGCGGCGGCGTACACCGGGCGGGCGGGGTCGTCCGCCCGGACCGGTGTCACCAGGATGTCGATGATTCCGCCGCAGGTCAGACCGACCGCGAAGGCGTCCTCGTCGCTGTAGCCGAACCGCTCCCGTACGGTGATTCCGTCGTCGAGGGCCTGTTGGCACAGTTCGTACACCGCACCCTCCACACACCCGCCGGAGACCGAGCCGATCGCCGTGCCGTCGCGGTCGACGGCCAGTGCGGCGCCCGGCTGCCTGGGCGCGCTGCCGCCGACGGCCACGACCGTGGCCACGGCGAATTCGCGTCCCTGCCCGGCCCATCGGTCGAGTTCCCCGGCGATGTCCAGCATCTTGGTCTCCTTGACGGATGTGTGAGGTGGGGCGTGCGTCAGCTGACGCCCAGCCAGCTCTCGATCGGGTGGAGTGCGAAGTAGACGACGAAGATCACCGTCAGTCCCCACATGAAGGCCCCGACCTCACGGGCCCGGCCCTGGGCGGCCTTGATCGCGACCCAGGAGATGACACCTGCCGCCACACCCGTGGTGATGGTGTAGGTGAACGGCATCAGGACCACGGTCAGGAAGACCGGGATGGCGACGGCACGGTCGCTCCAGTCCACGTGGCGGGCGTTCTGCATCATCATGGCGCCGATGACGACCAGGGCGGCGGAGGCCACCTCGGCCGGCACGATCGCCGTGAGCGGGGTGAAGAAGAGACAGGCCGCGAAGAACAGGCCGGTGACGACGGAGGCGAGCCCGGTCCGGGCCCCCTCCCCGACCCCGGTCGCCGATTCGACGAAGACCGTCTGCCCGGAGCCGCCGGCGACTCCACCGATCGCACCGCCGGCGCCGTCGATGAACAGCGCCTTGGACAGGCCCGGCATCCGGCCCTTGTCGTCGGCCAGCTTCGCCTCGGTGCCGACACCGATGATGGTGGCCATCGCGTCGAAGAAGCCGGCCAGCACGAGGGTGAAGACGATGAAGCCGACGGTCATCGCGCCGACATCGCCCCAGCCGCCGAACTGGACGTCCCCGAAGAGCGAGAAGTCGGGCGATGAGACCGCGGATCCCTTGAGCTCGGGCGGTCCGCTGCTCCAGATCTTGGGGTCGACGTCGGCGACCTTGTTGATCACGATGGCGACCACGGTGCCGACGACGATGCCGATCAGGATCGCACCGGGGACGTTGCGGGCCTGCAGCATGAAGATCAGCAGCAGCGTCACCGCGAAGATCAGGACGGGCCAGCCGGCGAGTTCGCCGGTCGGGCCGAGAGTCACCGGGGTGCCGGTGCCCTTGCCCACGAAGCCGGCCTTGTAGAGGCCGATGAGGGCGATGAACAGGCCGATGCCCATCGTGATGCCGTGCTTCAGCGCGAGCGGGATCGCGTTCATGATCATCTCGCGCAGGCCGGTGACCACCAGGAGGCAGATCACCAGCCCGTACATCACGCACATGCCCATGGCCTGCGGCCAGGTCATGTGGGGGGCGACCTGGGAGGACAGGACGCCCGACACGCTGAGTCCCGCGGCGAGCGCGAGGGGGACCTTGCCGACGAAGCCCATCAGCAGGGTGGTCGCGGCCGCCGCGAGCGCGGTGGCCGTGATCAGGCCCGGCTGGCTGAGGAGGTTGCCGTCCACATCCTTGCCACCGAGGATGAGCGGGTTGAGCAGCAGGATGTATGCCATGGCCATGAAGGTCGTGACACCGCCGCGCACTTCGCGTGCGACGGTCGATCCGCGCTCGGATATGTGAAAGTACCGGTCGAGCCACGATCTGCCGGCGGGGACGCGCGAGCCGGGGCCCGCCTCCTCGGCGGTGGTCCTGGGCTCCACTGACTGCTGGGTCATGATGCCTGACTCCCAAGGTTCACAGGGGCACCCGCGATGGAGAATCGAGATGCGGGATTTGGGATGACTGCGCGGGCGGCACGACCCGGGGGACGGCCCGAGACGAACTGTTCATGCAGGGTGGATGTACGGGTGCTGCGTCGCCGGCTTTCTGATCCGGTCGAGGGCCGCGAGCGGTGCGGAGCCCCGGTTCTCCGGGCGGTGCGGGCGGAGGAAGTGTGACGTTCCCTGGAGGCACGTACCGCCCGGAGAGCTGTGGAGGAGTTCGGTTCAGATGCCGGTGAGGTGCTCGGGTCGTACCGGCGTCCTGTTGAGCTCCAGACCCGTCGCGTTCCGGATCGCCGCGAGGACGGCCGGGGTGGACGACAGGGTGGGGGCCTCACCGATGCCACGGAGCCCGTACGGGGCGTGGTCGTCGGCGAGTTCGAGCACGTCGACCGGGATGGTCGGCGTGTCGAGGATGGTGGGGAGCAGGTAGTCCGTGAAGGACGGGTTGCGCACCTTCGCGGTCTTCGGGTCGACGACGATCTCCTCCATGACGGCGATGCCCATACCCTGGAGGGTGCCGCCCTGGATCTGGCCGACGACGGACAGCGGGTTGAGCGCCTTCCCGACGTCCTGGGCGCAGGCCAGTTCGATGACCTTGACCAGGCCGAGTTCGGTGTCGACCTCGACGACCGCGCGGTGCGCGGCGAAGGAGTACTGGACGTGGCCGTTGCCCTGTCCGGTACGGAGGTCGAAGGCCTCGGTGGGGCGGTGTCGCCACTCCAGCTCGATATCGACGGCCTCCTCCTCCAGCACGTCGGCCAGATCGGCCAGCACCTCGCCGCCGTCGGTGACGACCTTGCCGCCCTCCAGCAGGAGTTCGGCGGTGGCCCAGGCGGGGTGGTACGTGCCGAACTTGCGGCGGCCCATTTCCAGGACCTGTTCGCGGACCGCCTCGCAGGAGTTCTTCACCGCGCCGCCGGTGACGTACGTCTGCCGGGAGGCCGAGGTGGAGCCGGCCGAACCGACGCGGGTGTCGGCCGGGTGGATGGTGACCTGGGCGACGCCGAGTTCGGTACGGGCGATCTGGGCGTGCACCGTGACGCCGCCCTGCCCGACCTCCGCCATGGCGGTGTGCACGGTCGCGACGGGCTCGCCGCCGATGACCTCCATGCGCACCCGGGCCGTGGAGTAGTCGTCGAAGCCCTCGGAGAAGCCCACGTTCTTCAGGCCGACCGCGTAGCCGACACCGCGGACGACGCCTTCGCCGTGGGTGGTGTTGGACAGTCCGCCGGGCAGCGCCCGTACGTCCGCCTGCTCGCCCGCGCTCTCCCACTGGCGCTCGGGCGGCAGCGGCCGGGCCTTGACGCGGCGCAGCAGTTCGGCCACCGGGGCGGGCGAGTCGACGGGCTGCCCGGTCGGCAGCAGGGTGCCCTGTTCCATGGCGTTGAGCTGCCTGAACTCGACGGGGTCCATGCCGAGTTCGGCGGCGACCTTGTCCATCTGCGCCTCGTAGGCAAAGCAGGCCTGGACCGCGCCGAAGCCGCGCATCGCGCCGCACGGCGGGTTGTTGGTGTAGAGGGCCAGCGCCTCGATGTCGACGTCCTCGATGACGTACGGGCCGACGGCCAGCGAGGAGGCGTTGCCGACGACGGCCGGGGAGGCGGAGGCGTAGGCGCCGCCGTCCAGCACGATGCGGCACTTCATGTGGGTGAGCTTGCCGTCACGGGTCGCGCCGTGCTCGTACCAGAGCTTGGCGGGGTGGCGGTGGACGTGTCCGAAGAAGGACTCGAAGCGGTTGTAGACGATCTTCACCGGCTTGCCGGTGCGCAGCGCCAGCAAGCAGGCGTGGATCTGCATGGACAGGTCCTCGCGTCCGCCGAAGGCGCCGCCGACGCCGGAGAGCGTCATGCGGACCTTGTCCTCGGGCAGGCCGAGTACGGGGGCGATCTGACGGAGGTCGGAGTGCAGCCACTGGGTGGCGACGTACAGGTCGACACCGCCGTCCTCGGCGGGTACGGCCAGGCCGGACTCGGGGCCGAGGAAGGCCTGGTCCTGCATGCCGAAGACGTACTCGCCGCTGACCACCACGTCGGCGCGGGCCTTCGCCGCCTCCGCGTCACCGCGGACGATGGGCTGGCGGTGGACGATGTTGGGGTGCGGGACGTGCCCGATGTGGTGGTCGTCGCGCCCCTCGTGGACGGGGGCCGCGTCCGGGGCGGTCGCGGAGGCCTCGTCGGTGATGACGGGGAGCTCGCGGTAGTCGATCCTGATCTTGGCGGCGGCGCGGCGGGCCGTCTCGGGGTGGTCGGCGGCGACGATGGCCACCGGTTCGCCGTGGTGGCGGACCTTGCCGTGCGCGAGGACGGGGGTGTCCTGGATCTCCAGGCCGTAGTTCTTCACCGCGGTCGGCAGGTCGTCGTAGGTCAGCACGGCGTAGACGCCGGAGGTGGCGAGTGCCTCGGAGGTGTCGATCGAGACGATCTCGGCGTGTGCCACGGTGGAGCGCAGGGTGTGGCCCCAGAGCATGTCCTCGTGCCACATGTCGGAGGAGTACGCGAACTCGCCGGTGACCTTCAGGATCCCGTCGGGGCGCAGCGTGGACTCGCCGATGCCGCCCTTGGTCCGGGTGCCCTGGTTGATGTTGGTGGGGGAACCGGTAACGCCCATCGTCTAGACCGTCTCTTCCGCGCGGGCGGCCGCCAGGCGGACCGCGTCGAGGATCTTCTCGTAGCCGGTGCAGCGGCAGAGGTTGCCGGAGAGCGCCTCGCGGATGTCCGCGTCGGACGGTTCCGGGGTGCGCTCCAGGAGCTCGTCGGCCGCGACCAGCAGGCCGGGGGTGCAGAAGCCGCACTGGACGGCTCCGGCGTCGATGAACGCCTGCTGGATCGGGGAGAGTTCACCGGTGTCCCGGCCGTCGTCGCCGGTCGGCTTCGCCACCCACTGGCGGGCCGTGTCGACGCCGGTGCCGCAGGCGCCCGAGGCGCAGCCGGTGCCCGGGTGGGCCTCGGAGCGGTGGGCGGCGAAGTCGGCGAGCCCTTCGACGGTGACGACGTCGCGGCCCTCGACCTGGCCGGCGGCGACCAGGCAGGAACAGACCGGGACCCCGTCGAGGCGGACCGTGCAGGAACCGCACTCGCCCTGCTCGCAGGCGTTCTTCGAGCCGGGCAGGCCCATCCGCTCACGCAGGACGTAGAGGAGGGACTCGCCCTCCCAGACGTCGTCGGCCTCGTGCCTGCGGCCGTTGACCGTGAAATTGACGCGCATGATCAGGCAGCTCCTTCGGTGCTGCGGCCGTTGCCGCGGTACGACTCCCAGGTCCAGCCGAGGGTCCGGCGGGCCATGATCCCGACCGCGTGCCTGCGGTAGCTCGCGGTGCCGCGCACGTCGTCGATCGGGTTGCAGGCGGCCGCGGCGAGCGTGGCGAACTGCTTGGCGACGGACGGTGTGATGATCGTGCGGCTCTCCCAGAACCCGCCCTCCTCGAGTGCGGCGTTCAGGAAGTCCTCGGCCTCCTTGGCCCGTACGGGTGTCGGGGCGGCGGATCCGATGCCGGTGCGGACCGTGCGGGTCTCGGGGTGCAGGGCCAGGCCGAAGGCGCAGACGGCGATGACCATCGCGTTGCGGGTGCCGACCTTGGAGTACTGCTGCGGCCCGTCGGCCTTCTTGATGTGCACGGCCCGGATCAGCTCGTCCGGCTCCAGGGCGTTGCGCTTGACGCCGGTGTAGAAGGCGTCGATGGGGATCAGCCGGGTTCCGCGTACGGACTCGGCCTCCACCTCGGCGCCCGCGGCGAGCAGCGCCGGGTGCGCGTCGCCGGCGGGCGACGCGGTGCCGAGGTTGCCGCCGACGCCGCCGCGGTTGCGGATCTGCGGCGAGGCGACGGTGTGCGAGGCGAGCGCCAGACCGGGCAGCTCGGTCCGCAGGTGCTCCATGATGGCGCTGTACGGAACGGAGGCCCCGAGCCGTACGCTCTCCTGGCCCACCTCCCACTCGGACAGCTCACCGATGCGGTTCAGGTCCAGGAGGTACTCGGGCCGCCGGTGGTCGAAGTTGATCTCGACCATCACATCGGTGCCGCCCGCGATGGGAACAGCCGTGGGGTGCTCGGCCTTGGCGGCGAGCGCCTCCTCCCAGCTGGCGGGGCGAAGGAAGTCCATGAGTGGCTCTCTTCTTCTCAATCGGTCGTTCGCTGGGGGCTGGGGACGGCCGGCCCTCGACTGGTCGTTCATGTGTTGTTAACGCGGTGTGTGGCCCAGTACACAAGCCCTGCTCCACCTGGTGCAGTCACCGAAACCATGAAGGAGTTGGCTGGTCTTCGCCCTCGTCTTGTAGATTCGAACGAATGACGGGTCTCTGTGACCTCACCGCAACACCCAGTTTTCACCCGCACCAACGAAAGAGATCGGCGGCGACGAGATGCGGCTGCGCGCACTGCTGGAGACCGACGCGCTGGGCCTGCGGCTGCTCGGCGGCGACGACGAGCTGGACCGTTCGGTCCGCGGCGTGATGACCACCGACCTGCGGGACCCCAGCCGCTACCTCACGGGCGGCGAACTGGTCCTGACCGGGCTTGCCTGGCGCCGGGACGAGAACGACTCGGAGCCGTTCGTCCGGATCCTCGCGGGGGCCGGTGTCGCCGGGCTCGCGGCGGGCGAGGCGGGGCTCGGCGACATCCCGCCCGATCTGGTGGAGGCGTGCCTCCGGCACCGGCTGCCGCTCTTCGCGGTCCACGAGACCGTCGCGTTCGCAATGATCACCGAACATGTGGTCCGGCAGGTGTCCGGCGAGCGGGCCGGTGACCTGGCGGCGGTGGTCGACCGGCACCGCCGGCTGATGACCTCGGGTCCGGCGGGCGGCGGACCGGACGTGGTCCTCGATCTGCTCGGCTCCGACCTGGACCTGCAGGCGTGGGTCCTCTCGCCGACCGGCCGGCAGATCGCGGGCGCCGGCGAGCCGCTGCCCGGACCGGTCGGAGCGGAACTGGCCGGTTCCCATCTGGCCGCGGTCCGCTCCGGCCGCCGCGCCCCGCACCGGGTCGCGGTCGCCGGGGTGACGTATTCGCTCTTCCCGATCCGGAACAACGGCCGGGGTGCCGTGCCTGCCTCGCGCGACGTGCGTGAATCGGTGCTGTCCGACTGGCTGCTCGCCGTCGAGGCCGACGCGGGCGACTGGCCGGCCGCCCGGCTCGACCTGCTCCAGGGCGTCACCCAGCTGATCGCGGTCGAACGGGACCGGCGCGACGCGGCCCGTACGGTACGCCGCAGGCTCGCCCAGGAGGTCCTGGAGCTGGTCCAGGCGGGCGCCCCGCCCGCCGAGATCGCCGCCAGGCTGCGGGTGGCCGCTCCCGTCCTGCTGCCCGGCCTCGGGACCGCGCCGCACTGGCAGGTGGTGGTGGCCCGGGTCGACTGGGCCGAGGACGGCGCGCCCGGCTCCACCGGATCCGGTATCGCGGGCGGCCCGGTCGCCCAGGCGCTGCTGGAGGAGATCCTGGTCGACCCGGCGGTGACCGGCCCCGACTCCGCGGACCGGATCGCGGTCGCGCACGCTGGTGACGAGGCCGTGGCACTGGTGCCGCTGCCCGCCGTGGCGGCTCCGGCGGCGGACGCGGAGGACGCCCAGGACCCGGAGGACCAGGAGCCCTCCCAGGAGGGCCCCGCGCTGCACGCCGACGCTCTGCTGGCCGCCGTGCGGGCCCCGCTCTCCGCGGGACTGGCCGACGACGGCCGGCTGACACTGGGGGTCAGCGCCTCGGTGCATTCGCCCGAGGGGCTGCGCGGCGCCCTGGAGGAGGCCCGGCACGCCCGCCGGGTGGCGGCGGCACGCCCGGGGCGGGTCTGCGCGGCCGGCCACCACGAGCTGGCCTCGCACGTACTGCTGCTGCCGTTCGTCCCGGACGACGTGCGTCGCGCGTTCACCGCACGGTTGCTCGACCCGCTGCGGGACTACGACCGGCGACACCGCGCGGAGCTGATCCCGACCCTGGAATCGTTCCTGGACTGCGACGGTTCGTGGACCCGCTGTGCGGCCAGGCTGCACCTGCACGTCAACACGCTGCGCTACCGCGTCGGGCGGATCGAGCAGTTGACGGGCCGTGATCTTTCGCGGCTGGAGGACAAGCTCGACTTCTTCCTCGCCCTGCGTATGAGCTGATTCCCGGGGCCCGCGGCGGCCTCCGGGCGCTTGAGCCGATTGTGAAAACTTTCACCTGACATTGCGTCGACCTCTTGGCCCGGCGTGCCATTCCGTGCTGTGATGCGGCCAGACTCGGAGTGTCCGGCAATCGGGGGGTGGGTGAAGGAGCGGGGCCGGGTGCGCGCAGCTGCAGGGCGGAGGATCGAGCCGTGGCGGAGCCACGGTGACCGACGACAACGCCGCGGATGCGCGCGTCCGGCCCCGTGACGCCGCCCCCGACTGCCGGATGCTCTCACCAGCTCAATGGCGCGCTCGGGGAGGGCAATGTGGCGTATCCCGCCATGTCTGGTTCCGGAACGACAACAGATGACGATCCGCCGCTCCAGACCGCGGTATGGCGGTTGCGGTCACGCGCCTGTTGGACGGACGCCGCGGCACTGCTGGAACACGACGCCGCCACCGATCCGGCCGCCGCGCTCCAGCGGACCGCGCTGCTGACCGAACGGTGTCTGTACACCGGACAGGGCTGGACCGACGCCGAGGACGCGCTGCGCACCGCCGAGGCGCTGGCCCACGACGACGCCGAGCGCGGGGCCGCCGCCTGTGAACGCGGGTACCTCGCCTACGCCTCGACACTGCTGAACGTGCGGGACCGGGCCGACGAGGCCCGGGTGGCCCTGAGCCGGGCCGCTGCCCTTCTCGCTCCCGCCGCCGCGGGCCGTCCGCTGCTCGACTTCCGGCGGGGCCTGATCGCCCAGAACATCGCGGATTCGCCGCAGGCCGCACGCGCCGCGTACCGCAGGGCCCATGCCGGTGCCACCGCCCAGGGCGACTCGCTGCTCCTCTCCTCCACCTGGCGCCACCTCGCGCTGATCGCCCTGCGCGAGGGGGAGCTGGCGGAGGCCAGGCACGGATTCGCGGAGTCCCTGCGGATAAGGGAGGAGCTGGGCTATCTGGTCGGCACCGCCCCGGCGCTCATCGCCATGGCGGACACCGAGCCGGAGCCCGAGGCGGCGACCCGGCTGCGCGCCGAGGCGGGCCGGCTCTTCCGGCTGCTCGGCGGCGTGCCGACCTGGCTGGCCCCGCACATCGACCCGCCGGGGCCGGAGACGGCCGAGGCGAACTGAGTCCTGGGCGAAGGTCCGCGTCACCCGGGGCGGGCGGCGCGGGCCGGAGTCAGCCGCCGGCGCCCGCGAAGTGTTCCCGTACGAGTGACTGCACGACCACCACGTCCTGGGCGATCAGCGCGTCCAGGAGGGCGGTGTGCTCGGCGGCGTCCGCCAGCAGGTCGGCGCGGCGGGTGACGGGGTTGCTCACCAGGGGCCACTGGGAGCGGCGGTGCAGATCGTCGGCCACGGCCACCAGCTGGGCGTTGCCGGAGAGGGCGAGCACCGCTCCGTGGAAGGCCCGGTCGGCCTCCGCATAGCTCGCCCGGTCGCCGACGGCAGCCGCGGCCACGGTGGCGTCGGCCAGCGGGCGCAGGGCGCACCAGCCGGCCGGGGGGACGGTGCGGGCGAGTCGCAGCATGACGGGGACCTCGATCAGGGCCCGCACCTCGGCCAGCTCGGCCAGCTCGCCGGGGCCCCGTTCGGCGACCCGGAAGCCGCGGTTCGGGACGACCTCGACGGCACCCTCGACGGCCAGCTGCTGCATGGCCTCGCGCACGGGGGTGGCGGAGACCCCGAAGCGGGTGCCGAGGGCCGGGGCGGAGTAGACCTGCCCGGGGACCAGCTCGCCGTCGACGAGGGCGGCGCGCAGGGCGTCCAGGATCTGGCCGCGCACGGAGTGCCGCCGGACCGCGGCGCGGGGCGCGGGCGGCTCGCTGTGGGTGTGTTCGCCGCGGGCCTGTTCGGGGACCCGGACGGCCGGGTGGGCGGTCACGGCCCGGTACGGCGGCCGGACCTGCTCACGCGCTCTGCCCTGCTCCACGGGTACCTCCTCGACCGGCGGGTCACGGCTCGCGCGCACCGTTCCCCGTGTGCACGATAGGCGGAGGTGGCCGCAGTTCAAACATCGATCAGGTCGGGTAAGGTAAGGCTTACCTCTAACGATCGCGATTCGGTGGTCCCCGCATGACCCTCCCCGCTCTGCTTCCCGCAGCGACGACGTCGGCCGTGGCCGACGCTTACGCGCGTCTGGCCGAGGTCTTTCCCGGGCTGCGCGCCGAGGTGCTGGCGGACGGCGAGTCCGCGCCCGGAGGAGTCGGCTGGGTGGGCGCGCACGAGCTCGCGGCCGGCGGCGGGGCCCTGGACGTCTTCCTCGCCTGGGACAACGCGCAGGTGCTGCGGGATTACGGCGTGCAGGCCAGGCCCGACGTGGTCGCCAGCTTCGGCCTGCACCGGTACGCCTGGCCGGCCTGTCTGCTGGTGACGGTGCCGTGGTTCCTGCACCGACGGGTGCCGCGGATTCCGGTCGAGGACGTCTCCTTCCAGCGGGCACTGGGCCATCTGACCGTCCGCGTAAGGGAGTTCGCCTGCCTGCCCGACGACCCGGCGGCGGCTCTGCCGGGCGCCCGGGTGGTGGCCGACGAGGCCGCGCTGCGCGCCGAGGTCCTCGACTCCGTGGCAGAACACCTCGGCCCGGTGCTAGACGGCTTCGGACCGCGGATGCGGCGCGGCAAGCGCGCCCTGTGGGGCATGGCGACGGACGAGATCGTCGAGGGCCTCTGGTACATCGCCCACCTCCTGGGCGAGGAACGGCGCGCGATGGCCGAGCTGGAGGCGCTCCTGCCGGGCACCACGAAGCCGTACGTCGGCACGGCGGGCTTCCGTGAACTGACCGGACCGAACGGCGAATCGCTGCCCACCCGCGACCGGGCGAGCTGCTGCCTGTTCTACACGCTGCGGCCCGAGGACACCTGCGTCACCTGCCCGCGCACCTGTGACGCCGACCGGCTCCGGAAACTCACGCCCACCACCTGATCCGTGGCCGCTCGGTCCACACCGCCCGCAAGGGTTGCGTGATTCGAACACAACTGCCTTGACCCTGCTGGGCGTTCGACCAGATCACGGCAATTCACCGGCTCGGCCACCCCATTGGCGTTCACTTGCCCCGAAAACGCCAGGACGTGAGGGAATCTCCGCCACGATGGCGCCCGAACACGCCCTACGCGACGCAAGGGACCGCGCATGAGACTGACCGACATATCGCTTGACTGGCTGCTTCCGGGCGCCGTGCTGCTCGCGGGGATCCTGACGGCGGTCGCGGTGGCGGTGGTCGCGCGCGGCAAGCGCGCCTCTGACGCAGCCGCGGCCGAGGACTCCTGGGAACGCAGCGAGGAACGGCGCAGGCGCAAGGAAGCGCTCTACGCCACCGCTTCGTACGTTCTGCTGTTCTGCTGCGCGGCGGTCGCCGCCGCGCTCTCCTTCCACGGGCTCGTCGGCTTCGGCCGGCAGAACCTCGGTCTCGCCGGGGGCTGGGAGTACCTGGTGCCGTTCGGCCTGGACGGGGCGGCGATGTTCTGCTCCGTGCTCGCCGTTCGCGAGGCCAGCCACGGCGACGCGGCGCTCGGCTCCCGGCTGCTGGTGTGGACCTTCGCGGGTGCCGCGGCCTGGTTCAACTGGGTGCACGCGCCGCGCGGCCTGGACCACGCGGGCGCCCCGCACTTCTTCGCGGGGATGTCACTCTCGGCGGCCGTGCTCTTCGACCGGGCGCTGAAGCAGACCCGGGTGGCCGCGCTGCGGGAGCAGGGCCTCGTGCCCCGCCCGTTGCCGCAGATCCGGATCGTGCGGTGGCTGCGTGCGCCCCGGGAGACCTTCGGTGCCTGGTCGTTGATGCTGCTCGAGGGCGTGCGCACGCTCGACGAGGCCGTCGACGAGGTGCGCGAGGACCGCAGGGAGAAGGAACAGAACCGTCTCCGCAGGAAGGACCAGGAGAAACTGGACCGAGCGCAGATCAAGGCCCTGAACCGGCAGAACAGGGCCTGGGGCCGGGTCGGCCGGGGCGACCGGATGGATGTCCAGGCACTCACCCCCGCGACGGGCTCCGCGCAGTCCGTCGCGGAGCCCGCCATATCCGAGCCGGGTCAGCTGCCCCTGCGACCCCGGCCATCCCTGCAAGCCGCCGGCCCGAGCTCCACGAACGCCCCGGACCCGAACACGGCTGATCCGAGAGCGGTCGACCTCACTGCCGAGGAGGACGACACCCAGGCCCTGCCCCGGCTCGACTCGCTGGAGCAGAAGCTGAAGGACTTGGAGCAGCAGTTCGGCTGACCCCCACGGGTTGGCGCGCGGCCCGACACGGAAGGCACCGAACGGCCCTGACGAACCTCCGGGTGGTCAGGGCCGTTCGCCGTCCAGCTCGAACCAGACCACCTTGCCGAGCGCCTGCGGGCTGACCCCCCAGGAGTCCGCGAGGCTCTGCACCAGGACCAGCCCCCTGCCGTGCGTACCGTCGTCGGCGTCCGGTACGTGCGACGCGGGCATCCCCGGCACGAAGTCCCTCACCTCCACCCGCAGTTTCCGCGGGGCCACGCTGACGGCGACGACCGCGCCGTCGTCCGTGTGGACCAGCGCGTTGGTCACCAGCTCGCTGAGCAGTAACTCGGCCACCTGAGCCGGTTCGTCCTCCCACCGGTAGCGCAGTAACTCGCGTACCGCTCCGCGCACTTCCGAGATCGCCGCCAGATCGGCGCGGCCCAGTCTGCGATGCAGCCGGCCCAGTTCCTGACGTTCCATCGTCTCCCCCGCCCGCACAGTGAATCGCCCCCTTCTCATCGAACGTGCTTCACGCAATGCATGCCCCGCTCACGGGCCGTCACGCTTTCCGAGGTGTCATCGCGTGCGGAACCACTCCATCCGGTACGGATCGGGCGAGCCGGACGACCCGGGCGCACGGACGGGGAGTTACGGCCGTTCAGGTTAACTTCAGAAAAATTCACCTGAGTTGGCGTTGACGGGAGCACATCTACGCGCGTCATCATGGTGGGTATGCGAATCCCCCCACGGATCACCACGCTCGGCGGCGCAGCCGCCCTCCTGTCCGTCCTCTTCGTCGGCGGCCCCGTCGCGACGTCCGCGACAGCCGCCACCACCACCTCGGTCGGCAGCATCTGCTACTCCGCCCTCCCCTCCCAGGCGCACGACACGCTGGACCTCATCGACGAGGGCGGCCCCTTCCCGTACGACCAGGACGGTGTCGTCTTCCAGAACCGCGAAGGCGTCCTGCCCGACCAGAGCACCGGCTACTACCACGAGTACACCGTGATCACCCCCGGCTCCTCCACCCGCGGCGCACGCCGCATCGTCACCGGCGAGGAGAACCAGGAGGACTACTACACCGCCGACCACTACGTGACGTTCGACCTCGTCGACCACACCTGCTGAACCTTCCCCGGACGGGTCCGCGCCGCAGTCCCCCACCTGCGGCGCGGACCACCGAAGAGACGGGCTTGTACGCTCCCCCCATGACCGTGACCTATGTGATCAACGGCTCCGAGGTCACCGGCCTGGAGCGATTCTGGAACGTGGTCGGCGAGGCGGTGAACGGGCCCGGCGGCTATTTCGGCAGCGGTCTCGACGCCTTCGCGGACTGCCTGCGAGGCGGGATGGGCACGCCGGACGACAACGACTTCGTCATCGAGTGGCGGGACCACGGCCGCTCGGCTGTCGCCCTGGGCCACGAGGAGACCGCCCGCCACATCCGCGGCCTGTTCGGCCGCGCCCATCCGGACAACCTGCCGCGCCTGCGCCAGGAGCTGGCGCAGGCGGAGGCCGGCCTGGGGCCGACGCTCTTCGACCGGCTCGTCGGGATCATCCGGGAGGAGACGGGCCCCGGCACCCTGCGGCTGCTCTGAGGGCCTCGGGGCCGGCCGGCCCCGAGGCCCCGGGCCGGGTCAGTACTGCACGGAGACCTTCACACCGCCGAAGTCCCGCACGGCGTGGAGGCTGATGTAGTGGGTGCCTTCGGCCGGGTGGTCGACGGTCAGCGTGTGGGCGTTTCCACTGCCGGTCGCCCGGGAGGTGTAGGCGCCCGTGGTGGCCCAGCTGCCGGCGTTGTAGTAGAGGTCGGCATCACCCGTGCCGCCACTCGTGGTGATCTTCAGCCGGGCGGTGCCGGCGGGCACGTGGACGTAGAGGTAGGAGTAGTCGCCCTCGGTGGCCCGCTGCCCGCTCCGGGCGCAGTCCTGGCCCAGTTCACGGCTGTCGGCGGTGGTGCACTCGGCGCTCGGCTCGGTGGGCGGGTTGGTGGTGGTGCCGCAACTGCCTGCCGCGCAGGAGGTCAGCCAGGAGTTCCAGTCGGCGTCGTAGCGGCTGCCGATGGTGGAGGTGAGCAGGGTGCGGGCGCCGTTCCAGTCGCCGCCGCGGTACAGGCCCAGCAGCTTGTCCACATCGGCCCGGTGCGACTGGAGCATGTAACGGACGGCCAGGTAGCCCCAGTTGTAGATGCGGGTCTGGTCCGCGTTCTCGTAGGTGGTGTCGAACAGGGTGCGCAGGGTGTAGGTGTGCGCGGCGGCCTGGGTGACGGCGTCGTCGTAGTTGACGCCGCGGTAGCTGTAGGAGACGTACTCCGCGAAGCCCTCGACCCACCAGATGGTCGGCGTCGTGATGCCGGCGTCGAAGTCGCCCGCCATGTCGAACCTGCCGTCGAGGTAGTGCGTGTACTCGTGGTTGAGGTTCCAGATCTGGAACTCGGGCCTGACCCACTCGGCCTCGTAGGCGATGAAACGCGGCTGGTTGCCCGCCGCGGCCGGGTCGCCCTCCAGGTACATGCCGCCGTTGTCGGTGTCGATCCCGTAGATGGCCCCGGCGTACGTCTGGTAGTCGGTGCTCGAATCGAAGACCACCACTTCGATGGTGCTGTTGTGGTCGTCGGCGACGGGTCCGTCGTCCCGGACGACGTCGTGGAAGTAGGCGTCCTGGTTGCGCAGACTGGTGCAGGCCGCCTCGAGGTCGGACGAGGACATCTGCTGGGCCAGGATGCGGATGCTGTCGCTGCACGTGTGGTTGACCGGGAGCACGGCGCTCTTGAGGCGTGCCGCCAGATCGCAGGTGCCGTAGGCGGAGCAGTTGCCCCGGTCGTAGTAGTCGGTCATTTCCGCGAGCCCGACCCAGAGTGGCGCGGTGGGTCCGGTCAACGAGCTCCGGCCGAGCAGATCGGTGACGAGCGGGCGCGCCTTGGGCCGCAGCGGCTCCTCCTGGAGGAAGCGCGCCAGCTCACGTCCCGCGTTGGAGGTCAGGTAGGACCGGTCGGTGCCCAGCAGGTCCAGGTGGTCACGGGCGAAGCCGGCGAGCGAGTCGAGCAGGCCGGGGTCGGCCTGGACCGCACTGACGAACTCGGGCACCTGGTGACCGCGAAAGGTCACGGTGTACACGTTGTTGACGGCGTTGAGCATGTACCAGGAGCTGTCGTACGAGGAGTCGTAGCCGGTGAGCAGCCGCTTGACGACGTACAGGTAGCGGGCGTTCTGTTCGGCACTGTCGATGAGGGTGACGGCCTCGGCCAGGGTCTCGCCGTTGGCGTCCGTGACATCGCGGGAGTGCGCGGAGGCGAAGAAGGCGTCGAGCCCGCCCTGGATGGCGGTCCGGAGCGCGGCACCGTAGCCGCCGACCGTGCCGGGGTCGTAGTACTGCACGTAGTAGCCGGCCCGGAGGAAGAGCACCAGCTGCGGCATGCCGGTGCTGCTGTCACCCGGGTAGGCGGCCGATCCGTCGCGCAGGGCGTTGGCGATGCTGACCATCTGGGCCTCGCGGAAGGCGAGGTATCCGTCATCGCCCTTCACGCCGAACAGGGTGTTGACGCAGTCGGTCGTCGACGACTTGACCTGCTGCACCAGGGCGCTTCCGGTGCGGCTGGTGAAGTCGGCGACGGAACACGCGGCGGCCGCGCCCGTTCCGGCCGACTTCGCCGCGGAGCGGGCCTTCGCCCTCATCGAGGGGGCCGGGTGGCTCGGCGCCGATGTACCCGGGTCGTCGTAGTCGCGCCGTAGCGCGTCCTTGGAGGCGGTCTGCGGAGCCCGGTCGGCGGGCTTCAGTGCCGTGCCGGCCAGGTGGGCGGCGTCCTGGACGGGGGCGGTGAGTGCCTGCGCGGCGGGGCCGCCCGGATCGGGGGTGCTCGAGCTCGGGACACCCGCGTTCGGGGCCTTCGGGTGAACACCCCTGGATAGGGCGGCCGTTGTGCTGACGGCGGCCGTTGCGGCGGGGTGGGCGCCGGCGGCCCGGCTCGGTGCGGCGAGCATGCCGACACCCAGACAGGCTGCCAGCACCACGGTGGACAGGCCGGTGAATCTCTGACGAACCGTTCGGTTCTTCACGTGCCGCCTCCCAGCGGAATGGTGGCCGCGCGACGGTGCGCGGCCGTGGGGGATGGTCGCGGGTGATGCCGGGGGCCGGGGATGTACCACTCGAGACGCCTGGCATGGACACGACTTCGATCGCGAACCGTCTGTACAATGGCACATGTCACATGTTCTTCGGAAGGTGCTGCGCGCAGATTCATCTACGCGCCAACTCGCGCTCGCAGCAGCCTGCTTGCGGCCGATTCCGGGACATCCCGAGGAGTGCCCGCCGCACCGGAGGCATCGAGGCGCTGCGTCCGGGCGTGCGGCTCAGGTGACTTCCACCGGGCCGCCACGCGGGTCATCGCCGAGGGCCCGCACGACTGGGGTGTGCTGCCGATGCCGCCCGAGGAGGCGATCGTCCCCGGCAACGGGTTCCACCGCCGCCGGCGCCTCTGCGGCAGCGGCCCCATGCCGGAGATGGATCGGCACGACTGCACGCAGGCACGTGCCGGGGCCTACGCGGACGGCGTACCGGAGCCGGGACAGGGGCTCACCGTGGAGCCGGTCCGTGCCTCCAGCCCGACGACATGGAGGCCAGGGGTGGGCGGAGCCGGTGGAGAGCTGAGGAGGCCGCCGTCCCGGACCGCCGACTCTCAGGCCTTGGCGGCCGGTACGCCTTCGGGCTCGGCGTCGGCCCGCCTGCCGCCGGCCCACAGGGACCGGACGTGGGACATATGGGCGAGCATGCAGGCCTCGGCTCCCGGCGCGTCACCGGCCACCACCAGATCCAGCAGTTCCACGTGCTCCTCGGCCGAGACCGTCAGCTGTCCGGACTCGGCCAGCCTGTTCAGCCCGAACAGCCGGGAACGCTTGCGCAGTTCGCCGACCTCCTCGACCAGTCGACGGTTCCCGGCGAGCCCGAGCAGGGCGAGGTGGAAGCGGCGGTCCGCCTCCAGGTAGCCCAGGATGTCGTGCCTGCGTGCGGCCGCGACGATCTCCAGCGCGACGGGCCGCAGCGCCTCCAGCTCGGTCGTCAGGCCCATCCGTGCGATCCGGCCGACGGTGGGAACCTCGATCATGGCGCGGAGTTCGGTGAAGTCGTCGAGGTCCTGGTCGGTCAGCTCGGTGATCCGGAAGCCCTTGTTGCGGACGGCCTCGACGAGTCCTTCCCGGGCCAGATCGAGCATCGCCTCGCGGACGGGCGTCGCGGAGACACCGAACTCCGAGGCGAGCGCGGGCGCGGAGTAGACGGTGCCCGGCCTCAACTCGCCGGAGATCAACGCCGCCCGAAGCGCGTGCGCCACCTGGTCGCGCAGATGCTCCTGCGCCGAGATCACGTTGAGCGACGTCAGGCGGGCCATGTCTGTTCCTCCAGCACCGTGCGGAGGACCAGAATACAATGTCACGTTGCCTTACAGCCCGGCCCCGCGGTGGCAGAAGTCCGGGCCGGGCCGGTGGAGAGGTCCGGGGCCGGGCCGGTCCGGAGACCGTTCGTCCGGTCAGGTGTTCAGAGCAGGAACCCTTCGGGGAACGGGTCGGCGGGGTCGAGGAAGTACTGGGCGGTTCCGGTGATCCAGGCGCGTCCCGTGACGGTGGGGACGACGGCGGGCAGCGTCCCCACGGTGGTCTCGGCGACGAGCCGGCCCGTGAAGGACGTACCGATGAACGACTCGTTCACGAAGTCGGCTTCCAGGGGGAGTTCGCCCCGCGCGTGCAGTTGGGCCATGCGTGCGGAGGTGCCGGTGCCGCACGGCGACCGGTCGAACCACCCGGGGTGGATGGCCATGGCGTGCCGGGAGCGGACGGCGTCGGATCCGGGTGCGATCAGCTGGACGTGTTTGAGGCCGTGGATGCCGGGGTCGAGCGGGTGGACCGGACGGTCGCGTGCGTTGACCGCGTCCATCAGGGCCAGCCCCGCCGCCAGGAGTTCGTTCCCGCGTGACCGGTCGAAGGGGAGGCCGAGGTCGGCCAGCCGCACCATGGCGTAGAAGTTGCCGCCGTAGGCGAGGTCGTAGGGGACCGTGCCGAGGCCGGGCACCTCCGCGGTGAGCCCGAGTCCGGCGCTGAAGGCGGGGACGTTGGTGAGGGTGACGGAGGTGGCGGCTCCGTCCTTGACCCGGACGTCCACGGTGACGAGTCCGGCCGGGGTGTCCAGCCGGACGGTGGTGACCGGTTCGGTGACCTCGACCATCCCGGTCTCCACCAGCACGGTGGCCACGCCGATGGTGCCGTGTCCGCACATCGGCAGACAGCCCGAGACCTCCATGAACAGGACCCCGAAGTCGGCGTCGGGGCGGGTCGGCGGCTGGAGGACGGCGCCGCTCATGGCTGCGTGGCCGCGCGGCTCGTACATGAGCAGCGTGCGCACCGCGTCGCGGTGCGCCATGAAGTGAGTGCGCCGTTCGGCCATGGTGGCGCCGGGCAGGGTACCGACCCCGCCCGTGATGACACGGGTGGGCATGCCCTCGGTGTGCGAGTCGACGGCGTGGAA
The DNA here is from genome assembly GCF_042672475.1 of Streptomyces sp. NPDC127177. Lineage (NCBI taxonomy): Bacteria > Bacillati > Actinomycetota > Actinomycetes > Kitasatosporales > Streptomycetaceae > Streptomyces > Streptomyces sp. NPDC127177. The sequence goes on from NZ_JBHXUW010000018.1 coordinate 104,354, forward strand.
TACGTGGCGTGTGCGCACGCCTCCCCCTTTCTTCGGGTCTACGGGTCTACGGGTCTGCGGCTCTACGGGGCCGCGGTGCCGGCTGCGGAACCGCGGGGCGCTGTGCGGATGCCGCGGCCGGTTCGGTCCAGTCCCTCCGCGAGCGCCTTCTCGGTGGCGGCGCGCACGGCAGCCACGGCCTCGGCGCCCAGCGGCAGCCGGGGCGGCCGGGTGGGGCCGCCGTGCCGCCCGACGATGTCCATCGACGCCTTGATCGCCTGGACGAACTCCGGCTTGGAGTCCCATCGCAGGAGCGGGTGCAGCTTCCGGTAGAGCGGCAGGGCGGTCTCCAGGTCTCCGGAGACGGCGGCACGGTACAGGTCGACGCAGCCGGCGGGCAGCATGTTGGGACAGCCCGCGATCCAGCCGACGGCACCGGCCAGGGCGAGTTCCAGCAGGACGTCGTCGGCGCCGACCAGCAGATCGAGCCCGGGCGCCTCCTCCGCGATCTCGTAGGCCCTGCGGACATCGCCGCTGAACTCCTTCACGGCCACGATGGATCCGTCCGCGTGGAGCTGGGCGAGCAGCCGAGGGGTGAGATCGACCTTGGTGTCGTAGGGATTGTTGTACGCGACGACCGGCAGGCCCGCCTTGGCGACTTCGGCGTAGTGCGCCCGGACCGCGTCGTCCTCGCACGAGTAGCCGTTGGGCGGCAGCAGCAGGACGGAACCGGCCCCCGCTTCGGCGGCCAGGTCGGCACGGCGCCTGGACCGGACGCTGTCGTAGGCGGAGACCCCGGGCATGACCCCGGCCCCGTCCCCGGCGGCCTCGACGGCGACGCGCACCACCCGCTCGCGCTCCTGGTCCGTGAGGGTCTGGTACTCCCCCAGCGAGCCGTTGGGCACCACCCCGTCGCAGCCGGCTCCGACGAGGTCGCGGACATGGGCGGCGTACGCGTCGTAGTCGATGGACAGGTCCTCGCGCAGGGTGAGCGGGGTGGCGACCATGACGCCCCGCCAGGGGCGGTTCCGTACGGGGGTGTTCATCGGCATCTGCTCTCCTTGATGGATGTGAGAGGGCGTTGCAGGGGCGTAGAAGGACGGAACTGGGCCGGGGCGCGCGGGCGTTGCGGGACCTCACCCGTCCTCGGGACGGGCGGCGCGGGCGAGCGCGGCCAGCGGGACCGGGCAGGCGAGCGGACGGCGGTCGGGGGATCCGGCCCCGGCGGCGCAGCCGGCCAGCCCCCGTACCGCGAATCCGCATGTCCGGCCCTGGCACCAGCCCATTCCGGCCCGGGTGAGGAGTTTGACCGTTCGGCTGTCCCCGGCGCCCAGCTCATCGACGGCTGTCCGGATCGCTCCGGTGGTGACCTCCTCGCAACGGCAGACCTCCGTGTCCGCGGCGAGCCACTCGGTCCAGCCGGGCCCGGGCCGGTGCACGGTGCCCATCAGGTCGGCGAACGCACGCATCCGGCGGCGGGCCCGGCGCAACGCGGTCGCCCGGCGCGCGTCCCGTTCCCGTCTCCCGCCCCGCGCCTCGCCGGTCACCGAGAGCCCGGCCAGCTCCCCCTCCGTGAGCGCGAGGTGCACACCGCCGATGCCCCCGGTCTCGCCCGCGGCCCAGACGCCGGGCACGGTGGTGCGCAGCTCTTCGTCGAGCACCAGGGCGGCCGACCCGTCCGTGCCCCACCGGGTCGCGCAGCCGAGGCCGACGGCGAGATCCAGCTGGGGTACCAGGCCGTGGCCGACGGCCAGGGTGTCGCAGTCGATACGGCGTCCGGTCCCGGGCAGTGGACGCCATGCGCGGTCCAGACGGCTGACGGTGACACCCTCCACCCGGTCGGTGCCGTGCACCGCGGTGACCGCGCGGTGGGTCAGCATCCGTACCCGGTGGCGCGCCAGTGCCGCGCCGAGCCGTAGCCCTTCGCGGAGCCGGCCGGGGTCGGCGGCCGGCGCCAGGGGCGCTCGTCCGTACGCCGCGTATCCGGCGGCCTCCACCAGCGCGGGCACCCGTGCACCCGCTCGTGCCAGGGACACCGCGACGGCCTGCAGCAGCGGACCGCTGCCCGCGACGACGATGCGCCGTCCGGGCAGTACGAGCCCCGACTTGAGCATGGCCTGCGCACCCGCCGCACCCACGACACCCGGCAGGGTCCAGCCGGGGAAGGGGAGCTGGCGTTCGTGGGAACCGGTGGCGATCAGCAGGCGGCGGGCGCGGAGGGTGGCCGGGCGCCTGCCGTCGGGGCCGGTGACGGCGTGCAGGGTCCAGTCCGTTCCGGTCCGTTCCACGGCCCACACCTGGTGTTCGGCGAGGTGGCGGACCCGCCCCGTTTCGCGGTGCCGGTCGAGGCGGGCGGTGAGCGCGGTGAAGTGCGCCCAGCCGTGGTGCAGTCGGGCGGGTCCGGTGGCGCCGAGGCCGGGGGCCGGGGCTCGGTAGTACTGGCCGCCCGGTGCGAGCGAGGCGTCGAGCAGGGCCACATCGAGTCCGCCGTCGGCAGCGGTGACCGCCGCCGCCAGTCCGGCCGGTCCCGCGCCCACCACGGCGAGTTCGGCGAAGGGGGGCTCAGCGGAGGAGCTCGGCATGCCCGTCTCCCTCCTGGGTGGTGACCGCGTCGCCGGGGTGGGCGGGCAGCAGGCAGGCCCGCCGGCCGGGTTGTCCGTTCACGGTGGCCAGGCAGTCGAAGCAGGAACCGATGCCGCAGAAGGCACCCCGCGGCCGTCCGTTCACCCTCGTGGTGCGCCAGCTGAGGATGGAGGCCGCCCAGAGGGCCGCGGCGATGCTCTGGCCGGGCAGGACGGGGACCGGCCGTCCGTCGAAGGTGATCTCGAACCCCGGGCCGGGATCGGCTCCGGCCGGGCGGGCCGGTGTGCGACCGGTGGTGCGTCTGCGGATGGGTTTCACCAGGGCTCCTGACTCGGCGGACGGACGGGCAGGCGGGCGAACGGACAGCAGGGCGGACAGGCGGGCGAACAGGCAGCGGGACGGACAGGCAGGCTGCGGTTCAGGCAGGCTGCGGTTCAGGCAGGCGGCGGTTCAGGCGGGCGGACTCGCCGGCGGCCGACGGGGCGGGGCCACCACCGGCCCACGGTTCACTCCCCGGATCCGGGCGCCGCGTCGAACCGGTCGGGGCGGAACGGGTCGGGGTCCACGGCGCATCCCTCCCCGCGGATCGCCGCGAGGACCAGTACCGCCGTAGCGGGCGCAAGCCCGACACCCGCGCCCTCGTGGCCGCAGGCGTGGAAGAGGCCGGGTACCCGCCGGTCGGGTCCGATGGCCGGCAGGTGGTCCGGCAGATAGGGGCGGAAGCCGTGGTAGGCCCGTATCACGCGGGATTCGGCCAGGACGGGGAAGAGGGCGGCAGCCGCCGCGGCCAGCCTGCTGATCACCGGCACGGACAACGTCCGGTCGAAGCCGACCCGTTCACGACTGGCACCGATCAGTACGGGTCCGGCCCGGGTGCCTTCCACGACGGGCGAGGTCTGCAGAGCGGCCGAACCGCTGGACACGTCGGCCACATACTCCGCCGCGTACACCTTGTGCCTGACCAGCGGAGGCAGTGGCTCGGTCACCAGGACGAACCCGCGCCTGGGCAGCACGGGCAGTTCCACACCCGCGAGTGCGGCGAGCTCGCCGCCCCGGACGCCCGTGGCGTTGACCACCGCGGGAGCGAGCAGATCACCGCCACCGGTCCGCACACCGCGCACCGCGCCCGTCGGTCCGGTCAGCACCTCGGTGACCGCCTCCCCCAACTGGACCCGCGCACCGGCCTCGCGCGCGGCCCGGATCAAATGGGCGGCCGACAGGGCGGGTTGTACCTGTGAGTCCTGCGGATAGAGGACTCCGCCCGCGAGGCCGGGCGCGAGGTGCGGTTCGACCCCGGACAGCTCGTGCGGGGCTATCGAGGTGGTCCGCACCCCCGCTTCGGACTGCCCGGCAGCGGTGGCGGTCAGAGTGGCCAGGGACGACTCGTCAGCGGCAACCACCAGACCGCCCTTCTCCTCGAACTCGATCTCCTCGGGCAGCACTTGAGCAAGTTCGCGCCAGAGGGAGACCGAGAGGAGCGCGAGGGCAAGCTCCGGTCCCGGCGGCTTGTCGGAGACCAGGAGATTCCCCTCCCCCGCCCCGGTGGTGCCACCGGCGACCGGTCCGCGGTCCACCACCGCGACCGAGAGTCCCGACCGGGCCGCGTAGTAGGCACAGGCGGCGCCGACCACTCCGGCCCCGACAACGACAACATCCAAAGGCTGTCTCGTGAACACGTCAGTAATATGTCACATTGCTTTAGGGGTGCCAAGAGGTCGTCGCACACGCTGACCTGACGTAACGTCAGCCTCGGGCGCGCGAGTCGTCGCGGGCCGGCAGTGCGACGTCGTCGGACGGCGACGGGTGGATGCCCACCACCGGGGAATGCAAGCCCTCGACCGTGCGCAGGCGTCGATGAAGAGGAGCAGCATGCACGACGACAGCTCGCTGGTGGAGGGCCGCCTGGAGCGCGCCCTGCGCCAGTTCATCCGCCCCGCCGAGTACGCGGCGCGGACCCCGCTCACGCTGGCGGTGTGGCATGCGCCGGGTGAGCCGGTTCCGGTGGCGGAGGCGCTCGGCGCGCGGTACGAACCGTTCACGGCCGGTACCGCCTGGGGCAGCCCATGGACCACCAGCTGGTTCCGGCTCGATGGTGCGGTACCGCAGGAATGGGCCGGGCTCAGGGTCGAGGTGGTGGTGGATCCGGGGTTCTCCGGTCAGGCTCCCGGCTTCCAGGCCGAGGGGATGCTGTACGACGCCGGGGGCGTCCCGCTCAAGGGCGTCCATCCCCGCAACCGGCATCTGACCGTCGGCGCGCCCGCCACCGGTGGTGAGCAGGTCTCGCTGCTCCTGGAGGCGGCGGCCAACCCGGCGGTGCTGGAGCACGGCTTCGAGCCGACGCCGCTCGGGGACGTCCTCACGGCTGGGGACGATCCGCTCTACCGGTTCGCCTCCGCCGACCTCGCCGTGCTGGACGAGGAGGTCTGGCATCTCGTCCTGGACATCGAGGTGCTGTCCGAACTGATGCGGGAGCTGTCCGGCGAACGGTCGCGGCGGCACGAGATCCTGCGGGCGCTGGAGCGGATGCTCGACGCCCTCGACCTGCACGATGTGTCCGGCACCGCGGCGGCCGGACGGGCCGAGCTGGTGGATGTCCTCTCCAGGCCGGCTTCGGCGAGCGCGCACCGGATCTCGGCCACCGGACACGCGCACATCGACTCGGCGTGGCTGTGGCCGCTGCGCGAGACCGTACGCAAGGCCTCCCGCACCTTCGCCAACGTCACCGCGCTCGCCCAGGACTACCCGGAGCTGGTGTTCGCCTGCTCACAGGCCCAGCAGTACGCCTGGGTCAAGGAACACCAGCCGCACATCTGGGAACGGATCGTGCGGGCGGTGGCGGACGGGCAGTGGGAACCGGTCGGTTCGATGTGGGTGGAGTCCGACGCCAACATGCCGGGCGGTGAGGCGCTGGCCCGGCAGATCGTGCACGGGAAGCGGTTCTTCGAGCAGGAGCTGGGCGTGGAGACCGAGGAGATCTGGCTGCCGGACTCCTTCGGCTGCACCGCGGCGTTCCCGCAGCTCGCCGCGCTCGCAGGCATCCGGTGGTTCCTGACACAGAAGCTGTCGTGGAACCAGACCAACCCCATGCCGCACCACACCTTCTGGTGGGAGGGCATCGACGGCACCAGGATCTTCACCCACTTCCCGCCCGCCGACACCTACAACGGCCACTTCCACGGACTCGAACTCGCCCATGCCGAGAAGAACTTCAGGGACAAGGGGCGGGCCACCCGCTCCCTGCTGCCGTTCGGCTGGGGCGACGGCGGCGGCGGTCCGACCCGGGAGATGATGGAGAAGGCCCGCCGCCTCTCCGATCTGGAGGGCTCCCCGAGGGTCGAGATCGAGAAGCCGTCGGCGTTCTTCGCCGCGGCCGAGGAGGAGTACGGGGCGCAGGCACCGGTCTGGTCCGGTGAGCTGTACCTGGAGCTGCACCGGGCGACGTACACCACTCAGGCCAAGACGAAACAGGGCAACCGCCGCAGCGAACACCTCCTGCGGGAGGCCGAGTTGTGGGCGACGGCGGCAGCCCTTCGGTCGCCGTCGTACCGCTACCCGTACGAGGCGCTGGACCGGATCTGGAAGACGGTCCTGCTGCACCAGTTCCACGACATCCTGCCCGGCTCGTCGATCGCCTGGGTGCACCGCGAGGCCCGTGACATCTATGAGCGGGTACGTGAGGAGCTGGCCGACCTGGTGGCGGACGCGGTGGCCGCGCTGGGCACGGCCGAGGGACTGGTGGCGCTCAACTCCTCCCCGTACGGACGTGGTCACGTCGTCGAACTGGACGCCGAGGCGAGTTCGGTGCTGCCGTCCGGGGCCCGGGTGCAGCCGCTGGGAGACGGCCGCACGGCCGTTCTCGCCGAGGCGCCGGGGCTCGGGGCGGGGCCGCTGGACGGTGCGGCGGTCCCGGAGCACCCGGTCTCGGCGGCCGTCTCCCCGGGCGAGGAGACCGTGCTCGACAACGGACTGCTGCGCGTGACCGTCGACCGGGACGGACTGATCACCTCCGTCCGCGATCTGGCGGCGGGCCGCGAGGTCCTCGTCCCCGGCCGACGTGCCAACCTCCTCCAGCTGCACCCGGATCACCCGAACAACTGGGACGCCTGGGACATCGACGCCCACTACCGCCGCTCGCGCACCGATCTGACCGACGCCGAACGGGTGGAGGTGGTGGAGGAGGGGCCGCTGCGGGCGGCCGTGCGCGTGGAGCGGGCCTTCGGCGCGTCCCGGATCGTGCAGGAGATCCGGCTGGCCGCGGGGGCCCGGCAGGTCGACGTCGAGACCGAGGTGGACTGGCAGGAGTCGGAGAAGGTCCTCAAGGCGGCTTTCCCGCTCGATGTGCATGCCGAACGGTCCACGTCCGAGATCCAGTTCGGTCACGTCCACCGGGCGACGCACGACAACACCGGCTGGGACGCGGCCCGTTTCGAGATCTGCGCCCATCGCTGGCTGCGGGTCGCCGAGCCCGGGTACGGCATCGCCCTGCTCAACGACTCGACGTACGGACACGAGGTGACCCGGACCCCGCACCCGGGGGGCCTCGGCACGACCGTCCGGCTGACGCTGCTGCGCGCCCCGCACAGCCCCGACCCGGAGACCGACCTCGGTACGCACCGGTTCCGTTACGCGCTGGCGCCGGGCGTGGGGATCACCGATGCGGTACGGGAGGGGCTGGCGCTCAATCTGCCGCTGCGCGCCGCGGTCGCCCCGGCGGTGCCGTCCCTCGTGTCGACGGGCAGTCCGGCGGTGACCGTGGAGTCGGTGAAGCTCGCCGAGGACCGCAGCGGCGATGTGATCGTCCGGCTCTACGAGTCGGCGGGCGGCCGGGCCGATGCGACGCTCCGGGTCTCCTTCCCCGTCGTCGCGGCCCGGATCACCGACCTGCTGGAACGGCCGCTGCACACGGCGACGACCGATGAGCACGGTCTCGTCGTGGCGCTGCGGCCGTTCCAGATCCTGACGGTGCGGCTGACCCCGGCGTGAGCGGCCGCCCCGGCCCGGTCCGCACCGAAGGGCTCAGGGCCGGGGCACGTTGCGGAGGTTGGAGCGGGCCATCTGGAGCATCCGGCCCACTCCCCCGTCCAGCACGACCTTGCTGGCGGAGAGCGCGAATCCCGTCACCATGTCCGCGCTGATCTTCGGTGGGATGGACAGCGCGTTGGGGTCGGTGACGACATCGACGAGCGCGGGGCCCTTGTGCTTGAAGGCGTCCTTGAGGGCGCTCTCGAGCTGCTTGGGCTTCTCGACCCGTACGCCGTACGCCCCGCAGGCGCGCGCGACGGCCGCGAAGTCCGGGTTCTTGTTGGTCGTGCCGAACGACGGCAGCCCCCCGACCAGCATCTCCAGTTCGACCATGCCGAGCGAGGAGTTGTTGAACAGCACCACCTTCACCGGCAGGTCGTACTGCACGAGGGTGAGGAAGTCGCCCATCAGCATGGTGAAGCCGCCGTCCCCGGACATCGAGACGACCTGCCGGTTACGGTCGGTGAACTGCGCCCCGATGGCCTGCGGCAGCGCGTTCGCCATCGACCCGTGGCTGAACGAACCAATCACCCGGCGTTTGCCGTTGGGGGTCAGATAGCGGGCCGCCCAGACGTTGCACATACCGGTGTCCACCGTGAACACGGCGTCCTCGTCGGCGATCTCGTCCAGCACCGAGGCCACGTACTCGGGGTGGATCGGGACGTGTTTCTCGACCTTGCGGGTGTACGCCTTGACCACGCCCTCCAGCGCGTCGGCGTGCTTCTTCAGCATCCGGTCGAGGAACTTGCGGTCGGTCTTCGCCTTCACCCTCGGGGTCAGACAGCGAAGCGTCTCCCGGACATCGCCCCAGACCGCCAGATCGAGCTTGGAGCGGCGTCCCAGGTGCTCGGGCCGCACATCGACCTGGACGATCTTCACATCGGTGGGCAGGAAGGCGTTGTACGGGAAGTCCGTGCCGAGCAGGATCAGCAGATCGCACTCGTTGGTGGCCTCGTAGGCGGCGCCGTAACCGAGCAGACCGCTCATGCCGACGTCGTACGGGTTGTCGTACTGGATCCACTCCTTGCCGCGCAGCGCGTGCCCGACCGGGGACTTCACCCGCTCGGCGAACTCCATGACCTCGGCGTGCGCGCCCGCCGTTCCGCTGCCGCAGAACAGCGTCACCCGTTTGGCCTCGTCGACCATCCGGCAGAGCTTCTCGATCTCGTCGTCACCCGGCCGCACGGTGGGCCGGGAGGTGACCAGGGCATGCTCGATGGTCTTCTCCGGCGCGGCCTGGGAGGCGATGTCGCCCGGCATCGAGACGACGCTGACGCCGCCCCGGCCGATCGCGTGCTGGATGGCCGTCTGGAGCAGCCGCGGCATCTGCTGCGGGTTGGAGATCATCTCGTTGTAGTGGCTGCACTCCTGGAAGAGCAGCTCCGGATGGGTCTCCTGGAAGTAGCCGAGGCCGATCTCGCTCGACGGGATGTGCGAGGCGAGCGCGAGCACGGGGGCCATGGAGCGGTGGGCGTCGTAGAGCCCGTTGATGAGGTGCAGGTTGCCCGGACCGCACGATCCGGCGCAGGCCGCGAGCGTGCCGGTGATCTGTGCCTCGGCCCCGGCGGCGAACGCGGCCGTCTCCTCGTGTCTGACCTGGATCCAGTCCATGTCCGAGTGACGCCTGATGGCGTCGACGACCGGGTTGAGGCTGTCGCCGACGACCCCGTAGAGACGTTTGACGCCCGCCCGGGCGAGGATGTCGACGAACTGCTCCGACACGTTCTGCTTGGCCATGGGTGCCTACTCCCTCTGCCTGTGCTCCGTGCACGTTCGGCTGTCCGGACCCCGGGGCGCGAAACCTCGGCCGGACGGGTTCTCCGGAGTCCATCAACCCACGGCCCGCGCGGTTACGCCTCCCAGACGCCGACCGCCGTCCGGTCGTCGGCGTACCCCTTCACCCTGAGCTGGGTGTCGGCGAGGAACGCCGCGAGGCCCGGCGCGGGGCCCGGTGCCCAGCGTTCGGCGAGTTCGTCGGCCAGCGCGGGCTCGCCGCGCAGCGGATCGGCCAGACCGCTGCTGCACAGCAGCAGAGTGTCGCCCGGCCGGGCGACCGAGGCGCGGAACCGGAACGGTTCGGCGGGTGGCGGGACCGGGCCCTCGACGTACGGGGACGGGGCGGTGGTGATCCCCAGGTCCATCGTCAGCCGCTCGCCGTCGGGTCCGCTCTCGGGCGCGTCCCCGGGTGACGCGGAGCCGTAGCCGACGACGCCCTCGCCGGTGACCTCACCGGTGTGCGGCACAGCCGGTTCGATGTCCTGCCAGCTGCCGTCCCGCAGCCGGAAGAGTCCGCCACCGCCGACGCCGAAGAAGACCCGGGTCCGGCAGTCGGGATCGGCTGACAGCAGGAGGCAGCGCAGACCGGCCGTGTACTCGTGCGGCTCCAGGCCCAGTTCCGCGGCGCGGGCGCGGAGTTTGCCGTAGCTGCGGTCGGCGAGGCGGTGCAGACCCGATTTGAGGTCGGCGCGGCGGCCGGCCCTTATGTCCTCGGAGAGCCGGGCGTGGCTGCGTCCGACGGCTTCGCCGATCCATCGGCAGGCGTCGGCGGCGGCCGGGTGCACGCCCTCGGCGGTACGGGCGCCACCCGCGACGGCGACCAGGACGAGGGCGTTCTCGGCGGTGCCGAAGCGCACCGTGAGCAGCGCGTCGCGCCGGGGCTCGCCCCGGAACCGTGCGGAGTCGCCGCGCACGGATGCGGCCCGCAGGGTGTACGTCCCGTAGCTGGCGCCGTCGAGCACGGTGTCGGCGACGAGGGCGTGGATCTCGCGGGGGTCGGTGGCGGGCAGCGCGGTGGGCTCGGCGTCGTAGGTGGGCGGTCGGTCGCCCACGTGGGCGACCGGGGGACGGTGCGCCGCCGCCTCGGCGGCCGGGGGCTCGGGGGCGGCCCGGACGGCCGGATCGGGTCGCTCGTCCGCGGTGCGCTCGACGACCGGCCGTCTGGGCAACGGCGGCGCCGGGTCGGCAGCGGCGGCGGCCGGCGAGGACACCCGGGCCTGGGGCTCCGGCGCGGACGGCTCCCCCACCCGCCCACCGGACAGCAGGCTCTGGGCGACCCGGGGATCGGCGGGCGGCGGGGGCTGCGGTACGGCCGCGGGCGCCGGCTCCGGGACGGGCGCCGGAAGAGGGGCCGCCCGGGCGGGCTCAGGCACTGGCTCGGACTCAGGCGCGGGCGCCTGGGACGGCTCAGGCGCACGCTCGGGCTCAGGCTCGGGCGGCGGGGCCTCGAAGGTGCGCGGGCGGGGTGTGCCGGTCGGGGGCTCCCACGGGGCTCGGACGGGTTCCCTCGGTGGCGGCGGCAGTGGCGGACCGGGCGGCGCCTGTACCGGCCGGGCGGCCACCGGCGGCGCCACCCGCGGCTCGGGCACCGCCGTCGGGGCCCCGTACGCCTCGCGGTCGCCGGCCCCCACGGCGCCCGACACCGAGTCGAAGCGGTCATCGAGACTGTCGGCCGCCTGGCTCGCCCCGGTGTCCGGGGCCGATTCGTCGTACAGCCTGCGCCACCAGTCGTCCTCGTGGGCGGCGGGCCTCTCCCCCTGCTGACTCATGCCCTTATTGTCCACCGCGCGAGCCTCGCGAAAACGGCTCATCCGGAAAATGTGGCCGGGGCCCGCCGGTGAAAAGGTCCGCCGGGCGGCCCCACCCCCCACGGGAAGGACGCCCGGCGGACCGGTCCGGTGTGATCCCGCGTCAGCGCACCGCGTAGGCGCCGGTCACGGTCTGGACGACGGAGTTGCCCTTGTCGTCCGTCAGTTCGGTCCTCAGGGTGACCGGTTTGCCGGCCGCGCCCGCGTGGTTCACGGTCGCGGTCCAACGGCCGCCCTTCTGCGAGGTCGTGGCCCCGGTCCAGGTGTCGCCGCCGTCGTACGAGTAGGAGACCTTCGCCTCGGTCAGCCTGCCGGGCGTGTAGCCGGCGTGGCCCGTGACGCTCAGCCCGATCTTCTGACCGTCCTTCGCTGCCAGGGTCTTCATGCCGTCCGACGGGAGGTCGTAGCCGGGAAAGAGCAGCGGGATGCCCTGCGAGTAGACGTTCTCGTCCCGGTGCGAACGGAACTTCCAGGTCGTCTCGGTGGCGGTGGAACGCTTCCACACGACGGCGGGCTGCCCCGACTTGGCCGTCGTCATGGTGAGTTCGTACGCGGCGTCCCCGGCTGGGACGGTGAACACCCCGGACGGCCAGCCGGACTCACCGAGCACCTTGCCGCCACTGCTGAGCCGCATACTGCCCATGTCCCCGAACGAGCCCTGGAGACCGCTGTGTTCGCTGTCGCTCCAGAAGCCGGGGGCGACGCCGATCAGATTGTCCTGGCGCTCGGCCGCGAGCTGCTCCGCGCCCTGGTCGTCACGGGGCGCGGACGGGACGACGACGCCCCGGTACCAGTTCTCCGTGCGCTTCGAACCGGCCTTGTACGTACGGAACCTGTCCATCATGAACTCGCCCCAGGGGAAGCTGGAGGAGAGCGCGTGCTGCCAGGTGCTGTCGCCCGCCGAGTAGTACTCGGTGCGCTTGCCCGGTGCGGCGACGGTGTCACTGAATCCGCCGACGCCGAACGTGGCGCCGTAGGGGCGTGCGACCAGGAGCGTGTCGACGAAGTCGGTCTTCACGCCCATGGATTCGTAGGTGGACCCGACCGTGGCGAGTGCCTTGTCCTTGACCTTGTAGGTGCGGTCGGAGGTGACCGTGCCGGTCTCCGGGAAGGCCAGGTTGTAGACGTACGGGCTGACCGCCGTCGCCTTCCAGCTCAGCTCGACCGGCCGGGCAGCCATTGCGGCGGTCAGCGCCGCCGCCTCGTCCGCCCGGATGCCGAGCGTGGGCAGCGGGGCCGCGCCGTATCCGACGGACGGCACCCAGGGGCCCGCGGACGGGCGGTGGACGATGACCGCCTCGGCCCCGGCCGCCGCGGCGTCGCGCGCCTGGGTGATCACGGATCCCTCGTCTCCGACCAGGACCAGCGCGATCCTGCCCGAGACGTCGGCGTCCTTCAGCTCCTCCGGTGTGCCGGTGCCCGCGTCGACGAGTGCCGCCCTGCCCGTACCGTCGAGGTTGACGGAGCCGCTGGACGCGGACACGGGGTGGAGGGTGGCGCCGCCCACGACCGCGAGCTTCTCGATCTGCGGGGCGTACGCGCGCCAGAAGCTGTCGAACTCGAAGCCGCCGTCCCGGGCCTTGCCCCGGATGTCGACCAGGTAGTCCTTGACGGCGCCGCTGCCCGTGATGGATCCGGAGTGCAGCCAGACATCGTCCCAGCTGCGGCCGAAGGCGAGCGTCGTGCCGCGGGACTCCGTGGGGCGGTCCTGGGTCTTCAGCTTGATCCGGTGTGCCTTGCGGGCGTCCAGCACCAGGGTGGTGTCCTCGGTGACGTTCAGCTGCGGCCTGGCGAGGTAGCCGACCGACCCGACGAGGGCGCCGGTGGCGTCCTGCGGGTCGGCCGATGTGATGAAGCTGGAGACGAAGTAGGCCCCGGGGCGCACCTGGTACACCTGGTCGCCCGATCCGTCGTTGAAGCGGCGCTCGCCGCTCGCGGTGTCGGTACCGATGACGTCCACGGACGACGAGCCCTCGGCGGCCGCGCCGTTGGCGTCGATCAGCTTGATCCGCAGGGTGACGGTCTCTGCGCCGACGTACAGCGAGAACGGCGTGGAGACCTTCGTACCGCCGCCGGCGGTGGCCACGACCCGGCCGGTGACGTCGCCGTACTGGCCGTCCCGGAGCTTCGCGGTCGGGTCGAACTCCAGCGGGACCTGGACCGTGGCCCCGGCCGGCACGGTGACGCTCTTCGCGCCGAGCGCGGCGACGGCGGAGCGGACCGCCGATCCGTCGTTGCCGGTGACGCTCCGGAGCTTCAGCGACAACTTGACCGGCCGGGTGCCCGAGTTGGTGTAGGGGATGCGGACCGTGGTGCGGTCGCTCTTGTCCTGCGGCCAGTTGAAGGTGCCGCCCTGGACCGCCGGCGCACCGGTCAGCGTCGTGTCGATGGCCGCCTTGACGTCGACCCGGCCACCGCCGGTCTCGCGTACGTCACCGGGGATGTCGCTCTTCGCGGAGGACACGAGTGCCGCCTTGACCTGCTGGGCGGTCCAGTCGGGGTGGCGTTCCTTGACGATGGCGGCGGCGCCCGCGACGTGCGGGGTGGCCATCGAGGTGCCGGACATCGTCTGGTACGCGTAGATCCCGCGTCCGCCGGCCGCGGCTGCCGAGATGTCGACGCCGGGGGCGGCGATCTCCGGCTTGAGGGTGTGCGCGCCGATCGCGGGGCCGCGGCTGGAGAACTGGGCGGTGGAGTCGTCCCGGTCGACCGCTCCGACGGTCAGCACGCTGGGTGCGCAGCCGGGCGAGGAGACGGTGTTGAGGGTGGGGCCCGAGTTTCCGGCCGCGATGACGAAGAGGGTGTCCTTGCTCTTGCCGAGCTCCTCGGCGGCCAGGCTCATGGGGTCGGTGCAGTCGGTGGGCGTCTGGCTGCCCAGGCTCATGGAGACGACGTCGGCCTTGCGGTCGACGGCCCACTGCATGCCGGCGATGATCCACGAGGAGTCGCCGGAGCCGCTGTCGTTGAGCACCTTGCCGACGAGCAGGTCGGCGCCGGGGGCGACACCCTTCTTCCTGCCGCCGCTGGCCGCGCCGGTGCCGCCCACGGTGGACAGGGTGTGGGTGCCGTGGCCCTGGCGGTCGTCGGTGGTGTCGGAGTCGGTGAAGTTCTCCGACTCGGTGATCCGGCCCTTGAGGTCCGGGTGTCCGGCGTCGGCGCCGGTGTCCAGGACGGCGACCTTGGTGCCCTTGCCGTCGTAGCCGGCCGCCCAGGCGAGGTCGGCGCCGATCTGCTTGGTGGACCGGTCGAGGCTGGCCTCGACCTTGCGGTCCAGCCAGAGCTTCTTCATCCCGGCGGCGGAGCGGGAGCGGGTGTCGGTGACGTCCGCCCAGAATCCGGCGGTCTTCGCTTTGTCGGCCTTGAGCGCCACCCCGCCGATTGAGGGGAGGGCGAGTCCGCGTTCGGCGCCGCGCGGGGTGGCGGGCGCGGAACGGGCGGTCTCCCCGGTGTAGGTGGCGATGAGCGGTACGGAGTCCGCGTGCGCGTCGTCGTAACCCTGCCTGATCAGGCCGGTGACGTTGAAGAGTTCCTCGTCCACCGTGCCCTTGGCGAGAGCGGTGACGGCGGTGTCCGGGTAGACGTAGAGGTCCTTGCCGGAGCGGCGGGTCTGCACGAGGGGGAGGGTGCCGTCCGGGCGGGCGAGTGCGGTCGCCGAGGCGTTCCCCGAACCGTCCTCGCTCACCAGCACCTTGTCGCCGGTGACCAGCGTCACGGTGACCGGCTTGCTCGACGTCCCGGCCGTCGCGCTGCCGGTCAGCGGTCTCTTCGCGGTCGTGTCGCCCTGTGGCGCTGCCACGGACGGCGCGATCACCGTGACGGCCAGGACGGCGGCGGTTGCCGCCCCCAGTGCCGTACGCGATATCGGACGCATCGCTCTCCCCAGGTAGAACCGGAACAGGCAGCACGAAGCACCACGTTCCGGAGGTTGTTGGTGCTGCGGTGGCGCCACATTGGCAGAGGGACGGGGGGTACAGCGATGATGTGCCCCGGCGGGTTTACGCCGTGGCCGCTTTCCGCCACGGGAGGCCCGCCGCGCGGGACGACATCACGCGGAAGCACTGCGTCCGGGGAGGGGTCCGGGGATGCTGGGAGCCATAGGTCTCGACGAGAGGCAGGAGTCGGCCTACCGCGCGCTCGTGGCGCTCGGAGCCGCCGAGGTCTCCGATCTCGCGCACCGGCTGGCGCTTCCCGAACCGGAGACCGAACGGGCGCTGCGCCGGCTGGAGCAGCACGGCCTGGCCGCCCAGTCGTCGGCCCGCACCGGGCGATGGGTGGCGGCGCCGCCCGGCGTCGCACTGGGCGCCCTGCTGACGCAGCAGCGCCACGAGCTGGAGCAGGCGGAGCTGGCGGCGGTGCTGCTGGCCGAGGAGTACCGGGCGGACGCCGCGGAACCCGCCGTCCACGACCTGGTCGAGGTGGTCACCGGCGCGAGCGCGGTCGCGCACCGCTTCCATCAGCTCCAGCTGGGCGCGACGAGCGAGGTGTGTGCCCTGGTCACCGGGAACCCGATCGCGGTCAGTGGCCTGGAGAACGAGTCCGAGGAACAGGCCGCCACCCGGGGGGTGTCGTTCCGGGTGGTGGTCGAACGCGAGGTGCTCGCGGTGCCGTCCGGGATCCTGGAGCTGTCTGCGGCGCTGAGCCGTGACGAGCAGTGCCGGGTCGTGGACCGGGTACCGACGAAGCTGGTCATCGCCGACGGAACGCTGGCGATGGTGCCGCTGACCGGGCGCGGTGCGGAGCCGGCGGCCCTGGTGGTGCACGCCTCGGGGTTGCTGGAGTCGTTGACGGGGCTGTTCGAGGCGGTGTGGCGCGAGGCGATGCCGCTCCGGCTCGGCCGGAGCGGTCTGGTGCGGGAGGGCGACAGCGGGCCCGACCCGACGGATCTGGAGATCCTTTCGCTGCTGCTGGCCGGGCTCACCGATGCCAGCGTGGCGAAACAGCTGGAGCTGGGGCTGCGGACCGTGCAGCGCCGGGTCAAGGGCCTGATGGAGCTGACCGGGGTGTCGACCCGGCTCCAGCTGGGCTGGCACGCCTACGAGCGGGGCTGGGTGTCCCGCGAGGCGCGCCCCTGAACCACGGATCCCGGTCCCGTCGGTACGCCTCTGAGCTGCGCCGACGGACCCCGGGGCGGGTCACGACGACGGGCGGGACCGGCCGGACTCCGGCACGCTGGTCAGATGAGTGTGTGGCAGCTCGTCGCCGTGGGCCTCGTCATGCTGCTCGGCCTGATCGGCGTACTGGTGCCCGGTGTGCCCGGTCAGGCGATCGTCTGGGCCGCTGTCCTGTGGTGGGCACTGGCCGACAACACCCCGGGCGCCTGGGCCGTACTCATCGGCGCCACGGCACTCCTGCTGCTGAGCCAGGCGCTGAAACCGCTGCTGCCCCCGCGCCGCCCGCGTGAGTCGGGTGCGCCTCGCAGGACCCTGATGCTGGGCGGGATCGGTGCGATCGCGGGCTTCTTCGTCGTCCCGGTGGTGGGCGCGGTCATCGGGTACGTGGGTGTGATCTACGGGGCGGAGCGGATGCGGCTGGGCAGCCGGGGGGCGGGCTGGGCCTCGGTCCGCTCGGTGATGCGGGCATCCGGCTACTCGGTACTGGCCGAGCTGTTCGCCTGTCTGCTGGTGGCCGGGGCGTGGCTGGGCGCGTTGTTCTGGGGCTGACGTTCCGGGGCCGACGTTGCGGGGCCGACGTTCCGGGCAGGCCGGCCCGGGTTCAGGCGGAGGCGCGGTCCGCGAACTCCGTATGGCGTACGCCGTAGGACCGCCACGGCCGCCACCGGTCGGAGCCGGGCGTCGTGTACGGGTCGACATCGGGATCACCCAGCGCGCGCATCCGGATCAGCGCCGCGGTGGCCGGTTCGACGCCCGGCAGCCGCAGCAGCGCCCGCTCGGCCTCGTCGCGGTCGGCGCCCGCGTCGAGCCGTACGACGCCGTCGGCCAGCGCGGCGGACAGCGCCCGCAGCCGGGGGCCGGGCGCCGCACCGGCCAGCACACCCGGTTCCGGGAACACATGGGTGAGCCCGCCGCACGGCACGTCGAGCCGCTTCCCGTACGCCTCCACGAGCTCGCCGGCCGCCCGGTCACCGACCAGCGCGCGCACGGCGAACTCGTCGGGATCCGCGGCGCCCGGCGAGCGCAGCCCGGGGCGGGCGGCGACCCGTGGGGCGAGCAGCGGATCGGTGGCGAGCAGTTCGTCGACGGCGTACGGATCGGCGTCCAGGTCGAAGAGCCGGCGCAGCCGCTGCACCGCCGTGGTCAGATCACGCAGATCCGTGAGATGGATGCGGGCCTCCAGCCAGGAACCGGCGGAGTGCTCGTCCACGGCGACGACCGCGGTGCCGTACGGGAGCCGCAGGGTGCGCCGGTAGGTGCGGGCACCGGGCTCGCCGCTGACCTCCTCGATACGGGCGACCGTCCCGGCGGCGAGCAGGTCGAAGACCTCGCGGGACGCGTACGGCCCCCGGTGCGCCAGCCTGAGCGGGATGCCGGTGGTGCGCCCCTCCCGCACCGCGGCGCCGAGACCGGTGCCCGCCTCGGTGCGCAGACGGCTCGGAGTGCGGGCGTAGATCTGCCGGATCGTGTCGTTGAACTGGCGCACGCTCGCGAAACCGGCCGCGAACGCGATCTCGGTGACGGGCAGCTCCGTGGTCTGGAGCAGGACCCGGGCGGTGTGCGCGCGCTGGGCGCGGGCGAGGGCGACGGGTCCGGCGCCCAGCTCGGCGTTGAGCTGCCGCTGCACCTGCCGGGAGCTGTAGCCGAGCCGGTGGGCGAGACCGGGGACGCCCTCCCGGTCCACCACGCCGTCGCCGATCATCCGCATGGCGCGGCCGACCACATCGGCCCGGACGTTCCAGTCGGCGGAGCCGGGGACGGCGTCCGGACGGCAGCGTCTGCACGCCCGGAAGCCGTTGCCCTGAGCGGCGGCCGCGGTCGGGTAGAAGCGGACGTTCTTCCGCTTGGGGGTGACGGCGGGGCAGCTCGGCCGGCAGTAGATGCCGGTCGTCTCGACGGCGAAGAAGAACTCTCCGTCGAAACGCGCGTCGCGGCTGCTCACCGCCTCGTACCTGGTCTCTTCGTCCATCACACCGTCCAGTGTGCGACATCGCCCACCGCCGTACTCGCGGTTTTCGGACGTCGACCAGGGCCCCGCCTACCGGACCCGGCCGCGCTTCGCCTCCATCGCGGCCCGACCCTCGGCACCCTTGCGCTTCCAGTCGCGCCGGATCTCGTTGCGGACCCGGGCGTCGGTCTTGGCGACGATGCGCTGGTTCTCGCGCAGCAGCTTGCGGTAGCTGTCCATGCGCCGCTCGGGCAGCGATCCGCCCTCGATCGCCGCGAGCACCGCGCAGCCCGGCTCGGCCTCGTGGGCGCAGTCGTGGAAGCGGCACTGCCGGGCCAGCTCCTCGATCTCCGAGAAGACCTGGCCGACGCCGGCCTCGGCGTCCCACAGGCCGACCCCGCGCAGCCCCGGGGTGTCGATCAGGACGCCGCCGGATGGCAGCACCAGCAGGTTGCGGGTCGTGGTGGTGTGCCGGCCCTTGCCGTCCATGTCGCGGGTGGCCTGCACCTCCATCTCGTCGTGCCCGAGCAGGGTGTTGGCGAGGGTGGACTTGCCCGCGCCGGACGCCCCGAGCAGCACACTCGTACCGCCGGAGACGATCGCGGCGAACACGTCGACGCCCTCGCCCGTGGTGGAGCTGACGGGCAGCACCTGCACGCCGGGGGCGAGGCGCTCGACGTCCTGGACGAGGTGGGACAGCGTGGCGGCGTCCGGGACGAGGTCGGCCTTGGTCAGGACGACCAGGGTCTCGGCGGCCCCGTCCCCGGCAGGCGCCCCGTCGCGCAGCAGCGCGTCACCGCCCGTGCTGGACATGGCGAGGGTCAGAAAGCGTTCCACCCGCCCCAGATCGAGCTCAACCGCGAGCGAGACACAGATCGCGATGTGGTCGACGTTGGTGGCGAGCACCTGCCCTTCGGAGCGTTTGGACGAGGTGGAGCGGACGAACGCCGTGCGCCGCGGCAGCAGCGTACGGACGAACTGCGGGTCGCCCTCGGGGTCGACGGCGGCCCAGTCGCCCGTGCAGACGATCCGCATCGGGTCGCGCGGCACCACGAACGCGGTGTCGGCGCGGAAGGTGCCCTGCGGCGTGACGATGTCGCACTGTCCGCGGTCCACCCTGACCACACGTCCGGGCAGCAGCCCCTGCTCGGCGTACGGGGCGAACTCGGCCGCCCAGTCGTCGTCCCAGCCGTAGGCGGCCAGCGGGTGCGGGAGGTGGGAGGAAGAAGAGGGAGAGGTCGGGATCGGGAAAGACAAGGGAAACCCTTCACAGGGTGGCCCCGGCACTGCGCACGGCGGCGCAGAAGTCTGGTGGAAGGTCAGCCGGTGGCCACGGGGGTGGGAACGATGTGCTTCGGCTCGTGGGCAGCGCCCACCGCGACGACAGTCATCAATGTCCTCACCTCCCGCTTCACGCATGGTCCGGCAGCGGCGTCCTGTCCGCCGTCCGTAACGCCGCACACGATAGTCCGCGGCGGCCCGGTGGCGTCAACCGATTAATTGCCTCACCGGGCCGGTCCGTTCCGGCCGGAGAGGGGAACACGCGGCCGATACCCCCAACTCTCCCCCGATCGGGTGATACGCATGGAGATGGACCGGTCACAGCCGGTTAGGGTGCCGGACATGACCTCCCCCCAGACAGCCACCGGTACGTTCACCCAGGCCCAGTTGGGCACCCTCACCCTGATCGGCTGGAGCGGTGAGCATCCGCACAACGGACGCGATGTCGCCTTCCTGCTCGCCTACTCGCTCGGTGATGGATCGCAGGGCCCGGCGGCCGGCGAGGCCGCCATGCGCATCGCCCTGGAGCGCAGCGGCCTCCAGGTCGGCGGCGCCCCCGTGCGCGCCGACGAGACACCGGGGCTCCCGGTGAAACTCCTCGTCCAGGCGGGTCAGGCCGTCCTGACGCTGCCCCACTTCACCGCCCAGTACCCCGCACGGCCGGAGTGGCTGGCGGCCGCACGCGAACAGGGCGAGGTGCAGGCGATGTTCGCCACCCGACCGTGGCCGCAGGGGGCGCCGGGCCTTCCGGTGACCGAGGAGACGCTGCGCTCCTTCGCCGGCGACCCGGAGGTCATCGCCACTTCCGCCCACTGCGTCCTGCCCGTACGAGCCCTGGGCTGACCGCTCCGGGTACGCGCGATGCCCACCGCTCCCCCGTGGAG